>CAIMWA010000632.1 GCA_903845045.1 uncultured delta proteobacterium | reverse complement strand
TCGCCGATGGCGATGCGAAAGCCCTCGGTCTGTCCGAGGTCGAGAAAGGTCTCGTCGGGCGTGGCGTCGTCGAGCACGGCGAGGTCGTCGAGCACCTCGTGCACCCGCTTCGACGGCACCCGCGCGAAGAACGCCGCGGGCGTCTCGCCGTCGCGCCGGTCGCTCGCGTAGAGCGAGAGCAGCCGCGGCACCGCGTCGGCCACGCGCCGCGCGGGGACCTTCACGATCTGCCGTCCGAAGCGGGCGCCGCCCTCGTCGAAGCCGCCGCCGAGGTGGAGCTGGTACACCGGCGCGGTGCGCTCGCCGGCCTTGCGTGCGGCGCCGTGCCACCCGATGTCGGCGATGTGGTGCTGCCCGCAGCTGTTCGGGCACCCGGAGATCTTGATCACCGTCGACGCCCCGGCCTCGACGAGCGGCGCCAGCGACGCGTCGCCCTCGAGGCGCGCCGTGATCGCCGCCCCGGCCTGCCGCGACGTCGTCACCGCGAGGTTGCAGGTCTCCGCGCCGGGGCACGTCGTCACGTCGGACACCGTGCGCGCGCCGGGCTGCGCGAGGCCCACCGCGGCGAGCGCCGCGTGCAACGCCGGCAGCCGCGCCGTCGGCACCCAGCGCAGGAACAGGTTCTGGTCCATGGACGTGCGCACGGCCCCTTCGCCGTAGCGAGGCGCGAGGTCGGCGAGTGCGCGGAGCTGCGTCGCGGTGATGGCCCCCAGCGGCAACCGCACGATGACGGCGTGCCACCCCGCCTGGTCCTGCGCGAGGGTGTTGCTCGCGCGCCACGCGAGGTAGCCGGGGCCCCGCGTAGCTGCGGGCTCGTCGTCGGCCGCGGGCGGCGGGTGCGACGGCGGGGCGGTGGTGACGGAGAGGTCCAGCGGGGTGCCGCCGCGGGCGCGCACGGCGTCGAGCTCCTCGCGAAGCGCCGCCAGGAACGGACCCTCGCCCATGCGCCGCAGCACGTACTTGAGCCGCGCGCGGTGCTTGTTCTCGCGGTTGCCGGTGCGGTCGAAGAGGCGGTTCACGGCCTCGCACACGTCGAGGAGCTGCGCCTCGGGCAGGAACTCGTCGAAGACCACCGCGCTCTGTGGCGACGTCGAGAGCCCGCCGGCGACGCGCACGAGAAACCCACGCCGCCCGTCGCGCACCCGCGCCACGAGGCCGATGTCGTGAATGGCCGCGAGCGCCGTGTCGCCGGGCTCGTAGCCCACGGCGATCTTGAACTTGCGCGGCAGCGCGTTGGCCCACGGGCTTCGCAAGAAGAAGCGCGTGATGGCCTCGGCGTAGGGCGTCACGTCGAAGGTGCCGTGGTCGCGCACGCCGGCGAGCGGGTCGGCGGTGACGGTGCGCACCGTGGGTCCGCAGGCCTCGCGGGTGGTGAGACCGGCCTCGTCGCAGCGGCGCATGGCCGCCTCGACGTCGCCCATCGGCACCCAGTGGAACTGCAGGTTCTGCCGCGTCGTGACGTTGCCGTGGCCGCCGGCGAAGCGCTCGGCGACGTCGGCGAGGGCCTCGAGGGCGGCCGGCGCGAGAACCCCCTGGGGGATCTTCACCCGGAGCATCTGCGTGCCCTCCTGGCGCTGCCCGTACACGCCGCGGGTGAGCCGGTAGCGCCGAAACTCCTCGGCGCCGAGCTCGCCGCGCTCGAAGCGCTCGAGGGTCGCGACGAACTCGTCGATGTCCCCCGGGTCGCTGAACCGCGGCAGGAACGCTCCGCTCGCGGCGCTCACGCGTCACCTCCGCGCGACGCGCCGACGGCGCCGAGGTAGCCCCGCGCGCGCAGCAGGTCGAGCACCGCCGCCACGCCGTCGTCCACCGAGAGCGACCGCGTGTCGAGGCGCAGCGCCGGGTCGTCGGGCTCCTCGTAGGGGTCGCTCACGCCGGTGAACGAGGGGATCTCGCCGGCGTACGCGCGGCGGTAGAGGCCCTTGGGGTCGCGCTCGGCACACACCGCGAGCGGCGTCGCGACGTGCACCTCGACGAAGTCGCCGATGGTGCGGCGGCACCAGTCTCGCGCCTCGCGGTACGGCGAGATCGCCGCGGTGATCACGAAGACCCCGTTGCGCGTGAGCAGGTGCGCGACCCACCCGATGCGGCGCACGTTGGTGTCGCGGTCCTCGCGGGAGAAGCCGAGGCCCTTGGAGAGGTGCGTGCGCACCGCGTCGCCGTCGAGCACCTCGACGCGGCGCCCGAGGCCCGCGAGCTTCGGGGCCAGCGCCTCGGCCAGCGTGCTCTTGCCGGCGCCGGACAGTCCAGTGAACCAGATCGTCACTCCGCGCTCCCTCGGCGGCGTCACCATCATCGCGAACCCCCCATTCGGACGTGGCTCCCCGCAGCGGGAAGGGTGTATCGTCGTTCGGCCTTCGTCACGGCGTCTTCTTTCATCCTGGAACGGAATTCACTATGTCGAAGCCTTCTACAAAGTCAAACGAGCGAGGGCGCCCGGCGCGGGCCGCTGGCGCGGGCGAGGCATCGACGCCGGAGGTCGAGGGCGACGACATCGGGGCCGCCGAGCTCACGCGGCGCGTGGCCGAGAACCTTCGGCTCCTCCGCAAGCAGCGGGACCTCTCGCTCGACGAGCTGGCCGCGCGCAGCGGCGTGTCTCGGGCCACGCTCTCGCAGGTCGAGACCAGCAAGACCAACCCCACCATCGCGATCCTCTGGAAGATCGCCGCGGGCCTCGGCGTGCCCTTCGCGTCGCTGCTCGGCGAGGAGCGCGTGGAGCGGGTGCGCGTGCTGCGCCGCGGCGACGCCCAGGTTCTCCGCTCCGCCGACGGGCGCCTCGAGTCGCGGCCGCTCACCCCCGCCGGCGCCTCGCCGCTGGTGGAGTGCTACGAGCTCCGCCTCGCGCCCCGCGGCCTCTCGCGCTCGGAGCCCCACGCCAAGGGCACCTGCGAGAGCCTGACGGTGCTCACCGGCGTGCTGCGGCTGCACGTGGGCGACGAGGTCGTCGAGCTCGGCACCGGCGACTCGGTGTTCTTCGAGGCCGACCTCGCGCACGCCTACGAGAACCCAGGCCGCGTCGAGGCCCGGTACCACAACGCCATCGTCTACCCGCGAGCGTGACGTTGGCGCCGGGCGCGTCATCATGGTAGACGCACTTTCATTGAAATGGAACCGATCATCGCCCTTCGCGGGGTGACGAAGAGCTGGGGCGGGGGGCGCGCGGCGGCGCTCGCCGAGGTCGACCTCGAGGTGTCCGAGGGGCAGTTCGTGTGCCTCTGCGGTCCGTCGGGCTGCGGCAAGACGACGGTGCTGAACCTCGTCGCGGGGCTCGAATTCCCGACCGCCGGCGAGGTGCGGGTGCGCGGCGAGGCGGTGCGCGGACCTTCGCCGGAGCGCACGGTGATGTTCCAGGAGAGCGCGCTGTTCCCGTGGCTGACGGTGCGTCGCAACGTGGAGTTTCCGCTCGAGGTCGCGGGCGTGCCGCGGGCCGAGCGCGACGCGCGGGTGGAGCGCTACCTCAAGATGGTGCACCTCTGGCGCAGCCGCGACAGCCGTCCGCACGAGCTCTCGGGGGGCATGCGGCAGCGCGCGGCGATGGCCCGGGCGCTCGTCAGCGAGCCGCAGATGCTGCTGATGGACGAGCCCTTCGCGGCCCTCGACGCACAGACCCGGGACGTCCTGCACGCCGAGCTCGAGCGCATCTGGCTCGAGACGCGCAAGACCGTGGTGTTCGTCACGCACAACGTCCGCGAGGCGGCGCGGCTCGGCGACCGCGTGGTCATCTTCGGCACGCGCCCCGGGAGGGTGAAGCGCGACCTGACGGTGGCGTTGCCGCGGCCGCGCGGGGCGAACGATCGCGAGGTGGCCACCCTCGCCGCGGTGGTGGAGCGCGAGCTCGAGATCGAGATCGAGAAGGTCATCCGTGAAGAACTCGACGACGCGTGGACGCCTGCGGGCGGTGCTGTTCCTGGCGGTGCTCGGAGCGATCTGGGCGGCGGCATCTAAGGGCGGCGACGCGTTCCTGCTCCCGGGGCCCGACGACGTGCTTCGCGCGCTCGTCACGGCCACGCGCTCGGGGCTGCTCCCCCGCGCCGTGCTGCGGAGCCTCGGGCGCCTGTGCCTCGGGTACTCGGTGTCGCTCGCGGGCGGCGTGGTCCTCGGCGTGTGCCTCGCGCGGGTGCGGGTCGTGAAGGACACCGTCGGCGTGCTGGTGCTCGGTCTCCAGGCGGTGCCGTCGGTGTGCTGGCTGCCGCTGGCGCTGCTCTGGTTCGGCCTCGGCGAGGCGGCGATCCAGGTGGTCATCGTGCTCGGGTCGCTGCTCTCCATCACCCTCGCGACGGAGAGCGCGGTGAACACCATTCCCCCGCTGCTCTTGCGCGCCGCCCGCACCATGGGCGCGCGAGGTCTCGTGCTGTGGACGCGCGTGATCCTCCCCGCGGCGCTGCCCGGCATCGTGAGCGGCGCGCGCCTCGGATGGACCTTCGCGTGGCGCTCGCTCCTCGCCGGCGAGCTGCTGTTCATCTCCGGCGGCCTCGGCCAGGTGCTCGAGATCGGGCGGGAGCTCCACGACATGGCGCTGGTGCTGGGCGTCATGGCGGTCATCGTCGCCCTCGGCCTCGCCACGGACCGCCTCGTCTTCGGCCTCGTCGAGGACCGCGTGCGCCGCGCCTGGGGCCTCGACCGGAGCTGACCGCGGGTCAGATGCGCGCGATGGCCGCCGCGCCCGCGCCGATCATCATCACCGCCGTGGCGATGCGAAAGGGCCGCGCCGCGACGCGACGGTGCAGCACCTCGCCCACCACGGCCCCGACGATCATCGCCGGCACCAGCGTCGCCGAACGCGCGAACGACGCCGCGCCGAGGGAGCCGTGCCGCGCGAAATTCACCAGGAGCGCGGCGTTGAGCAGCAGCCACAGCGCCGCGAGCGTCGCGCGGGAGCGGTCCTTGTCGAGCCCTTCGCCGGCGAGGGCCGCGACGATGAGCACGCCGCCGGTGCCGAAGAGCCCGTAGACGACGCCGCCCGAGAGCATCAGCGCGGCGCCGTGCCATGGCTTCGGTGCTGCCACGGCAGCCGCACGACGGAGCACCCCGGCGAGCTCGCGCACGCCGAGGGCGACGACGACGACGCCGAAGGCGACCTGCACCGACGGGCGCGCGGCCCAGCGGTAGAGCCCCATGCCGACGACGAGGCCCGCGCCGGTGAGCGGCAGCACGCGGCGCAGCAACACCCGCAGGTCGAGCGCGCGCCGGTCGCGCCAGACGATGGACGCCGACAGCAGCATGTTCACCGGCACGTACGCGGGCAGCAGCTCGGTGATGGGCAACAGCCAGAGCCCGAAGGCGAGGGTGAGCACCGTCGCGCCGAAGCCCACCACGGCCTCGACGGCGATGGCCGCAGCGACGACGAAGCCAAGCGCGAGCGCGGTGCCCACGCGCCCTCAGCGCGCGTCGATGTTGTCGAGGAAGTTCAGGATGAAGTCGTTGACGGCGACGCGGTCGTCCATGGTGCCGAGGGCGCCGTACATGGCCGCTGCGCCCTCGGCGGTGGTGCCGTTCACGCGGATGAGCTCCGTCGCCTCGGCGAGGTCGGCGAGGATGCGCTCGACGTGCGGCGAGTGCGCCGGCGTGATCATCATGTGCAGCCCCGACGGGCGCTGCAGCCGGTCGAGGTGCCAGCCGCGCGCCTCCATGGCCTCGGAGAGCGCGAAGACGTCGATCTCGTCGGAGCCGAAGCCGAAGACGCTGCCCACGGGGTCGCCGAAGACGAAGAGCCCGGGGATCGCGTTGATCCCGTCGACGAGCCGACGTGCGGTGTCGAGGGTCTCGCGGGTGATGCGGAGGTAGCCCTCCTCGCCGAGGTGATGGAGGATCGCCCACGCCGCGGCGATGGGTCCGCCGGGGCGCGTGCCGCACATGGACGGCGAGCCGTAGAGCCCGCCGGGCCAGTCTGCGTAGGCCACG
>CAIMWA010000631.1 GCA_903845045.1 uncultured delta proteobacterium | reverse complement strand
GCGGTGCTCGCCATCGTGCTGCTCACCGACGAGGAGGACGGCTCGGTGCGCGACTGCCGCTTCGCCGAGGCCGGCGTCGCGTGCTCCGACGCCATCAGCGTCTTCGACAGCGCCACCTCGCGGTGGGCGAGCGGCGACCTGAACCTTCGCTTCTACCTCTACGCCCCGGGCTCGGCGCAGGACCCGACGTGGCCGCTGGAGCGCTACATGGACCCCGCGCACCCGGCCCGCGGCTTCACGTCGCTGAAGCCCGGCCACCCCGAGGACGTGGTCTTCGCGGCGCTCGCCGGCGTGCCGATGCAGCTCCCGACGACTTCCACCGGAGGCACTGACTGGGGCGCGCTGCTCGGGCGGAACCCCGACGGATCCGACGGCCTCGTGGCGATGTCCGCCGAGGGACCCATCTCGATGCGGCAGCGCAACATCGACCCGGCGTGCTCGACGCGCGTGGTGCCTGCGTGCCGCCGCGAGGGCAGCACGTACAACCCCGCGATGCCGGCGTGCGACACGACGGCGCAGTACTACGCGTGGCCGTCGCGGCGCATCGCGAACGTCGCGCGGCGCTTCGACGAGACCTACGGCACCGGGCTCGTACGCTCCATCTGCCGCAACGACGACACCGACGCCGTGCGCGCCATCGCGGGCCTCGTGCAGCGACGCCTCGCGGGCCGCTGACGGCGGGCGACCCGGAGACGCCAAAAACTCCCGTGGTGCGGCGGCTGCGCAGTAGCGTCGCGGTCATGAACGACGAGCCCGAGACCCGCTACGTCGAGACGCGCCACGGCGCGCGCATCGCGTACATCGCCATCGGCCGCGGCGAGCGCACGCTGATGCTGGCGAACGGCCTCGGCGGCCGGCTCTACGCGTGGCAGCCCCTCGTCGACGCGCTGCAGGACGAGTACCGCATCATCACCTGGGACTACCGCGGGCTCTTCGACTCCACGGACCCCGACAGCCTCGCGCGGCTCAGCATCAAGGACCACGCCGAGGACGCCTTCGCCGTGCTCGACGCCGAGGGCGTGGACCGCGCGGTGTTCTGCGGCTGGAGCATGGGTGTGCAGGTGAGCCTCGAGGCCGCGAGCATGCGCCCCGACCGCATCGCCGGCATGGTGCTGATGAACGGCACCTACGGGCACGTGTTCCAGTCGGGGCTGCAGCCGTTCATGCGGTTCCCGTTCGCGGGGCAGTGGCTGCACCGCCTCGTCGAGACCGTGGCGGACCACAAGGCCCTCGCGCGGGCCATCGAGGTCATGGCGCCGAAGATGGTGCTGCCTACGGCGGCGCTCTTCTGGCTCGTGTCGCGCGCGCACCCGTCGCAGATGACCCCGATGCTCTCGCGGTACATGCGCGAGGTCTTCGACAAGCACACGTTCCCCAACTACCTGCGGCTCTTCCAGGAGCTCGACGCGCACTCGGTGCTGCACCACCTGCGGCACATCCACGTGCCCGCGCTCATCGTGAGCGGCGCGTGGGACTGGCTCACGCCCGCCTACCAGTCGCACGTCATCGCCGACCGGCTGCCCGACGCCGAGGCGATCCACCTGCGCCGCGCGTCGCACTTCGTGCTGCTCGAGAGGCCCGAGGTCATCGTGCCCGCGACGCGGAAATTCCTCACGCAGCGCGCGCGGTGGTGAACGGCTCCTAGAGCGCGGTCCGCACGTCCCAGAGCTCCGGGAACAGCTTGGTTCCGAGCATGCCCTGGAGGTACCCCACGCCCTGCGTGCCGCCGGTGCCGCGCTTGAAGCCGATGATGCGCTCCACCGTCGTGAGGTGGCGAAAGCGCCAGACGCGGAAGCTGTCCTCGAGGTCCACGAGCTTCTCGGCGAGCTCGTAGAGGTCCCAGTGCGCGGCGGGGTCGCGGTAGACGGCCATCCACGCGCGCTCGACGGCCTCGCTGCGCTCGTAGGCCAAGGTCCAGTCGCGCTCGGCGGGGCCGACGTCGAAGCCTCGGCGCGACAGCAGGCGCAGCGCCTCGTCGTAGAGCGACGGCGCCTCGAGCTCGCCGCGCACCGCCTTCGCGCGCACCGCGTGGTGGGCGTGCGGTCGCACCATCACCGGGTTCTTGTTGCCCAGCACGAACTCGATCATCCGGTACTGGTGGCTCTGGAAGCCCGACGACTTGCCGAGCTTGCCGCGGAACGTGAGGTACTCCGACGGGGTCAGCGTCGCGAGGGCGTCCCATGCGTGCACCTGCAGCGCGAAGATGCGCGACACCCGCGCGAGCATCTTGAACGCCGGTGACAGCGCGTCGCGCGCCACGCACGCACGCGCCGCGCGAAGCTCGTGGAGCATGAGCTTCATCCACAGCTCCGTGGTCTGGTGCTGGATGATGAAGAGCATCTCGTCGTGCGCGTCGGAGAGCGGATGCTGCGCCGACAGCAGGGCGTCGAGCCCGAGGTACTCGCCGTAGGACATCTCCCCGGCGAGGTCGAGGTGGGCGCCCTCGGGCGCGTTCGTGGAGGGGTTCTTCGGGTCGGTCACGCGCGGAGTGTACCTCCGCGCGGGCGGGTCACATGCAGGTGCCCATGCGGCACATCTGGCGCATTCCGCAGGCGGTTCCGCAGGCGCCGCAGTTCTGCGGGTCGCCCTGGAGGTTGCGGCACACGCCGCCGCACGACGTCGAGCCGGCCGGGCAGGCGCAGTGACCGGCGGTGCACTGCTGGCCGCCGGAGCACACGGTGTTGCACCCGCCGCAGTGGTTGGCGCTGGTCTGCAGGTTCACGCAGGCGCCGCCGCAGGAGGTGAGTCCGCCGGCGCAGGAGCACGCCCCGCCGGAGCAGAACGATCCGCCGAAGCATCCGGTGCCGCAGGCGCCGCAGTTGCGCGGGTCGATCTGGAGGTTCGTGCAGGTGCCGTTGCACTGCGTGAGCCCGGTCGCGCAGAGGGGCTGGCAGGTGCCGAGGGTGCACACCTGGCCGGTGCCGCAGGCGTGGCCGCAGGCGCCGCAGTTCGCGGGGTCGTCGGCGAGGTTGGTGCAGCCGCTGGTGCACGGCACCTGCGTGCCGGTGCAGCCGCAGACGCCCATGGTGCACGACTGCCCCGACGGGCAGGCGTGGCCGCACGATCCACAGTTCGCCGCGCTGGTGGTGGTGTTCACGCACGCCGTGCCGCACGTCGTGAGGTTGCCGAAGGGCGGGCAGGCGCACATGCCGTTGAAGCACACGTCGCCGGTGGGGCAGGCGTGGCCGCAGGCGCCGCAGTTGGCCGCGTCGCCGTTGGTGTTGATGCAGCTGCCGTTGCAGTCGGTCTGGCCGCGTCCGCAGTTCGCGACGCAGCGACCGTTGGAGCAGAGCTGCGTGCCGGTGCACGAACGGCCGCAGGCGCCGCAGTTCGTCGTGCTCGTCGCGAGGTCCGTGCAGGTGCCGCTGCAGAGCGTCTGCTGTCCGCCGGGGCCGCCCGGTCCCGGCCCCATGGCGACGGCGGGGCAGCCGCAGATGCCGGCGCGGCACGTCTGGCCGCCGGTGCACGCCTGGCCGCAGGCGCCGCAGTTGTTGGCGTCGGTGGTGACGTTGACGCAGGAGCTTCCGCAGCGGTCGAGGTTCGTCGCGCAGAAGGTCTGGCAGGCGCCGTTGGAGCACACCTGGCCGGCGGCGCACACGTGGCCGCAGGCGCCGCAGTTGTCGGCGCGGTTCGTGACGTCGATGCACGCGCCGTTGCAGAACGTGAGGCCCGCGGGGCACGCGCACGCGCCGCCGGAGCAAGACCGCCCGCCGGTGCACGCGACGCCGCAGGCGCCGCAGTTGGCGTTGTTGCTCTGGAGGCTCACGCAGGCCCCGGCGCACGACGTGGTGCCGCCGGTGCACACGGTGGTGCACGCGCCGTTGGAGCACACCTGGCCCGCGCCGCACGCCGTGCCGCAAGCGCCGCAATTCGCGGTGCTCGAGCGCACGTCGACGCAGGCGCTGCCGCAGCGGAGCTGACCTGCGGGGCACGCGCATGCGCCGGCCACGCACGTGGCGCCGCCGGTGCACGCCGTCGCGCACGTTCCACAGTGCTGGCTGTCGCTGCGAAGGTCGACGCAGGACGAGCCGCACGCGGTGAGCGCGCCGCACGCGGTGGTGCACGCGCCGGAGCTGCACAGCTGGCCCGCGGCGCACGCGCGTCCGCAGGCGCCGCAGTTCGCGGCGTCGGTGCTGATGTTCACGCAGGTCGTTCCGCAGAGCGAGGTGCCGGGCACGGTGCACACGGGACCGGCGTCGACGACGATGATCGGCACGTCCGGAGCGGGCACATCGACGCCCACCTGGACGTCCATGGCCGGTCGCACGTCGACGCCGATGACGCCGCCGTCGGTGCCAATGACGCCGCCGTCGGTCGTCGGTCCCCCCACGTCGTCGGGCGGCGAGACGATGATGCCGGTGTCGACGGGCACCACGTTGCCGTCGGGCAAGGTGATGACGCCCGAGTCGTCGGGAGGCGTGACGATGACTCCGGTGTCGACGGGCACCACGTTGCCGTCGGGCAGCGTGACGAAGCCGTTGTCGACGGCCACCGCGGCGTCGTCGCTCGGTCCGAGCAACGCCGTCGACCCACAGCCCATCGCGAACACCGCCACCAGGGCGACGCGACAGCTCCTCACCACGTTCCTACGCTTCATCTCGGCCTCCTCAGGGGACGCGCCGGGGCGCTCCCGACCTCAAGCTTTGGGCGCATCGTGCGCCCTCAAAACCCGTAATTCCAACGCCAAACCGCGTGACATCGACACCGCATGCGCGCCGTCGCCGGGCGCTCATCGGACGGCGAGGAGCAGGTCCGCCGCGACGGCCACGAAGAAGAGCACCCAGAGCCCGATGGCGATGCGCCAGCGCTTCGTGTGCCGCTGCGCCTGCGCTTCGAGCTCCTGCTGGCGGCGCTGGTCCTGCGCGCGCCACTGCGACTCCTGTTGCGCCATCATGCCCCGCGCCTGCTCGCCCTGGGACCACGCCTCGTGGTGCATGCGCTCGGCGTCGGCGCGGTGGGCCTCGTGCGCCGCGGCCACGGACTGCTCGAGCCCGCGCTTCACCTCTTCGGCGTGGGCCTCGGTGGCCTGCAGCGTGCGCTCGAGCTCCTCGATGCGCGCCCGCGCGGCGGCGAGCTGGCCCTGCATGTCACGGTGTCCGCGCTCGAGGTTCTCGCGCTCGGCGCGCTCGCGGGCGGCCTTGTCGCTCCGCGCACGCTCGGCGGCCTCGCGCTCGGCCTGCGCCGCCTGGAGCCTCGCCTCGCGCTCCTGACGCTCGCGCTCCTGGAGGTTCCACGCCTCCCACGCGGCGCGCTCGGCGGCCTGCTTCTCGGCGGTGTCCTTCTGCGTCGCCACCAGCGGTCGCAGCGTCGACGGACCCTCGAGGAGCAGCCACCACGGCTCGATGCGCCCCTGCGCCGCCGCGCTCTCGGTCGCGAACCCCAGCAGCGCGCGCAGCGCCGGGATGCGCCCGACGAGGCTCCGCGGGACGGCGTAGGCGTCGCGGTCGCCGCACTGCGGACACTCGGTGGTCTGACGGCCCTGGGTGAGTACGCGCACCACCACCGGCGTGCCGCAGCGGAGGCACAGCGGGGCGCCTGGCCCCACGCGCAGACGCATCGGCGACTGCATGGGCAGGCGCTCGCTGGGGAGGTTCGCGAAGGGCTCCCGGAGCCCCACGTCGGCGAAGGGGTTGTAGCTCCCGAGGGCCTCGTTCTGCCGCGTGAAATCGGGGTGCGCGAGGTCGACGACGGCGTGCGCGAGGTGCACGGCCTCGTCCCACCACGCCGGCTCGACGTGCGTCGCCTGCTGGCAGTGCGGGCACACCGCGGGGCCCTCGAGGGCCTCGGGCCGCGGCGGAAACTCCTGCCCGCAGTGAGCGCACGGCAGCACGAGCTCGACGCGCGCCCAGGGCCGCCCCGGGAGGAGGCACTGCACCGTGTGCCCGCGCACGCCGAGGGCTTCGTCGCAGACCGCGCAGCGCGCGACGCCGCCGGGGGCGATGATCCCGCAGCGGACGCAGACGCGCAGGTCGTTGCCGGGCTGTGCCGCGCCCGCCGGCTGTGCGCTCTGGACCATTCGTGGGGATCGCCTCGCGGGGACGCTAGCAACCCGGCTCTCGGAACCGCAACCAACGGACACGTTCGTCGCGCTTGACACCCCCGGCTGCGGCACCGAACCCTCGGCGCGTGGTCATGAACCGAGAAGCGAGTCCCTTTCGCGCGGGCCTCTACGAAGGCCGCGTGGCGCTCATCACCGGCGGCGGCACGGGCATCGGCCTCGCCGTCGCGCGGGAGCTCACGAGCCTCGGCGCGCGCGTCGCCCTGTGCGGAAGGCGTCCGGAGCCCATCGCCGAGGCCGTCGCCGCGCTCACCGCCGAGGGCCACGAGGCCATGGGCGCTTCGGTGGACATCCGATCGCCGGAGAGCGTCGAGGCCTTCGTGGCCGCCGTGCTCGCGCGCTTCGGGCGCATCGACCTGCTCGTGAACAACGCCGGGGGCCAGTTCCCCTCGCCCGCGCAGCTCATCTCGTCGAAGGGCTTCGAGGCGGTGGTGCGCAACAACCTCCTGGGCACCTTCAACGTGCTGCGCGCGGTGGCCAACGCCGCGATGATCCCGCAGAAGGGCGGGCGCATCGTGAACGTCATCGCGAACGTGGCGCGGGGCTTTCCGGGCATGGCGCACACCGGCGCGGCGCGCGCGGGCGTCGACAACCTCACGAAGAGCCTCGCGGTGGAGTGGGCGTCCTTCGGCATCCAGGTGAACGCCGTGGCGCCGGGCACGATCCGCTCGACGGGCATCGAGCAGTACCCGCCGGAGCTCGTCGCGAAGGCCGAGAAGGTGACGCCCGCGGGGCGCCTCGGATCGACGTCGGAGGTCGCGCACGTCGTGGCGTTCCTGGGCAGCGACGCGGCGGACTACATCACCGGCACGACGCTCTACATCGACGGCGGCGCGTCGCTCTGGGGCGACATCTGGGAGGTGGACCGTGGCTGAGCTCGCGTTCGTCACCATCCCGTTCAGCCACTACTGCGAGAAGGCGCGCTGGGCGCTGGACCGCGCGGGCCTCGCCTACGACGAGCGCGCGCACCTGCCGATGGCGCACTGGGTCCCGGCGAAGCGCGCGGGCGGCGGCAAGACGGTGCCGGTGCTCGTGACGCCGTCGGGCACGCTGCGCGACTCGACGGACATCCTGCGCTGGGTCGACGCGAAGCTCCCCGAGGACGCGCGGCTCTTTCCGACGGACCCCGCGCTCGCCGCCGACGTGCAGCGCTGGGAGGACCTCTTCGACGACAAGCTCGGTCCTGCGACGCGGCGCTGGGCGTATGGGCACCTGTTGCCCGACGAGGCGCTGGTGCGATCGCTGATGCGCCGCAACGTGCCGGCGTACCAGGGCGCGGCGGTGCAGGTGCTCTACCCCGGGGCGCGGCGGCTCATGGCGCGCGGCATGAACATCAACCCCGCGGCCTGTGCGCGCTCGCTGGAGCGCATGCGGTCGCTCTTCGCCGAGGTCTCGACGGCGCTCGCGGACGGCCGCCGGTACCTCGTAGGCGAGCGCTTCACCGCCGCGGACCTCACCTTCGCCGCGCTCGCGACGCCGGTGCTCTTTCCGCCGCGGCACGCGCGGTGGCTCGGGAGCGCCGACGAGCTGCCGGTGGCGATGCGCGAGACCGTCGACGAGTTTCGCGCGACGCGGGCCGGGGCCTGGGCGCTGCGGCTCTACGCCGAAGAGCGCGGATGACCTGCACCACCGCGGAGTGCGCGCTGGAGCTCGACGGCGGCGACGAGCGGGTGACGCTGCTGCGCGACGGCGTCGAGGCCGTGCCCGCGATGTTGAAGGCCGTGCGCTGCGCCGTGCGCGAGATCGTGCTCGAGATGTACTGGCTCGACGGCAGCGTGCTCGGCCTCGCCTTCGTCGAGGCGCTCACCGAGCGCGCGCGGGCGGGCGTGGCGGTGCGCGTTCTCTACGACGCCTTCGGCTCCTTCGGCGTGGACCGCGCGATCTTCGTTCCGCTCCGCGAGGCCGGCGGGCAGGTGGTGGAGTTCAACCCGGTGGCGCCCTGGCGCCGTCGCTTTCGCGCCGGGTGGATCTCGCAGCGCGACCACCGGAAGATGCTCGCCGTGGACGGCCGCGTGGCCTTCGTCGGCGGGCTCAACCTCGGGCTCCCGTGGCTGTGCCGCGAGGAGGGCGGCGGCGGCTGGCGCGACGACGTTGCGATGGTCGTCGGTCCGGCGGCGGCGCGCGTGCGCACGCTGTTCTTCGACACCTGGGTGCGGCAGGGAGGCGACGCAGCGGGGGAGCTCCCTCCGCGCACGGCCCGGGAGCGCGCCGCGGAGACGCGCCGCGAGCTGAAGAGCGTCACGGCGGTGCTGGGCCACGACGCCTGGGGCGCCCGCCGCGTGCTGCGCCGCGCGTACCTCTCGCGCATCGCCGGGTCCGAGCGCCGCGTGCTCATCGCCAACGCCTACTTCGTGCCCGACCTCGCGGTGCAGCGGGCGCTGCGCAGGGCCGCGCGGCGCGGCGTCGAGGTGCGGGTGATCTGTCCCAAGGAGAGCGACGTTCCGCCGGTGCAGTACGCCGGCGAGTGGCTCTACCGCGACCTCATGCGCGCGGGCGTCCGCATTCACCAATGGACCGGCAGCGTGCTGCACGCCAAGACGCTGCTCGTCGACGACTGGGCCACCACGGGCAGCTACAACCTCGACTACCGCTCGCTGCGCTACAACCTCGAGGCGAACCTCGCGAGCGCGGACCCGTCGTTCGTGCGCCAGGTCGAGGCCTCGATGCGGCGCGACCTCGCCGAGCACTGCCTCGAGGTCGATCCCGCGGCGTGGGCGCGGCGGCCATGGATGGAGAAGCTGCGCTCGTCGTTCTTCTACCTGATGCGCAAGGTGCTCTAGGTCCGCGTCACTCGTCGTCGCGGAGGCCGTGGCGGCGCATGATGCGGTAGACGGTGCTGCGGGCGACGCCGAGGCGCTTCGCGGCGACGCTGACGTTGCCCGCGACCTCGGCGAGCACGCGCTGCACGGTGCCCGCCTCGGCCCGTGCGAGCTCCGCGGGCTCCGCGGGCGCCAGGGACGACGGCGCCGGGGCGCAGAAGCCCGGAGGCAGGTGGTCGAGGGTGACCTCGGGCGCGTCGCCGGCGAGCACCAGCGCGACGTCGAGGGTGCTGCGCAGCTCGCGCACGTTGCCCGGCCAGCGGTGCGCCGCGAGGGCCGCGGCGACGTCCTCGGAGATCGAAGGCGCGAAGCTGCGATGGTGCGCCGCGGCGAGCTGCCCCAGCAGGTGCGACGCGAGCGCCGGGACATCGGTGCGGTCGCGCAGCGGCGGGAGCACCACGCGCGCGCCGGCGAGGCGGAAGAAGAGGTCCCGGCGGAAGGCGCCGCTGGCCACGAGGGCGTCGAGGTCGCGGCACGTCGCGCAGAGCACCCGCACGTCGGTGACGCGGTCCTCGGTCTCGCCGACGCGGCGGTAGGTGCCGTCCTCGAGCACGCGGAGCAGCGCCGCCTGCATCGACGGCGACATCTCGGCGACCTCGTCGAGAAAGAGCGTGCCGCCGTCGGCCGCCGCGAGGAGCCCATCGCGGCCACGCTTACCGGCACCGGTAAACGCCGAGGGGCCGTGGCCGAAGAGCTCGCTCTCGAGCAGCGTCGGCGCCAGGGCCCCGCAGTTGATGGCGCAGAACGGCCGCGCGGCGCGCGCGCTGGCCCGGTGGACGGCCCGGGCGACGAGCTCCTTGCCGCCGCCGGTCTCGGCGAGGAGCATCACCGGCAGGCCGCTGGGCGCGATGCGCCGCGCCCACGCGATGGCCGCGCGAACGGCTGCGTCCTCGGCGAACACGGCAGCGAAGGGGTCGTCGCCGGAGGGCGCGATGGCCGCGGGACGCGCGGGCACCGGCGACGACGACGACGCCTCGAGGAAGACCAGCGCCGCCAGCACGCGTCCGTCGGCGGCGACGATGGGCTCGACGCGCGCGCGGCGACGACCCGCACCGACGCACACCTCGATGCCCTCGCGGCTTCCCGTGAGCCCGGCGGCGCGGAGAGCGTCCCAGCGCACCCCGAGCACCGTCGCGACGTCTCCGACCGCGACGGCTCCCACCTGCGCGCGCGCCGCGGCGTTCACGCGCGCCACGCGACCCGGCGCCTCGACGAGGAGCGCCGGACCCGCCATGTGATCCAGCGCGCGCGCCAGCACCTGCGTGACGCTGCGCCCCGCCACCGCGTAGGCGTGCGCCCGCAGGGCCTGCTCCGCCGCTGCCGCCGCGTGACGCACGGCGGTGCCCACGGCCGCATGCGCCGACGCCAGGCGGCTCGTCGCGTCGATGACGCCGACCACGGCGCCCGCGGCGTCGAAGATCGGCGCGGCGTAGCAGACGAGTTCGTGGAAGCGCCGCGCGAAGTGCGCCGACCCGAGCACGTGCACCGGGCGTTCTTCGGCGAGGGCGGTGCCGATGGCGTTAGTGCCGCGGGCCGCCTCGCTCCAGCTCGCGCCTTCGATGAGCCGCAGCCGCCGCGCGTCGTCGGCGAACGCGCCGCCGCCGACGGTGCTGACCACGGTGCCCGCCGCGTCGGCGACGACGAGCACGAAGTCGTGCGCCGACACCACGCCCGCCGCTCCAGCGAGGGCCCCGTCGGCCACGCCGTGCAGCAGCGGCGCTTCTTCCTGACGAATGCGCAGCGCCGCGCCCCGCAACAGGTACGCGTCGTCGGGCGGCCCCTCGGGCGACACGCCGAGGGACCACGACCGCGCCCATCGCTCCGCCACCGGCGGCGCGCCCGCGTCCACCCGTGGCGCCGCTCCCGCCATGAACGCGGACCACGCCTCCGTCGAGGCCTCGGCAAGGACGAGCGGTTCGCGCATCGGCACGTCGATGCTGCAACGCTACCGACCCATCGGCGCCGAAGCCAGCGGCGCGGGTGTCTCGTTCTGCGACACCGCAGCGTCGCGCTTCGCGACGTGCCACGCCGCGTCACGCGCGAATCGTCGGTGTTTCGTGCTGGCGCGGACGCTGCACTGCGCCGCCGTGTCGCACGACGACGCAGGAGGAACATCGATGATCTACGCCGCGCCGAACACCGAGGGATCGAAGGTCCATTACAAGGAGAGGTATGCGAACTACATCGGGGGCGAGTGGGTGCCGCCGGTGCGGGGGCAGTACTTCGAGAACCTGTCGCCGGTCACCGGACGCCCGTTCTGTGCGATCCCGCGCTCGACGTCGGAGGACATCGAGAAGGCCCTCGACGCCGCGCACGCGGCCAAGGACGGCTGGGGCCGCACGCCACCGGCGGAGCGCGCGGCGGTGCTGCAGCGCGTCGCCGATGCGATGCAGGCGAACCTCGAGGTCCTGGCGGTCTCGGAGACCTGGGACAACGGCAAGCCCATCCGCGAGACGCTGGCCGCGGACCTGCCCCTCGCCATCGACCACTTTCGCTACTTCGCGAGCGTGCTGCGGGCCGAAGAGGGCTCCATGGCGGAGCTCGATCCGCAGACCGTCGCCTACCACGTGAAGGAGCCGCTGGGCGTCGTCGCCCAGATCATCCCGTGGAACTTTCCGCTGCTGATGGCGGCGTGGAAGCTCGCGCCGGCGCTGGCGGCGGGCAACTGCGTGGTGATGAAGCCGGCGGAGCAGACGCCGGCGACGATCCTGCTCTTCGCCGAGATCGTGGGGCACCTGCTGCCGAAGGGCGTGCTGAACATCGTCAACGGCTTCGGCGTCGAGGCGGGCAAGCCGCTGGCCGAGAGCCCGCGCGTGGCGAAGGTCGCCTTCACCGGCGAGACCACCACCGGTCGGCTCATCATGCAGTACGCGTCGGAGAACCTGATCCCGGTGACGCTGGAGCTCGGCGGCAAGTCGCCCAACGTCTTCTTCGCCGACGTGATGGACAAGGACGACGCGTTCCGCAGCAAGGCGCTCGAGGGCTTCGCGATGTTCGCGCTGAACCAGGGCGAGGTCTGCACGTGCCCGTCGCGCGCGCTCATCGAGCGCTCGATCTACGAGCCGTTCCTGGACCTCGCCGTCGCCCGCACGCGCGGCACGGAGCCGGGCAACCCCCTCGACACGGCGACGAAGCTCGGCGCCCAGGCCAGCAACGACCAGCTCGAGAAGATCCTGTCGTACATCGACATCGGCAAGAAGGAGGGCGCGAAGCTGCGCACCGGCGGCGAGCGCGTGCGGCTCCCGGGCGACCTCGCAGGCGGCTACTACGTCGCGCCGACGGTGTTCGAGGGGCACAACAAGATGCGGATCTTCCAGGAGGAGATCTTCGGTCCGGTGGTGTCGGTGACGTCGTTCGACGGCTACGACGACGCCATCGCCATCGCCAACGACTCGCTCTACGGCCTCGGCGCCGGCGTGTGGACCCGCAGCGTGCACACTGCCTACCGCGCCGCGCGCGCCATCCAGGCCGGTCGCGTGTGGACCAACTGCTACCACCTGTACCCCGCGCACGCGTCCTTCGGCGGGTACAAGCAGTCGGGCATCGGCCGCGAGACGCACAAGATGATGCTCGCGCACTACCAGCAGACGAAGAACATCCTCGTCAGCTACGACGAGAACCCCATGGGCTTCTTCTGATGTCCGAGGCCGCGCTCGATCGCGTGGCGTGCACCCCGGAGGCGGCGGCGTGGATCCGTCGCCTCCGCGCGGCGCACGGCGAGCTGATGTTCCACCAGTCCGGCGGCTGCTGCGACGGGAGCTCGCCCATGTGCTACCCGCAAGGCGGCTTTCGGCTGGGCGCGCGGGACGTGAAGCTCGGCGACGTCGAGGGCTGCCCGTACTACATCGGCGGCCACCAGTGGGAGCGCTGGAAGCACACGACGCTGCTCCTCGACGTGGTGCCCGGCCGCGGCGGCGGCTTCTCCCTCGAGGCGCCGGAGGGCGTTCGCTTCATCGTGCGATCGGACGTCTGCGCGCCCTGACGCGCGGCCCCTCGGTCATGCCCGCCGTGCCTCCCGCACGAGCGGGGCCAGGTAGCGCTTCACGATGGCGGTGATCTCGTCGACGACGCGGTCGCCGCCGGACGCGGTGGGCTGCTGCGCCGCGACCATCAGCAGCGCGTTCACGGTCTCGACGACCACCGTCGCGACGACGCGCCGGCGCGCGAGCGGCACACCCGGCAGGAACGGCTTCATGAGCCGCGCGGTGTGGTCGGTGATGCGCCGCCCCAGGGCCACGCCCTCGTCGCGCACGCGCTGCGACGTGTGCCCGCCGAGCCACACGGCGCGAAACCCCGGGTCGCCGCGGTGGAACGTCGCGAAGGCGCCGATGGCGAGGTCGATGGCGGTGCTCCACGACGCCGCTCGCGCCGGGCTCGTGGCGAGGGCGGCGAAGAGGGCCTCGACCTGCGCGGCGTAGCGCGTCGCCAGCGCGTCGAAGACGGCCTGCTTGTTCGGAAAGAACTGGTACACGGACCCCACCGAGGTCTGGGCGGCGGCGGCGATGGCCTCGATGGTCGTCGCGTCGAAGCCCGCGCCGGCGAAGAGCGTCGCGGCCTCGTCGAGGATGCGCTCCATGCGCTCGCGGCTGCGCGCCTGCACCGGCGACCGGCGCTGCACCGCAGGCGCGGCGGGCGCGATTCGGCGGCGCCTTGACAAACCTGAGGAGTCCCTCATCTTTGCGCTCACGGATCTGAGGGTAGCCTCATGTTCCGTGGATGCGCCACCCCTTCCCGGACGACGGGCGGGTGCGCGGCGCGCGACCGATGCGACACATTGCGCTCCAGTCCCTGCTGTTCGACCGCGGAAAGCTCCTCGGAGCGCTCGCCGGCGTGGCCTTCGCGACGGTGCTCCTGCTGCTGCAGCTCGGGATCTACCAGGGGTTCCTGTCGACGGCGTCGGCGCTGCTCGACCACGTGGGCGGCGACCTGTGGGTGATGGCGAAGGGCACCGAGGTCATCGACAACGGCGAGCCGCTGTCGGCGGGCGCGCGGTCCATCGTGACGTCGCCGGCGTGCGTGGCGCGGGCGCGGGGCGTGGTGCTGTCCTTCGGCGCGGTGCGCAAGCCCGGCAACGCCCTCGATGGCGTGCAGATCGTGGGCTTCGACCCGGTGACCGACGGCGCCGCGCTGCCCGCGCCGACGGTGCCGTGGGAGCTCGCGCGGGGCCTGCCGAGCGACCTGCACGCCCCGCTGCGCGTCACCGTCGACACCACGGACATCGCGAAGCTGCACCTCCCGGCGGACCCCGTGGGGTCGTCGCTGCAGGTGAACGGCCGCGCGGTGTACGTGGCCGCGGTGACCCGGGGCATCCGATCGTTCGCGCTGACGCCGTTCCTGTTCATGGAGCTTCCGACGGCGCGGCGTCTCATCGACCTCGCGCCCGGCGAAGTGCACTACTGGGTGCTCGACCTGCGTGCTCGCGGCTGCGCGGCCGAGGTCGCCCGGGAGATCGGCGCGCGGGCGCCGGACCTCGAGGTGCGCACCGCCGCGGACTTTCGCGCGCGCACGCAGGACTTCTGGGTAAAGGGCTCGGGCGCGGGCACGGCGCTGGGCTTCTCGGCGCTGCTCGGCCTCGTCGTCGGAACGGTGATCGTCGCGCAGACGCTGTACGCGCTGACCCGAGAGCACGAGAAGGAGCTCGCGACGCTCAAGGCCGTGGGCGCGTCGGCGTCGGAGCTGGCGTCGTTCGTGGGGTGGCAGGCGCTGTTCCTGGCGGTGGTGGGCGGGCTGGCGGGCGGGGCCATCGCCTTCGCAGCGCAGCGCTCGCTGCTCGACGCGGGGCTCACGGTGGTGCTCGACGCCGAGGTGGTGGTGGTCGCGGTGCTGAGCGTCGCGATGATGTGCACCGTGGCGAGCCTCGCGAGCATCCGTCGCGTGCTGCGCCTCGAGGCCGTGGAGGTGTTCAAGTGAGCGACGTGCGCGTGCCGCTCGTGCGCGCCGAGGGCGTGTCGAAGGTCTACGGAACGGGTGCGCTGCGCACGCCGGTGCTGCACTCCGTGTCGCTCGAGGTGCGCGCCGGCGAGCTCACGCTGCTCATGGGCCCGTCGGGGTCGGGCAAGACCACGCTGATCAGCATCGTGGCGGGGCTGCAGCGCGCCTCCGAGGGACGCGTCGAGCTCTGCGGCGAGGACCTCTCGCGCATGAGCGAGTCCCAGGTGGCGCGCGTGCGGCGGGCGCGGCTGGGCTTCGTGTTCCAGACGTACAACCTCTTTCCGGCGCTGACGGCGCTCGACAACGTGGCGCACGTGCTGCGCATGAAGGGCGCGTCGCCGCGCGAGGCCGACGCCACCGCGCGCGAGGCGCTGACGCGGGTGGGCCTCGGCGACCGCGCGGGGCACCGTCCTGGCGAGCTGTCGGGGGGGCAGAAGCAGCGCGTGGCCATCGCACGGGCGCTGGCGGGAAGGCCGAGCCTGGTCATCGGCGACGAGGTCACCGCGGCCCTCGACTCGCACACGGGCATCGCCGTCATGGAGCTTCTGCGCGCGCACGTGGGGCCCGCAACGGGGGTGCTGTTGGTGACGCACGACCACCGCCTCGAGGCCTTCGCGGACCGTGTCGTCGAGATCGAGGATGGGCGCGTCGTGGGAGATCGCGCGGGGTCGTTTCGGGCGACGCGCGAGGAAGCTGGAGCGGCATGAGCGGACGCAGGTCGGTGGGCATCGCGGCGGTCGTCGCGGTGGGGGTCCTCGGGGGCGGGTGGGCGCTGGCGCAGCGGTCCGCCGACGAGCGGCCGCGCACGACGGCGCAGCCCGGCGAGGTGGGCGAGCGCGTGCTGGCGCAGGCGTCGGTGGTGGCCCTCGACGGCGTCGCCGAGGTGCGCGCGCGCGTCGAGGGGCGCGTGGTGCGGGTGCTCGTGCGCGAGGGGGACCGCGTGACGGCGGGGCAGCTCCTCGCGGAGCTCGAGAGCGAGACGCAGTCGGCGGAGACCGATCGTCGTTCGGCGGAGCGGCGGGCGCTGCTCGAGAGCGCGCGGGCGGTGGCGCAGGGCGCGCGTCCCGAGGAGCGTGCGGCGGCGGAGGCCGATGCCCTCGCGGCGCGGGAGGAGCTGACCCTCGCGCGGGACCGTCTCGCGCGCACCGAGCGCTTGGCGGCGGCGGGCAGCGGGACGGCGCAGTCGGCGGTCGAGGCGCGGCAGGCGTTTCGCGCGGCGGAGGCCCGGGCGGGTGCGGTCGAGGCGCGGCGTCGTCTGGCGGTGGCGGGTGGACGCGCCGAGGACGTGCGCGCGGCGCAGGCGCGGGTGGCCGCGGCGGAGGCCCTGGAGTCGCAGGCGCGCAACGAGCTCGGGCGCACGCGGCTCGTCGCGCCGGTGGCGGGCGTGGTGCTCGCGCGGCGCGTGGATCCGGGCGACACGACGGTGCTGCTCGCGGGAGCTCCGCCGGCCTTCGACATCGCGGACACCTCGCGCACGGAGCTGCGTCTCGAGGTCGAGGAGGCCGACGCCGAGCGGCTGCAAGCAGGGGCCGCGGTGCGGGTGCTGCGGCAGGGCGGGCGAGGCAGCGTGGGCACCGCGCACATCACCCGCGTGGCCGAGCGCCTCGAGCGGCGGACCATCGGCGCCGACGACGCGCGGGTGCGCTCCGACGGCCTCGTGCGCGCGGCGTTGGCGGCCTGGGATGCGCCGACGTCGCTGCCGCTGGGGCTGCACCTCGAGGGCGAGGTGGTGCTGGCGCGGCACGTCGCGGCGCGCGTTCCTCGCGAGGCCGTGGCGGTGCACCTCGGACGCGCGACGGTGCGCGAGCCCTGGGGGCCGTGGTTCCGGGAGCGCGCGGTGACGCTGGGCGTGGCCGACGCGCGCGACGTCGAGCTTCGCGACCTCGCCGCGGGGACGACGGTGCTGCTCGGGCGCTGACGCCTCCCCCGGCGGGGTGCGGTCCGGTGACACCGCGGCGCCGACGCGATACAGTGTCGCTTCGCACCGATGGCCCTCGGAGAGTTGTCAGACGCAGCGGTTCGCGGGGTCGACCACGACCCGTCGACGTACTGGGCCCGCGCCGGTACGACGGCCGACGATCCGCTGAGCTTGTACGGAAGCCTTCGGCGGCTCATCCGCTGGCCGTGGACGCCCTCGACGACGACGGACGCGACGGCGCAGCGCAACGCGGTGGACAACGGCATCGGCAGCACCGCGCAGGTGTCCGACGCCGACGCCGCACGGCTGGCGGCCCGCGTCGCGCCGCGCGGTCCAGGCCCGGCGACGTACTCGCAGCTCGGGGCCGGACGCGCGACGGCGAAGACGCGCACGTCCTTCGACCCCACGACGGGGCCCAACGGCGCGATGTCGCCGGAGACGGCGTCGGTCACGCTCCCGTTCATCGAGGGCACGGACCCGGTGGCGGCGTACGCGCAGCTCGCGAAGAGCGCGGGCTACCGGGTGCGGTCCGGTCCGCCGCAGACGGACGCGAGCTACGAGCCCATCACGCCGGCGCTCGACGCCTACACGAGCTTCGCGAAGAAGGTCGCGCGCATCGGCGCGATGATCAGCTTCTACCTCTGAAGATGTGTGGCGCAATGTCTCCCGTCGGCATCACGACGATCTGCGTCGCCATGCGGCGTCCGACCGCCTCACCGCACATTCAGCATGGATTTCGCTCCGGGTCCTTGGTGCCGGCGGGCTGAAGCCCGCGGCACCGTGGGTGAAGCCCGTGCCACGGGCTGTCCACAGGTCTCACCCGGTGG
>CAIMWA010000630.1 GCA_903845045.1 uncultured delta proteobacterium | reverse complement strand
GGCTCCCAGGCCGTGGGGTGCAGCTCGAGGCGCTGCACGCCGCCCGGTGCCGAAGCGCCCGTCGGCGTGAGGTCGTCGCCGTGGTCGAGGACGATCTCGAAGAGCCCCGAGGCCGTCGCGAGGGCGACGCCGGTGGCCGTCGGCACGACGCCGAACCACGTGCTGCGGGCCGTCTCGCCGGTCGTGTAGCCGAACCAGCGGTTGCCGTCGAAGTGCGCGAGCTGCATGCCCGACGGCCCCTGCACGAGGGCCCAGAGCCGGCCGTTGGGCAGCGACACCACGGACCGCACGAGCTGCTCGGGAATGCCCGACGGCACGTTGTGCTCGTCGAGGGCGTTCATCTCCGGCGTCAGCACGAGGAGCCCGGTCTGCGCCGTCGCCACGATCACGCGGTCGTCGGTGGTGCGCGAGAGCTCCGTCACCTGGTAGCGGTCCGTGAGCTTCGACCAGCGCGTGCCGTCCCAGCGCGCGAGGCCGCGGGTGCCGCCGAGGAGCACGCCGTCGCGGGTGGCGAGCAGCGTCGTGGGCGTGCCGACGTCGGGCTGCGCCTGCGGGTGTCCCACCGCCGCGAAGGCGCCGGTGCCGTCGGAATGCACGACACCCTGCGCGGTGGCGGCCCACACATGCGCGCCGTCGTCGCTGACGGCCACGGTGAGCACGCGCTCCGCCGGGAGCCCGTCACGGGTGCCGAGGCGCGAGGGTGCACCGCCCGCCGCAGGGTACTTGAGAAGTCCGCGCTCGGTGGCGACGTAGACCGACGCCGGGCCGGCGGCCACATCGTTCACGAAGTCCGAGTCGGTGAAGGTGCGCACCGGGCCGCTGGCGGCGGCGGCGGCGGGGTCCGCCGGGCGGTTGCGCGCCGACGAGCACGAGAGCGGCAGCGCGCAGAGCGCCACGGCAGCGAGAGCGGTACGGGACGGGGCCTTCACCATCGGTCTCCTCCTGCGGAAGCGGAGGGTGTCGCCCCGAAGGTCCGGGCTTGTCAACGCGGCTCAGCGGTCGTCGCGCACCAGCACGAAGTAGTGGTCCAGCGCGCGCTCGCCCTTGTACGCCGCGCCGATGCTCACGCCGTCGACGACCTTGCGCAGGAAGTCGCGGGTGCCCGCGAACACGAAGCGCTGCAGGCCCTGCTCGTTGGGCACCACCGCGGGCCACGTCTCGGCCACGGGGCCGTCGGGCACCTGGAAGTAGTCCACCACGACGTCGCCGTGCGCCGCCCACACGGGGTTCCCGGTGACGACGTAGGCCACGAAATACCCCGGCCCGAACCACCGCTCGGAGGTTCCCTGGTTGTAGCCGAAGAGCTTGTCCGTCGACCCTGCGGGGCGGCAGAAGCGCTTCTCGAAGGTGCGAAACGTCGGCAGCACCGGGAGCGTGTTGCGTCCGTGGTGGCGCACCTCGGTGAGGTCCGCGCGGTTCGCGGGCACGAGGTCCGCGAGGGTGATGGCGTCGGCCTGCGCGGCGACGGCGTAGAGGGCGCGCTGACCCTTGCGGTCGAGGGCGTGGAGGGCGGCACGGCGCGCGGCGAAATCCATCGGCACGAGCAGGTCGCGGACGTCGGCGATGCGGGCGGTGCGCGAGGCGAGCAGTTCGGCGAGGGTCATGGGCCCGCGCAGTGTCGCAGAGGAGCCCCGCGAGGTCGATGCGCCCGCGTCACGGACAGCGGAACATCGCCGCGAGGTCGCGCACCTGCGCGTCGGAGAGGGTCTCGACGGAGAACGGCGGCATGGTGCCCGCGTACCCGAGGAAGCTCCCGTGCCGGATCTTCTCCGCCGCGATGGTACGGATGTACGCGTTGCGATCCGCGTAGCCCGCGGGGACCGTGTCGCTGCAGTGCGTCTGCACGGTGTCGTTGGGAAGCACCGACACGATGGTGCCGAGGCGCCCGGCGCCGGTGCCGAAGCTCCCGTGACAGCTCTGGCAGGCGCGCGTCCACACCGCCTGGCCCGCGGCGGCGTCGCCGGGCCCAGGGTCCGTGATGGTGCGCGGCCACGTCGCGGGGACCGTCGCAGCGGCCGTTCCCGCGTCGGTTCCAAGGGAGACGAGCCAAGCGGACAGGGCGTCGCCGGTGGGGCCGTCGAGGTCCGTGGGCGTGCCGCGCATGAAGCCCACCCAGCACCGCGAGACCGCCTCGCGGAGGAACACCGTCTCGCCGCCCCAGTAGCTCGAACGATTCGCGGCGCCCTCGAGCGGCGCTCCAGGGAGCACGCGACCGGCGGCCTCGGCGGCGTGCACGGCGTGGCACGTGGTGCACGCGAAGACGTTGTAGCGCGAGCGGCTCGCGGCCGGGTCCTGCGCGATGGAGGCGCCGAGCGTCGAGAGCGGCGCGTGCACGGGACCGTCGGAGCACCCTCCGGCGGAGGCGGCCAGGAGCAGCGAGACGAAGCGCGCGGTGCGGGTCACGGCGGACCTCCGAAGAGGATGTCGTCGGGGTAGAGCCCGACGGGGAAGGTGTGGACGACGCGGAGTGTATCCGGGTCCAGGGCGACGACGGTACCCGCCGTGGCGGTGCCGGGGTCGGTGCCGTGGCGCCCCTCGCAGACGACGTAGAAGCGCCCGTCGGGCCCCCGCGCGACCTGGTGCGGGAGCGTGCACACCGCAGGGTCGAAGGTCACCTGCTGCGCCACCCGCAGCGGCGCCGCGGTGGTGACCCGCGCCACGGCGTCGGGCCCCTGCAGCGGCACCACCATCGTCGCGCCGTCGGGACCGAACGCGGGGAACAGCGGCTTCGAGGCGAAGGTGCGGGCGCGCGCCGTGTCGAAGGCCGCCGTCGCGGTGTCGAAGGCGACGAGCAGACCGGTCACCGAGCAGCCCACCCACACCGTCGAACCGTCCGGCGAGATGCCCACGGCGTAGGGGCCGTACGAAGGATCGGTGACGCTGGCGGGCGCGTGCGAGAGGTACACGAGGCGCGGCGTCGGCGTCGGGGTGGTGAGGTCCACCACGGCGAGGGCGTCGTCGCCGTAGCAGGCCACGTAGAGCGTGCGTCCGTCGGGCGCGACGGCCATGCCGTGCGCGGCCACGCAGAGCGGAACGGTCGCGCGGCGGGTCATCGAGGCGGCGTCGACGACGACGAGGTTCGAGCGCTGCGCGTCGGCGTCGCCCACGTTCAGCAGGGCGCGCCGAAGGTCGAAGTGCGACACGAAGACCGTGCGGCGATCGGGCGTGATGGCGATGTCGCCGGGGTTCGGGTCCACCGCGAGCTCGCCCAGCAGGCGGAAGTCGCAGAGCGAGCGGCGCACCAGCACGCCCGGGGTCTGCGACGAGCCGTGGGCGGCGTGCGGCCCCGCGGACGTCGTCGCCGACGGGAACGACATCGGCGAGAACATCCAGCCGTGCGCGTCGTCGAGCACGAGGTGGTGCGGGCCGTTCACGACCAGCGGCGTGACCCCGACGACGTGCGTGGCGGCGGTGGATCCCGCGCCGAGGTCGAGCACCGACACCGAGTTCATGAGGCTGTTCGTGACGTAGCCGACGCCGCCGTCGGGGGCGCTGCGGGTCGTGCACGCGGGACCCCACGCCGCCGCGTCGGGTCCGTCGTAGACGGTGACGGGATCGGTGCAGCCGATCGCCGAGGCGCCGAGCGCGACCGAGACCGTCAGGGTGATGCAAACCGGCGTACGCATGGGCGTCCTGGCCCGCGGGTCATGCCACCGACGCAGGGCAAATGCATCTGCGTCCGATGGTCGCAGCGCGTGCGACCTTCCCGAGGCGCTTGACCGGGGAGTGCGTCCCGACCGACCCTGCGCCGCGATGGACCGACGACGCGCCGCACTCTGGACGACCCTCCCCGTGGTCTTCGCCGCGGGGTGCTTCCCCGACGACCAGCTCCACGACAAGCTCGACGCGACGGTGGATGTGCGCGCCGACCTCGGCGCCGACGACTCGGCGGTCGTCGACGTGCGCACGACGGACGTCTCGACGATGGACGTCGTCGTCGATGCCGGGATCCCCGCCGACGTCGGTCCGTCCGACGCCGGGTCCATGACCGACGCCGGTCCGGTGATCGACGGAAGCGCGTGTTCGCTCGCCCCGGCGATGACCATGACGGCGCCGGTCTTCGACGGGCTCACGAACCCGCGCGACTTCGTCTTCGACGGTCGCGGCGGCGTGCTCGTGGCGCAGGGCAACACCGTGCAGCGTCGCGTGGGCGGCGTGCTGTCGACGCTCACGACGATCGGCGCCGGCGAGATCGTGGCCCTCCGCTACACGCGCGCCTTCGGCCTCGTGATGGCCGTGGTGTCGGCGACGGACGCGGGCACCAGCAGCGGCGCGATCTACCAGCTCGTGCCGGGCGCGAGCATTCCGACGCTCCGTCAGGGCGGGCTGCGCCGCCCCGCGGGCATCGCCGTCGACGCCAACGACGGCGTGTGGTTCAGCGACACCGCGGCGAACAGCGTCTATTGGATGCCCGGCGACCCGTCCGGCGGCGTGGCGGCGCGCGCGGTGGTCACGGACATCCCGAGCCCGACGCAG
>CAIMWA010000629.1 GCA_903845045.1 uncultured delta proteobacterium | reverse complement strand
CTGGGCGACGCCGACGCGGACGCGCCGTGGGAGCCCTCGGCGATGGTCACCGCGTGGCTCGACGTCGTCGCGGCCGACGTGCCGGTGCGCCCCGCGGAGCTCGCGCCGGGTCTCGACGATGCCATCGCGGTGCTGCGTTCGCTCGCTGCCGAAGAAGACGCTCCGTGGGCCGCGTCGCTGGCCGACGCCGCCGCCGCCGCACGCGAGGCCTTCGCGGCGCGCGAGCCCGGGCAGCACGACGAGATCGTGTCCGTCGAGGTCCACTACCTCGCGGCCTTCGGCGACGACGAGGACTGAGTCCGTCTGCGAGCGCGTGCGCAACGTCGGTGTTGACAGACCCTCGGCGGAGGGTGCTAACTCCGCCCTCCCGACCGGCTCGCCGGTGGGTGCCGGTGCGGTAGCCAAGTGGCCAGGCAATGGTTTGCAAAACCATGATACGTGGGTTCAAATCCCATCCGCACCTCGACTTCGTGACGCTGCACTTCGCGGGCTGACGCTCGGCGCCGCAGCAGGTCTCCTCGGAGCGGTCTCGGACTTCGCGAGCACCGTGCTCTGGCTCGCGCCGGGCGTGGATCAGTGGCGCCTCGCGGCGGTGCTGGGTGCGCTGGGCGCCGGCGCCGGTGCCCTCGCGGGTGCGGCGGCGGCCTCGGCGGATGCGCTGCTGGCGCGCAGGGTGCGCTCCGCGTCCATGCGTCACGCGGTGCTCGTCGCGCCGGCGATGACGGTGATCGCGTGGTTGCTGTTCACCGGCGGGAGCATGCGTCGCCTGCCGATGCTCGGGGTTCTACGCCCGCTCGCGGCGGCGGCGCTGACGCTCGTCGCGGCGGCGTCGTTCACCGCGCTGCGGGCGCTGGTGCGGACGCTGCGCGAGCGATCGAGGGGCCCTCGGGACGGCGCCGCGCTGGCCTTCGTGGCCGCTGCGCAGGCGCTTCACGCGGTGGACCACCGCGCGTACCCGCGGCTCTACGAGTACCTGCACGCCGCGCTCGGAGCGCTCACGCTGCTCGGCTTCGCGGCGGCCGTGGACCTCTTTCGACGGCGGACGCGCACGCGTCGGGCCGAGGCCCTCGCGGTGCTGGCGGTGGGCTTGGGCGTGGCCGCTCCGTTCGGGCTCGACGCGTGGCCCAACGTTCGCGCCGAGGTCTTCGGCGTGCACGCTCCGTTCGTGCGCCACGTCGCCCGCGCCGTCGCGTGGCTGCGCCCTCCTGCGTCGCGCGTCCGCTGGAGCCCGCAGCGCGAGGCGGTGCCTGCCGCGGCGCGTGCGGGGCTGCCGCGGTGGGCCGGCGCACACGTGCTTCTCATCACCGTCGACGCGATGCGCGCCGACCGGCTCGGACGCATCGTCGACGGCCGCTCGCTCACGCCCACGCTCGACGCGCTCGGCGCCCGCGGCGTCGTCTTCGCGCGGGCCTACACGCAGGCCCCGCACTCGAGTTACTCGCTGTCGTCGCTGCACACCGGCGAGTACCTGCACGAGACCGTACCGCTCGGTCAGCCGCAGCCCCTCGCGACGCTCGCGGGAACCTTCGCGCGGCGCGGCTACGCGACGGCGGCGGTGTTCACCCGTGGAATCTTCTTCACCGAGGGCGAGCGGCTCACGGCCTACCGCGACGCCGACTTCGGCTTCGCCCGCGCCGACCACGTCGACCGCGGCGCCGAGGGCCAGGGCGATGCCATCGAGCAAGAGCTCGACGAGGTCGTGCGCCGCGGCGAGCCGCCGAGCTTTGCGTGGGTGCACTTCTTCGACGCACACGCGCCGTATCAAGGGCGCGGCGACACGCCGGAGCAGCAGTACGACGCCGCGGTGCGCCACGTCGACGCCGTCATCGGACGCGTGCTCGAGCACGCGCGGCGTGTGCTGCGCCGCCCGCTCATCGTCGCCGTCTCCGCCGACCACGGCGAGGAGTTCGGCGAGCACGGCGGCGTCTACCACGGCTCGTCGCTCTACGAGGAGCAGGCGCGGGTGCCGCTCGTCATCGCCGCGCCGGGCATCGCGCCGGGCGTGGTGACGGAGCCGGTGCAGCTCGTCGACGTGGCCCCGACGCTGCTCGGCATGGCGGGCGTCGCGCCGCCGCCGTCGATGCGCGGCGAGGACCTGCGTCCATGGATGCCGGGGCGTCCGCCGGGCCCCGCGCGCACCGTGTACGCCGCGGTGAACACCCGGGCCATGGCGTTTCGCACGCCGTACAAGTTCATCGCCGACCTCACCTACGGCGTCGAGGAACTCTACGACGTGGTGCAGGACCCGGCCGAGCGACGCAACCTCGCGGGCGCCGACGTCGCGACGCGCGACGCGCTGCACGCCGCGCTCGAAGGATGGCTCGGCGCGCTCGCGGAGCAGGCGGGCGACGGCGCCGCGCTGGCCCGCGGACGCCTCGGCGATCGTGCCGTCGCGCCGGACCTGCTTCGCCTCGCCGTGGATCGTGCCCGACTCCCCGCGGCGCGCGCCGAGGCCGTCACGCTGCTCGCGCGCTTCGCGGATGCGGCCATGGTCGGGGAGATCCGTCCGCTGCTCGACGACGCGAGCGCGGACGTTCGCGCGGAGGCCGTGATCGCTCTCGGGCGTGCAGGCTACGCGAGGGCGCGAGCGATGCTGCCGGAGCTGTTGAACGTGGACCCGCCGGAGCGTCGCTGGCGGGCCGCGCTGGCCCTCGGTGACGGTCGCGCGGTGGACGCCCTCGCGGAGGCGCTGTGGAGCGCCGACGAGGTCACGGCGCTCGACGCCGCGCGGACGCTCGGCACGACGCACGACCCGCGCGCCTTCGAGGTCCTCGTCGCGCGGATGCCCGACGACCACCTGCGGTACCGGGTGGTGCTGGCCTTGGGCGCTTCGCGCGACGCGCGTGCCCTCGCGCTGCTCACGGCGGCCCTCGGCGACGCGACGGACGACGTGCGCGCCAACGCCGTCGCCGCCCTCGGCATGCTCGGAGACCTCCGCGCGATCCCATGGATTCTCGCGCGTCCGCAGGAGCGCTATGCCGCCGAGGCGCTCGGCGCGCTGGGCGCCGTGGGGCGCGACGTGCCTGGCTGGGACGCGCGCGGGCAGGCCGCCGACGGCGCCCGCTGGGAGCGCTGCGACGTGCACGACGACACCCTCGGGTGGCGCCTTCTCCGCGCGTCGAGCTGCGTGAGCCCGCGGCCCGCGATGGACCTGACGCTGCCGCGCGACGGAGCCCTGCGGCTGGTCGTGCGCGCGCGCCGCGAGGGCGGAGCCGGGGCTGCCCCGGTGGCGGTGCTCGTCGATGGTCGCGAGGTCGGCCGCCTCACCGTGTTCGCCGGCTGGATCGAGTCGCGCCTCGACGTCGCAGCCGTCGGCGCTGGGTCGCACCGCATCGAGCTCGTGCCCGACGCGGCCGACGTGCGCGTGCGCGTCGACCACGTGGTGGCCTTTCCAGATCGGTGATCGGCGCGGGTAGACTCGGCCCATGAAGCTCCCGCGTGCGCTGGGTGGAGTGCTGACGTCGCTCGCGTGCGCGGCCTGCGGAGCCCGCACGCCGCTGCGCGACGACCCCGCGCCGAGGGCTTCGACGGTCTGCGCCGGCGCCGCGCCGGTCTGCGTGGCACGCCCCGGCGACCCCTGCGGTGCGGCCGTGCAGGTCCCCCCGGAGTGCGACGAAGCGGCGGCGACCTGGCGCTGTCCCGCGGGCGCATGGCGTCACGCGCGGGCGCCGGAGAGCACGACGGTCTGCCTCCCGTTCCGCGACGCGAGCGGCACCGTCGCCTCGCTCGGCGGCTCCCTCGCGCGGGTGCCTACGGAGGATGGACGGTGCCTCTGGATCGCCGAAGACGTCGCCCTCGCGGGCGGCGCTCGGATGCGCAACGTCGCGATGGAGCTCGACCCCCGCGCACCCTTCGGCGGCTGCCCTCCCGTGCACTTCGCCGGCGGCTACGCGACGGGCGCAGTGGTCGTCGACGGCTCGACGGACCCGGAGCTGTCGGTGCAGATCACCGGCGGCGTGCGCGTCGGCAACGTCACGCGGGTCGCGTACCGGCTCTTTCAGGCCGACGCGACGGCGGGCTTCGGCGTGCGCGAGCTGGGCACCGGGCTCGGTCGTTGGGATCCGACGATGCAGCGCATCGTGGTGTCCTCGACGCCAACGTGGGACCCGACGCTGGACCTCGGTGATGCGGCGTGGTCCGACGGCGACACCGCGTACGTCTGGGGCTGTCCGGGGGTCCCGGCGATGCTGGCGGAGCGCTGCGTGCTGTCGCGCGTCGACGCCGCGGGGGCCATGGAGCTCTACGCCGGCGCGGGGCGATGGGTGGCGAGCGCGCGCGCCGCCGACGCCGTCGCCGCCTTCGAGGCCGGTCCGTGGGTCTCGTCGGTGTTCCGAAGCGCCGCGGGCTTCGCCCACGTCTACGCGCTCGGCTTCGCGACGTCGCTCGGGCGGCACACGGCGCCCTCCGTCGAGGGACCGTGGACCGCCGACGCGCGGCTCGCCGACTGCGACCTGCCGCGCGACGACGCCCACGCGTTCTGTGCCGGACCGGTGGTGCACACCGAGCGCATCGACCCGCTTCGGCCGCAGGAGTTTCCGGTCACCTACGGCGTCGGCACCGTGGCGAGCGACGGCGCGGCGCGCGCGGCGGCGAACCCGGCGGCGTACTGGTCCCGGCTCCACCTCGTCGCCGCGCCGTAGCGGGCAGCCTCTTTCGGGCGCTGCTCCGCGCACCTTGAGGGCCTCTCCGCGCGACGGCGATTTCTCTCCAAACGCCTTGACCGACCGAGCGAATCCGCGATTCTTCGACGCATCGGCGCCGCCATCGGGCGGTGCGGTCCTCCACGAAGAACGGCGGTGGCGCGACGCCCCGCACGAGGAGCCGATGACGTTGGAGCTTCCTGTCGGAGACGTCCGTCCCGGTGCGACCTTTGGTCGGTACACGGTCGTGTGCAGGGCCGGCGCGAATCCGCACGGCGCCTACTACGAAGCCGTGCATACGGGCCTTCAACGTCGCGTGGCGCTCAAGGTGCTGCCGGGCTGCCTCGCGGCGATGCCCGAGGCCGCAGCCCGCTTCGAGCGCGCCGCGCGGGTCGCCGCGTCGATCCGGCACCGCGCGGTGGTCGACGTGAGCGACCTCGGCGACGAACACGGCGTCCCGTATTTCGTCACCGAGTTCCTCGAGGGCGAGGACCTCGCGACGCTTCTCGCGCGCGAGGGCCCGATGCCGTTCGATCGCGCCGCGCGTCTTCTAATTCCGGTGATCGAAGGCATCGTCGCGGGGCACGCCCGCGGCATCGCGCACCGTGGGATCTGCGCGCGGCACGTCTTCCTGGCCCGCCGTGGCGAGGCGACGCAGCCGACGCTGCTCGACTTCGGCCTCGCGCGCTTCGGGCGCGACGCCGGCGCCCTGGCCGACGACCCGCAGAGCGCGATCGCCGACGACCAGCTCGCCGTCGGCCGGCTCCTCGCGGCGTCGGTATGTTCGGCGCCGAAGGCGTTCGAGATGCTCGTCGCGCGCGCGACCTTCGAGGAGCCGGAGGGGCGGTTTCCGTCGGTGCTCGACCTGGCCGAGGCGCTGCGGGCGCTGGTGTCACCGGAGCCGTGCGCCGGGTGGAGTGCGCGCGAGGCCGTCGCGTCGATGGTGCCCTCGGCGTGACCCTCCGGAGGCAGGCGGCTGCGATGGTGCCGCTCAGCGCGGCTGACGAACGCAGCTCCCGTTGAACGGGTAGCGCGTGCCGCCGTCGACCATCTGGAAATCCGTGACCAGGATGCCGACGAGCGCGTGCGAGTCCATCAGGTCGGCCCAGCGGTGCACGGAGTGCCGGTCGCTGCGCGCCGTGAGCGCGATGTTGCCGCCGTCGGCGAGGATCATCCCGTAGCGCTGCAGGCCACGCGCGACGGCGCGCGCCGCGTCGTTGGGGAGACGAGCGAGCGGATAGTCCGCGCGAAGCCGCAGGCGTGCGCCATAGGGCGGCGCCGTCGCCGGACCCGACGCCGCCCCGGTCGCGTGCGTCGCCGGGTGGACGTAGGTGCGCGCTCGAATGCGCGCGTTCGGAAGGATGAATCGAATGGCGTGGTTCACCGAGCCCGCGGCGACCTCGTCGGCGTCGAAGAGCATCGGCGCGATGGGCAGTCCGCCGGCGTCGGCGCTCGTGCACTGCTCGCCGCGGCCGTGCGGCGAAGGGGCGACGGCGGTGTTCCAGACGGCGAGGCAGCCGCCGACGAAGGACGTTCCGGTGACGTTGGCGCGCCACATCTCGTAGAGCGTGTGCGACGACGGCTGGACCACCAGGAGATGGCAGTCGCCGCCGCCGGCGCACGCGTAGCCCGTCTCGCCTTCGACGTTGCCCATCGCAGGAAGCGGCACCGGGTCGGTATCGCAGTCGGGCAGCCAGAATTCCCCGGGGCTCGGCGTGAACCGCTGCGGCGTCACCTCGGGTCCGGCGGTGAGCACGTCGAGCGAGAAGTCGATCTGGAAGCGCCCGAAGCCCCAGCCGCCGACGGACTGGAGCCACGCCGTGATCGCCGCGCTCTCGGTGTCGACGGCGGCGTGCGAGACGTCCTGGTAGACGAAGCTGTCCGGCGCGAAGAGCGTCGCGGGGGCCGGCGGCCCAGCGTCTGCTGCCACCGCCGAGTCTGGAGCGGGCGCGTCCACGGCGGGCACGTCGGCCAGGGCGACGTCGACGGTGATCGGCGCATCGACGGACGCGGCGGTGTCTGCGGGAGCCGGCGCATCGAGCGGTGGCGCGTCGACCGCGGGCGCGTCGGCGGCCGGCGCATCGCCGAAGACATCGCCGAAGACATCGCTCGAGGAGACGTCGATCCCCGCATCGGAGGACGCGCTCGGGGTCGACGAGCCGCACGCGGGGAGCACCGCGCCGAGGGCGAGGAGGCGCCGGAGGAGCTTCATGCGGGCGATGCTAACAACACCGCGGCGGAGCGGGGTCAGAAGGAGATGAGGCCGCCGCCGCACAGCGCCATGCCGCCGTCGACGCCATGGATGCTGCCGGTGACGTACGAGGCCGCCGGCGACGCGAGAAAGAGCGCGAGCTGCGCGACCTCGTCCTTCGTGCCGAAGCGCTGCAGGGGCAGGGCGGCCGCCACGCGCTTGCGCACCTCGGGGTCGCCCGCGAGGCGCTGCATGCCCTCGGTCTCGTCGATGGGTCCCGGCCAGATGGAGAGCACGCGCACGCCCGAGGGGCCCCACTCCATCGCGAGGGTCTTCACGAGCATGTCGACGCCTGCCTTCGCCGCGCACACGTGCGCCTGCATCGGGTACGCGACCTGCGCCTGCGGCGCCGAGATCGCGAGGATGACCCCGCCGGGCTTCGTGAGGCGCTCGAAGGACGCGCGGCACGCGTTGAACGTCCCGAGGACGTCGATGTCCATCACCGCCTTGAAGCCGTTGGACGACATCGCCGCGACCGGCGCCGGGAAGTTTCCCGCCGCGCCGCAGACGAGCACGTCGAGGGGACCGAGGGCCTCCACCGCCGCGGCGATGGCGCCGTCGACGGCCGCGTAGTCGCGCACGTCGGCGGCGTAGCCCTCGGCGCGAATGCCCTTGGCGCGCAGGCCGTCGACGGCGGCCTGGAGCTTGTCGACCTTGCGGCCGTTGATGGCGACCTTGGCGCCGAGCTCGCCGAAGGCCTCGGCGATGCGCAGGTTGATGCCGCCCGAGCCGCCCGTCACGAACACCGTCTTCCCGGCATAGAGACCGGGCTGGAACACACTGCGCATCGTCTTCCCTTTCGCGGCGCATCGTACCGGAACCCGCGCCGGCGCCAGGGTGCAACGTCGCGCCCGTCGGTCAGGCCCCGCGCGCCGCGGCGATCACCTCGCGCGCGGCCCGCTCGCCGGACTCCACCGCGCCCTCCATGAAGCCCGCGGCGGTGCGGCTCGTGTGCTCGCCGGCGAAGTGCAGCGCGCCCGCGGCCGGCGCTTCGTCGCCCCCGAGGCGGCACCAGTCGCCGGGGCCGTAGCACGCGTAGCTGCCCTCCTGGAACGGACGCGCGGGCCAGTGCATGCGCGCGGCGCGGCCGGTGAACGCCTCGGCGGTGCCCGGGAACGGGGCCTCGAGGGCCTCGGCGAAGCGACGACCCTGCGCCTCGGGGTTGCTCTCGCCGAGCGACACGCCGAGGCGTCCGCCGGAGAACGCCGTCATCAACGCGACGTCGACGGTGCCACCGCGCAGCGGCTCCCAGCTCTCCTGGTAGACACCGCCGTCGTGGTACGAGGTGCCGCTGCTGCGGTCGTTGCGCCAGGGCCGCCCCGCCGTCGTGATGAACACCTTGGTGTGCGTCGCGTACGAGAGCTCCTCGATGACCCGGCGCTTCGCCGCCGCGAGCGGAACGGCGATCTCGCAGCGGCGCAGCTGGTTGAACGGCAGCGCGAGCACCACCCGGTCGGCGTCGACCTCGATGACGCTCCCGTCGCGATCGAAGACGCAGCGCACGCCGCCGTCGCCGCGCGGTCGCAGCGCCGTCAACGCGTGGCCCGGCTGCACCGCGTCGCCCAGGCGCTCCGCCAGCGCGCGCGGCACCGCGTCGGACCCCTCGGCGACGACCCAGCGCTCGTCGCTCCCGCCGGTCAACGAGAGCGCGTCGCCGTCGCCGGCCACCGCAAGCAGGAACGTCAGCGCGCTCTGCTGGTCCGGGTCGCGACCCAGTTCGGCGGTGAGCGCGACCTCGAGCAGCGATCGCAGCGGACCACGCACCCCGTTTCGGTCGAGCCACGCCGCGAGGCTCAGCGCGTCGAGGGCCTCGGCCGCCGGCGTGTGGTGCGCGTGGCTCACGGCGCGCCCCCCGAGCAGCGCACGATCGCGGCGCACGAGCTCGGAGACGGGGCGGAACATCTCGAGCACCTGCCGGGCGCTCCATACCTGGCCTTGTAAGAAATACCGCTCGCGCTCGACGTCGGCGGCGAGCCCGGCGTCGCGATCGGCGAGGTGCAGGCCGAGCTCCTGGACGAGCCCGCGCATCGACGCGTGGGTGCTGTCGACGAGCTCGCCGCCGAGCTCGGCGTGCGTCGGAAAGTGTCCCCGCAGCGTGAACGCGCGCCCGCCCAGCCGCCGCTGGGCCTCGTACACGCGCGGACGCATTCCCGCCTGCGCGAGCCGCAGCGCCGCGGTGAGCCCGGCGAGGCCTCCGCCGACGACGACGACGCGCGCGCCCGCCGACAGCCCGGTGACCGGACGCACCGATGCGGCCGCGCATCCCAACGTCGCGGCCGTGCCCAGCAGCAGCCCGCGGCGCGAGACCCGACGCGCGTCGAGGCTCGCGAGAAGGTCGTCGGCGTCGCGCGACGCAGCCCCGGGCGCCGCCGCTGCGGCCAGGAGCCTCCGCAGACGTCCCCACGAAGCCGTGCGGGTCACGCGGTCAGCTCCGCGCGCACCAGCCCGCGGCGCACGCGAGGCTGCTGTTGCAAGGGGGCGTGGTTCCGCAGCACGGCTCGCCGGCGCCGCCGCACGGTCGGCACGTCGACTCGCCGCACACCTGGCGGCCCACGCACGGGATCTCCATGCTGCAGCACGCCTGGCCGCTGCCGCCGCAGTCGCTGAGCGCGGCGCACTGCCCCGCGGTGCACGAGAGCCCCGGTCCGCAGCGGGTGCCCGCGCAGCACGGCTGGTCGAGGGCACCGCAGGTGAGCGCCTCGGCGCAGACCCCGGCGGTGCACGCGAGGCCCGCGCCGCAGGGGCTCGCGTCGCAGCACGCGCGACCGGCGAGGCCGCACGCGCCCACGCCCGCACCGTCGGAGGCCGCGGGCACGTCGACGGGCTTCGGGGGATAGCCGTCGTCGGCCACCGGTCCGTCGAAGATCACGCCGGTGTCGGAGGTGTTTGCGGCGCCGCCGTCGTCGGCGGTGTGTCCGCGGGCGCACGCAGCGAGGTGCGACGCCGCCGTCACCACCGCCACGGCAAGGCAAGCCCGCACCCACCACGCCTGACCGCCGTCGCGCATTCGCTCGTCGCGGACTCTACGGGATTCCAGCGACCTTGTGGGTCTGCAACGACAGGCGCCAGCGCGGGTGCGCGAGGCACCACGCGACGGCCTCGCGGAGGTGCGCCGAGCGCTCCGCACCGTCCCGCGGCTGCACGAAGAAGTGCGCGAAGTCCCAGGCCTCGAAGTCCGAAGGCGAGAGCCCGTGCTGCGGGATCACCAGCTTCAGCTCCTGGCCAGCGCGCACCGTGGGTGTCGAGCCTGCCTTGGGGCTCACGCAGACCCAATCGACGCCCTCGGGAACGGGCAGCGTTCCGTTGGTCTCGACGGCCACCTCGAAGCCCTGGCCGTGCAGCGCGTCGACGAGCGCGGCGTCGAGCTGCAGCAACGGCTCGCCGCCGGTGCAAACGACGTAGCGGTGTGCGCGCTCCGCGGAACCCCATGCTTCCGCCGCTGCGGAGGCGAGGTCCGCCGCGGTGTCGAAGCGTCCGCCGCCGGGACCGTCGGTGCCCACGAACGCCGTGTCGCACCACCGCGAGCAGCCGCCGGGGCCGCGGTCGCGATCGGCCTCGCGTCCGCTCCAGAGGTTGCACCCGGCGAAGCGCATGAAGACCGCCGCGCGCCCCGTTCGCGCGCCCTCGCCCTGCAGCGTGTGGAACAGCTCCTTCACCGCGTACGCCATGCCGTTCGCAGCATGCCACGGCGCCGCGCTGCGCTGAACGCGGGTCCGCCCGAGCACCTGTGGTACACACCGTTCGCCGGCGCCTCGCGGTGGAGGAGCCCTCGCGGAGCCAACGGGCGCATGCGTCAAATCGACAGGCTGGTCGGACACCTCGTCCGCTTCGCGGGGGACGCGCTCGTCGTGGCCTCGGGAGCGCCGGTGTCGGTGCAGACGCCGCTCGGCGAGAAGACCTCGAACCAGGTGCTCGACCACGCGAGCATCACGGCGATGATCAGCGAGATCGCGCCGCCGGCCTCGTTGCAGGAGCTTCGCGCCGGCAAGGCCGCGCGCTTCGTCTACGGGTCCACGGTCAGCAACGCCGTGACGGTGGACGTCAGCCCCGGCAACGGCGTGTGGCGCGTGGTGCTGACGCCAGGTCCCACCGCAGGAGTGCCGCGGTCGACGGTGGTGCCCGCCGCGGCCGGTCCGTCGATCCCGGTGCCGGGCGCCGAGGCGGCCATCGAGGGGCTGCTGCGGACCATGGCGCAGCGCGGCGCCAGCGACCTGCACCTCACCTCGGGGCTGCCGCCGATGATGCGGCTCCACGGCGAAATGCAGCGCGCCGACGAGAGCGGCGCCATCGCGGCGGACGCCATGCGCGCTCTGCTCTGGCCCATCGTGCCGAAGCGCAACCGCGACGAGTTCGAGAAGCACCACGACAGCGACTTCGCCTACGAGATCGCCGGCGTCTCGCGCTTTCGCGTGAACCTCTTCCTCGACCGCAACGGACCCGGCGCGGTGTTCCGTCGCATCCCCTTCGAGATCCTCGCCGCGGAGCGCCTCGGGCTCTCGCGCGAGGTGCTCGAGCTCTGCGAGCTCTCCCGCGGCCTCGTGCTCGTGACGGGGCCGACGGGCTCGGGCAAGAGCACCACCCTCGCGTCGATGATCGACCGGGTGAACGCGACGCGCGACGACCACATCGTCACCATCGAGGACCCGGTGGAGTTCGTGCACAACGACAAGCGCTGCCTCGTGCGTCAGCGCGAGGTCGGCGTGCACACCGAGAACTTCCGCGCCGCGCTCCGTGCCGCGCTGCGCGAGGACCCCGACGTCGTGCTCGTCGGCGAGATGCGCGACCTCGAGACCGTCGAGATCGCCATCGAGACCGCGGAGACCGGGCACCTGGTCTTCGGCACGCTGCACACGAACACCGCGTCGAGCACCGTCGACCGCATCATCGACCAGTTCCCCGGGGACCGTCAGTCGCAGATCCGCGCGATGCTCTCGGACTCGCTGAAGGGCGTCATCGCGCAGACCCTCTGCAAGAAGATCGGCGGCGGGCGCGTGGCCGCGTACGAGGTGCTCCTCGGCACGCCCGCGGTGGCCAACCTCATCCGCGAGGGCAAGACGTTCCAGCTCCCGGGGACCATCCAGTCGAGCCGCAACCTCGGGATGATCACCATGGCCGACGCGCTCCTCGACCTCGTCGTGCGCGGCGTCGTCGAGCCCCGCGAGGCCTACCTCAAGGCCGTCAACAAGACCGAGATCCGGCAGCTCTTCGCCAACGCGGGGATCCAGCTGCCCGAAGCGTGGTGAGGCGGAGCGCGCGATGCCGCAGATCGACAAGTACGTCCAGCACCTGCTCCGCTTCGAGGCGCTGTCGCTCAAGGTCACGAGCAACGGTCCGGTGGTCGCGACGCTCGCGTCCGGGGCGGAGCGCGCGTCGACGCAGACCGTGGAGCACGCGCTGCTCGTCGCCGCCGTCGACGAGGTCGCGCCGCTGAGCGCCATGGCCGACATCCGCGTTTCGCGGCAGACGCGCTTCCAGTACCCCGCGGACGATCCGCGGGTGAGCGTCGAGGTCACGCCGACGCCGGGCGCGTGGCGCCTCGTGCTGACGCCCCTCGAGCGCCGGGCGGCGCCTCGCACCGACGTGCCGGTGCCGCCGCGCGCGACGGCGTCGATGCAGAACATCAAGGCCGTGCTCCAGGTGACGGCCCCTCCCGCGGCCGCGCTCCCCCGCGAGGTGCCGCGGGCCGAGGCGCAGCGGTCCGCCTCGCCGGAGCGGTCCATTCCGGTGGAGCGTTCGATCCCGGCGCCGGTGCGCTCGGCCGCGCCCGCGCAGTCGCCGCCGCAGACCCAGGCGCCCGCGCAGGAGTCGTCGCGCTACACGCCCGACGGCATGCGCGGCGCTTCGGTGCGGCCCGAGGCTCCGCGAGAGCCCGCGTCGTCGATGCGCCCGGCCGCGACCCCGGTGGAGCGCGCGAGCCCGGACCCGCGTCCGTCGCCGCTCACCCCCGCGGGCGGCGTCGACGACGACACCAGCGGCATCGACGGACTGCTGCGCGCCATGACGCGGCTGGGCGCGAGCGACCTGCACCTCGCCACGGGACGGCCGCCGCTGATGCGCCTGCACGGCGAGATCCGCCCGCTGCCCGGCGATCTTCCGATGCTCACCGCGGAGCAGGTGCGGGCGCTGGTGACGCCGACGATGCGCACGGCCACGCGGCGCGAGTTCTCGGCGCGCAACGACGCCGACTACGCGTACGAGATCGCCGGCGTCGCGCGCTTCCGCTGCAACGTGATGGTCGATCGGCGGGGCCCGGGCGCGGTGATCCGTCGCATTCCCGCGGAGGTGGTCAGCGCCGAGGAGCTCGGGGTCCCGCGCGCGGTGCTCGAGCTCTGCGATCTTCCGAAGGGGCTCGTGCTCGTCACGGGACCCACGGGCTCGGGCAAGAGCACGACGCTCGCGGCGATGATCGACCGCGTCAACGCGACGCGCCGCGACCACATCATCACCATCGAAGATCCCATCGAGTTCGTGCACCGCAACAAGCGCTGCCTCGTGAACCAGCGCGAGGTGGGGGTGCACACCGACGGCTTCAAGCACGCGCTGCGCGCCGCGCTCCGCGAGGACCCCGACGTCGTGCTGGTGGGCGAGCTTCGCGACCTCGAGACCACCGCCATCGCCATCGAGACCGCGGAGACGGGACACCTGGTCTTCGGCACGCTGCACACGCGCACGGCGCCGAGCACCGTCGACCGCATCATCGACCAGTTTCCTAGCGAGCGGCAGCCGCAGATCCGCGCGATGCTCTCGGAGTCGCTAAAGGGCGTCGTCGCGCAGACGCTCTGCAAGAAGGTGGGCGGCGGGCGCGTCGCCGCGTACGAGGTGCTGCTCGTCACGCCGGCCGTCGCGAACCTGGTGCGCGAGGGCAAGAACCACCAGCTCTACGGCGTGATGCAGACGTCGCGGCAGCTCGGCATGCAGGCGCAGCACGACGCCCTCACGGAGCTCGTTCGCAGCGGCAAGGTCGACGTGCGCGAGGCCTTCAACCGGAGCTTCAGCAAGACCGACCTGCGCACCGCGCTGCAGAACGCTGGCATCCCCCTGCCCGCGAACCTGTGGGGCCGCGAAGGCTGACGGTACGTCTCAGGGGCGCGGGTGCTCGCCGACCGGCCGCGGCGGGAGATCGCAGGTGCTCCCGAGCGGCGGGAGGTCGCGGTGCGGGACAGTCACGAGGTGCGCGGAGCCGCTTCGCACGCTCAGCGTCACGGTGCGCGAGGTGCGCTGCCGGGCCGCCTGCTCGACGCTCCCATCGGCGAGGTGGAACCACGACGCGTCGAGGTGGTCGTGCTGGCAGCGGAGGAGGACGAAGCCGCGCAGCGAGGTGTCGGCGTAGCGGAGGTGCGGGTTCGACGCGTAGAGCCCCGGGACGTTCGCCTCGGCGTCGATGGGCGCGCCCGGCGCCGTGACGCCGGGGACGATGAGCTCCACGGCCGCGGAGCCCCGGCCCGTCGCGGGGTCGTACGCCGACGCGTCGAAGGGGTCGCGCGGGAGGTCGAAGGCCCACGACGAATGGATGTCGCCGCTGAGCACCGCGACGCCCTCGACGCCCATGGAGGTGATGGCGCCGAGGAGGCGGTCCCGCGCGGCGGGGTAGCCGTCCCACGAGTCGGTGTTGAACTTCGAAGCGAGGCGCCCGAGCCGGATCTGCTGGCCCACGAGCTTCCAGCGCGCCTGCGACGCGCCGAGCGTCTGGTAGAGCCACTGCTCCTGCACGTCGCCGAGCAGCGACCGGTGCGGGTCGCGAAGCTCCGGACCGTCGCCGTCGGCCTGCTGCGGCCGCGCCCAGATGCGGGTGTCGAGCATCATCAGGTCGGCGACGTCGCCGAAGGAGAAGCTCCGCCAGATGCGCCCGCCGGGCTGCTCGCGGACAGGCATCCACTCGAAGTACGCCTGCATCGCGGCGGCCTTGCGGGTGGCCCAGGGGCCGTCCGAGGGGTGCTGGTTCTCGGCGCCGCCGACCCACGCGTTGTTGGCGAACTCGTGGTCGTCCCAGATCGCGATCATCGGGTGGCGCAGGTGCATCGCCTGCAGGTCCGCGTCGGACTTGTACTGCGCGTGGCGGCGCCGGTAGTCGTCGAGGGTGTCGAGCTGGTGCAGCGGATCGTACGCGCGAACGCTCCCGAAGGCCCCGCTCGGATACTCGTAGATGTAATCGCCGAGGTGCAGCACCGCGTCGATGCGCTCGAGCTCGGAGATGTCGCGGTACACGTGAAAATAGCCGTGGGCCAGGCTCGCGCACGACACCACCGCGAAGGACGCCCCGTGCCCCTCGCCGGGCGCCGCAGCGGTGCGCGTGCGGCCCAGCGGCGACACCGCCGCCCCGACGATGAAGCGGAACCAGTACGTCGTCCCCGCGTCGAGGCCCGACGCGTCGGCCTTGACGGTGAAGTCGCGGGCCGCGGCGGTCACCGCGACGCCGGACGCCGCGAGCGTCGAGAAGTCCTCCGACGTAGACACCTCCCACACGACCTGCACCGGCCCGGCGAGGCCGTCGGTGCGCGTCACCCGCGTCCAGAGCAGCACGCGGTCGCGCAGCGGATCGCCGCTCGCCACCCCGTGGGCGAACGCCACCGCGGCGGCCGGGGTCGCTCCAGCGTCGTCGCCGCCGTCGCCGGATCCGCACGCGGACGCCAGCACCCCCGACGCGAGCGACGCGCCGAGACCCGCCAGCAGATCACGCCGGGACACCTCCATGGGGCGGAGTATCCCACCGCGAAGCTAGACCGTGAAGCGCCGGTGCCACGCCGCCCACTCGAGGATGACGATGGCCAGGGCCAGGCAGAGCAGCGCCACCCACGCCTCGCCGCGAGGCCTGCGCGAGCCCGACGGTGGCGCCGTGGCCCGCGTTCCACCCGCGAAGAAGGTGCGGGAAGGGGCGCACGCCGACTCCGACGCATCGGCGAGGCTCGCCGCGGCGAGGGTCCGCGCGCCGCCCGCGTCGAGGACGTGGAACCCCCGCTCGACGGGCACGAACACCGCGCGCCCGTCGGTCACGGGGACCCGCACGCGACGTCCCGAGGGGGTCACGACGATCGCCTGCGTGGTGCCCGCGGGAACCGCAAGCCTCCACGCGACGCCGGTGCGCCCACCGGACTGAAAACCGCCGTCGTCCCCGGCGAACCAGTCCATGGCGCTCACCAGGACCACCGGCCACGCGATCTGCAGCGGCACGTCGCTCTCGCGCACGTCGAACGCGAAGAGCACGAAGCGGCCCCGACCACGCTCGCCCGCCACGAGCAACGGACCGGCGGAGCTCGCACCCAGCACGCGGTCTCCGTGCCGCGGGCGGTACCGCACGATGCGCCCGATGTGGGCCGCCTCGAGGTCCGTGGCGAAGCGCGTCACCGGGTGCCTTCGGTCGACGTGCTCGAAGCCGATCGCCGCGCCCGCCGGGGCGTCGACGAAGCCCGGCTCCGCGGGGCACGGAGAGACCCCCGCGGGCGGGCGCAGCGCGATCCAATTCGTCCCAGGGGGCACGGCGACGTCGGCGACGTCGGTGATGACGGCGTCGAAGGAGCGCGCGCGCAGCATCGCCGGCGCGTCGGAGGGCGTCGCCTCGACGACGTCGAGGGCTCCGTCGAGGAGGAGCGCCGCCTCGAGGTACCGGTTGCCCTCGGTCACCGAGAGCACGCTGAGCCGCCGGCGGGTGGGGAGCGCGGCGTAGGCCACGTCGTCGGCCGCGAGGTCGTCGGCGGTGCCGTCGGCGAGGGAGACCGCGGCCTCGAGGCGCTCGCCGCTCGCGATGCCCGGGAGCACGCGCTGCACCGACTCGCCGGGTGCGAGCGCCAGGTCGTAGCGCGCCACGTCGGCTCCGTCGGCGCGCACCGCGAGGACCACGCGCTCCGGGCGGTCGCTCCAGCTCTGCACCGTCACCATCGCCTCGCAGCGCGTGCGGTCGAGGGGATGGCGGCGCGCGGCGAAGGCGGTGACGCCGACGTTGCGACCGCGACGGCCGACAGGGACGAAGCGCAGCGCGATGCCCGGGAGCGCGACGTCGACGGGGGCGCTCCCGTACGCGCCGTCGCCCACGAGGACGATCTCCGGCGATGGTGCCCCCGCAAGGGCGTCGCGGGCGAAGGCGAGCGCTCGCGGGAGGTCCGCGCCGGTGTCGCGCGGCGCGTACGACGCGATGGCCGCAGCGAGCGTTTCGGCGTCGGCGGTGAAGGGCCGAAGCGGCGTCACCTCGGCGTCGACCTGCACGACCATCGCGCGGTCTGCCGGGCCGAACGTTCGCACCAGCGATCGCGCCGCCGCGCGCGCCGCCGCTGCCCGTCCGCCCGGCACGTCGGTGGCCTGCATGCTCGCGCTGCCGTCCAGGAGCACCACCACCGAGCGCCCGCGACGAGCCGCAGCAGCGGGTCGAGGGTCGCCGAGCGCGAGCACCACCGCTCCGAGCAGCACGAGCTGGAGCAGCAACGAGAGCAGCGTCCGAAGGCGGTCCCGGCGACGCGCCGGAGCGTCGGCGCCGACGGCGCGCTGCCACAGCGCCGCGAAGGGGACCCGCACCGTGCGTCGCCGTTGACGAACGAGATACAGCGCGACGATGGCCGACGCGGCGAGCGCGTAGAGCGCGAGGAGGCGCAGCGGGGCGACGCCGAGCCACGCGATCACGCGACGAGACCCTGGCGGCGAAAGAGCCCGAGCACCTGGTCCGCGAAGTCGCCGTGGACCTCGGCCTCGGCGCACGGCACCCGGCGGGCAGCGCAGAACGCCGCCACGTCGCGCCGCCACGACGCATGGGCTTCGGCGAAGCGCGCGGCCACCGCGGGGGTGACCGTGACGTCCCTTCCCTCGTCGGTCTCGGAGTCCACCAGGCGCACGTCGCCGCGCGCGGGGACGTCGGCGTCGCGGGCGTCGGAGACGTGCACCGCCATCACCTCGAAGCGCTGCCAGCGAAGCGCGTCGAGCCCGCGCTCGAAGCCCTCGGGGTCGTAGAGGTCGCTGATGACCACGGCCACGCCGCGACGCGGGAGCTCCGCGCCGAGGGTGCGCACCGCCGCGGCGAGGTCCGTGCGCCCGCCGGCGTCGAGGCCGCGGAGGAACGACAGCACCTTGAAGATCTGGCCGCGCCCGCGGGCCGGAGGCAGCCTCGCCACGACGCGGTCGCCGACGGCGAAGAGCGCCGCGCGGTCGAGGTTCGCGAGGGCGACGTAGGCCATCGCCGCCGCGAGCCGGCGGGCGTGGTCGAAGCGCGCGCCGTCGCCGAAGGCCATGGAGCCCGACACGTCGAGGACGATGGCGACGGTGAGGTCCTCGTCCTCCTCGAAGCGCTTGACCAGGAGGCGCTCGGTGCGGGCGAAGACGTTCCAGTCGAGCGTGCGCAGGTCGTCGCCGGGGGCGTAGGCGCGGTGCTCGGCGAAGGTCACGCCGCTGCCGGCCACGCGGGTGCGGCGCTCGGCCTGGAGGCTCCCCGCGAAGAGCCTTCGCGACGCGACGGCCAGGTACTCGAGGCGCCGCTGGAACGCCTCGTCGAAGAGCTCGCGGGCCACCGGCTCCGGCCGCGGCGACCCGCGCAGCCACGCGCGCCAGCCCACGCCGCTCACCGTCCGCGCTGCAGCGAGGCGAGCACCTCGTCGAGCACCGCGTCGGCGCGCACGCCCTCGGCTTCGCCCTCGAAGTTCAAGATCAGACGGTGCCGCAGCGCCGGGTGCACCGCCGCGCGCACGTCGTCCTCGCTCGCGCTGAAGCGCCCGTCGCGCAGCGCCGCGACCTTGGCCGCGAGCAGCATCGCCTGGGCGCCTCGCGGCGAGCTTCCGAAGCGCACGTAGCGCCTCACCTTGGGCGTCGCGCCGGGCTGGTCCCCGTGCGTGGCGAGCACCGCGCGCACGGCGAGGTCCTGCACCGAGCGGGCGACGGGAACGGAGCGCACGACCTCGCGGAGGGCGAGGATGCGCGCGCGGTCGAGCACCTTCGACGGCGTCGCGACGGCGTCGCCGGTGGTGCGGTCGAGGATCGCGTGCAGGTCGTCGCTCGACGGAAAGGGCACCTCGAGCTTCAGCAGAAAGCGATCGAGCTGGGCCTCGGGGAGGGGAAAGGTGCCCTCCATCTCCAGCGGGTTCTGCGTCGCGAGCACTAGGAACGGCGCCTCGAGCGGGTGCGTCGTGCGGGCGACGGACACCGAGCCCTCCTGCATGGCCTCGAGCAGCGCGCTCTGCGTCTTCGGCGTCGCGCGGTTGATCTCGTCGGCGAGCACGAGGTGCGCGAACACCGGCCCGCGCTGGAACTCGAAGCGCTTCGCGCCGCGCTCGTCCTCGACGATCACCTGCGTGCCGAGGACGTCCGACGGCATGAGGTCCGGCGTGAACTGGATGCGCGCGAAGGACAGGTCGAGCACCTGCGCCAGCGTGCGGACGAGCAGCGTCTTGCCGAGGCCCGGCACGCCCTCCAAAAGCGCGTGTCCGCCGCCGAGGAGGCACGTGAGCACGCCATCGACGACGCCGGCGTGTCCGACGATGACCTTGCCGACCTCCGCGCGCACCGAGGCGAGGTCAGCTCGAAACCGCTCCACCGACGCCGCCGGAGACTCACCCATGGACGTCACTCACTCCTCGCGGGGCCGGATGAGCTGGAAGTACCTGCGCACGTACGAACGATACCCCGGCGGCACCGATCCCTCGTGGAGCACCTCCCGCGCCCGATCCCAGTACGGCGCATACACATGCTGGTAAGTGCGCGTCGCGAAGCCCGTGGCCGCGGCCCCGCGGATCACCTGCGACCGCGAGGGACCGCCCGCCGCCCCCGGCACGCCGATCGTCTCGGTGCTCGTGAGGGTGCGCACGGCCTCCCCCTGCAGCGCCGGATCGTGCGCGAGGCCAGGGCCCCGATCGTTTCCGCCGTTCATGGCTGCCGCACCGGGAACCGCCCCTCCGCGCCGACCGCCTGCACCCGCGACGGCCGCGGGAGCCGTGGGGCCCGCACCGCCCGCACCGCCGACGGAGGCACGCCGCCCGCCACCCGCAACGGAGCTCCCGTTGGTGCCCGCCGCTCGCTGCTCGAAGCGCTCGCGTCGCTCGCCGCCTCCGCCGCCCTGGCGCATCGCCTCGCGGACCTGCTCGACCTGCTGTCGAAGCTCCTCTGCGCTGCGCGGCCCGCTCTGCGTCGATCGCAGGCGGCCCGCTTCGTCGGCCGCGCGGGTGAGGTCCTGCGCCGCCGCGCCGGGGTCGCGACCGACGGAGCTCGCGGCGGAGCCCAGCGCGCGCTGCACGCCCTCGGTCTCGTCGCGCGCCGGCGTCGCTGCACGACGCAGCGCCTCCGCGGCCCTCGCGCGCTCCGTCGCCGAGGGTGGAGCGTCGCGAAGGGACGACGCGAGGCGCCGCAGCTGCCGCTCCGCAGCCGCCCCATCGCCGCTGAGCAGCGCGTCGGTCAGCGGTCGAAGGGCCGCCCCGCCGTCGCCCATGGCGGCCCCGAGGCGGTGCAGTTCGTCGCGCGCGCGTTCCGCGTCGTAGTCATGTGCAGCGAGCGATGCTTCCAAGCTCGCGAGGCGCCGAAACGCTTCGGACCGATCGATGCGCCGCGCGGCGAGGTCGTCGAGGAGCGTGCGCAGCGCGTCCGCGGCCCGCTGCGTCGAGGCGTCCGTCGGCGCGACGTCGAGCGTGCGCAGCGCCTCGCGTGCCGCCGCGAGGTCCCCCGCCGGGAGCTCCGCGCCTTCGACCGGTGTCGAGACGGCCCGCGGGAGCGGAACGCCCGGCCCCTGATGACGCCGCGCAGGCAGCCGTGCCGCCAGCACCAGCGCGACGCCGAGCGCAACGACCACGCGAAGCTCCGGCGGCGTCCGCCACGGGAGCGCCGCGCTCGCCGAGAGCCCCGCGGCGCGTCGCGCGGCATCGTCGATGGCGGCCTGGGCGAAGGGGCTCCGGCGCTCCTCGGGGGTCTGCCGGAGCTGCCAGGCGACGCCCACGCGGTCGGCCAGTCCGTGGTGCGAGTCCACCGCGCGTGCGGCCTCGACGGGGTCGACGCGGCGCAGCGCCCCCGCGACCGCGCCGGCCGCGATCAGGGCTGCGGGAAGCGCCGCAGCGGCCGCGACGTGGACACCGGCGAACCGCGCCCACGCCGCGACGACGCACGCCAGGCCCAGCGCCGGCACCGCGGCGCGCACGGCAGCCCGCAGGGTCCGCTGCGCGCGCACGCGCCACACCGCATCGGCGAGGACGGCGAGGTCGGCAGGCGGGACGGGCATGGCGGTGCTCTCGAAGCGGGCCCCGGCACCATGCATCGCGACGCGGGCCGATGCCACCCGCGCGGCGATGCGCTGCGACGAGCCGCGAGCGCTGCGGGCTTTACACCGCGTCCGTACACGATAGGGTGCTTCGAAGCATGCACCTCCGCTCGACCTTGCTGGGAGCGACGATCTGCGTCGCGCTGTTCACCGCCGCCTGCGCACAGGGTCACGATGACGGCACCGCGGGTGACGCGGACTTCACCAAGCCCGTCGACGCGGGCGGCGGCGGCGACGACACCGGGAGCGTCGACGACACCGGCGACCCAGGTGTCGATGCCGGCACCGCCGACGACGCGGGCTTCGTCGACGAGTCGGTGCCGACGGACGACACGGGGAGCATCGACGACACGACGGCGGTCACCGACGACACGGGGGCGACGTACCCCGACGCCGGGACGCTCGATGGTGCCGCCGATGCCGGCGGAGCCGTCGACACGGGCCGCGTCGACGCGGGTCCGGCGGACACCGGGCCGATGTGCACCGGGACCCTCGTCGCGTGCGGCGGCGGGTGCGTGAACACGCAGACCGATGGAGCGAACTGCGGCGCGTGCGGCCACGCGTGCGTGGGGTCGCAGACCTGTGCCGGCGGCACCTGCGTGCTGAACTGCGCCGCGCCGACGGTGGCGTGCGGCACCGCGTGCGCGAACACGCAGACCGACGCGGCGCACTGCGGCGGGTGCGACTCCGCGTGCACGACGGGCCAGTGGTGCCTCGGCGGCCACTGCGCCGGCGGACCGCTCGGGGGCACCGCGTTCCAGGTGTCGTTGTCGGCGAGCGCATGCAACGCCGTCGACCACGGCACCGTCACCGGCGGCGACCGCGGCGGCATCGCGGTGAGCAGCGCGCGGGCGTTCTACACGGGCGTGACCAGCACCGGCCGCTTCGACCTCAACACCCTCCTCGGCGAGACCGTGGGCCGCGTCTACGACTCCCTCGTCAGCGACCTCGCCACGGGCACCGTCTACTCCCTCGGCAACGGCGCGACTCCCGTCGGCAACACCGGCGGCATGGTGACGTCGCTCATCGCCCTCGACGCGACCACCGGCGGGCTCACGTCGACGGTCATCAACCTCACCACGCCGATCATGCTCTCGCCCGGGGCCGTCGGGATCTTCTCGGGCTACGGGCGCATCGTGCTGATGGGCGGCGGCCGCGCGTGGCACGTGAGCCTCCCGACGGGCGCGGTGCTCGACCTCGGACCGATCCCGCTCCCGGGCGCGCGCGTGGCGTGCAACTCCTGGGCGATCTGGGGCGTGGCCGAGTACTACGGCGGCGCGCTCTACGTCGACTACGTGCAGAGCGCGACGGCCATCGCGCGCATGCGCATCCCCGACGGCACCGTGTCGACGCTCGCGACGTTCACGAACCTCGCGAACATGTGCGGCTTCACCGTGTCGCCGGTGTGGCGTCGCTGGTACTTCCACCACCAGGGCCCGTCGCAGTTCCGCAATGCCTCGGGGCAGACCATGGGGTACTGCGACGCGACCATCACGGGACCGACGGGGCTGCCGTGCCGTCCCATCGAGGGCACCTGCGGCGGGTCGTGCACCGACCTCCAGACGAACACCGCGAACTGCGGCGCGTGCGGACATGCGTGCGCGGGCAGCGAGGCGTGCGTCGGCGGCTCCTGCGTGCTCGCGTGCCCGACGGGCCAGACCGCGTGCGCGGGACACTGCGTCGACACCACCTCCGACACCGCGAACTGCGGCGTGTGCGGCCACGCCTGCACCGGCACGCAGTACTGCGCGGCGGGCGCGTGCGGCGGCGGAGCGAACTACGCCGTCGACACGAACGCCGCGGGCGTGACCTGGGTCGACGCCTGCGCCGCCGCGGGATCGATGCACGTGCTCTCCGGCGCCGACGACTCGGGCGGCACCATCGGGCTGCCCTTCGCGACGCGCTGGTGGGGCGCCGCGATCGCCGCGGGAACCTCCATCGGCATCAGCTCCAACGGCAACCTCCAGGTCGGCGCGACGAGCGCGAACACCGCGTTGAGCGGCTCGATCCCGAGCACGGCGACGCCCAACGGGGTCATCGCGCTGCAGTGGGCGGACCTCGTGATGAGCTCCACGGGGGTCTGCATCGCCACCACGGGCACCGCGCCCGCGCGTCGATTCCTCGTCGAGTACGCCCACGCGACCACGTACCTGGGCGGCACCGAGGACCTGAACTTCGAGGTCTCCATCGCCGAGGGCAGCGGCATCATCGAGTTCGCGTACAACACGATGTCGCTCTCCGCGACGGCCACCGTGGGACTCGAGAACGCTACGGGCAGCGCCGCGGCCGGGGGGTGTCCCGGCGGGTCCACGTCCTGCACCGTTCCCTCGGGCCGCCACGTTCGTTTCACGCCGGCGCCCTGACGGCGACTGCGGACCGATCGGGAACGTCCTACTCTCTCGCACGATGCGACCGCACGCGGCGTTGGCCCTGCTCCTCTGTTCGGCGTCGGCGGCGCGATCCGTCGGCGCGCAACCTCGCACCCCGCCGGCACCCGCGCAGGCCTCGGTGGACTCGGCGCTCGCGCTCGGGCGCGTGTTCACCGACGTGGCCGCGCGCACGCTGCCGGCGGTGGTGACGCTCTACGTCGAGGTCGTGCGGCGCGCCGATCCGATGCTCTACACCACGCCGGGATTCTGGGGCGCGCAGCCCGAGGAGCAGCATCGCTCGGGCAGCGGCTCCGGCGTGCTCGTGCGCGAGGACGGCGTCATCGTGACGAACCACCACGTCGTCGAGGGCGCGACCCGCATCCGCGCGCGGCTCCGCGACGGCCGCGTGTTCGCCGGGCGCGTGCTCGGCAGCGACCCCGGGTCGGACCTCGCGGTGGTGAAGATCGAGGCGCAGGGGCTGCCCACGGCGCGCCTCGGAGACAGCGACGCCGCGCAGGTGGGCGAGTGGGTGCTCGCCGTCGGAGCGCCCTTCGGCCTCGAGGCGACGGTGACGCACGGCGTGATCTCCGCCACCGGCCGCGGCGGCCTCGGCGTCAACGAGGTCGAGGACTACCTCCAGACCGACGCGAGCGTGAACCCGGGCAACAGCGGCGGCGCGCTCGTGAACCTCCGCGGCGAGGTGCTCGGCATCAACACCATGGTCGTGGGGCGCGGCCAGGGCATCGGCTTCGCGGTGTCGTCGCACATCGTGGAACAGGTCGTGCGGCAGGTGCTCGCGACGGGCACCGTGACCCGCGGCTGGGTCGGCGCCAGTACGCAAGACCTCTCGCCGGACCTCGCGACCTTCGGCGCGCCCGGCAGCGGCGCCCTCGTCAGCGCGGTGCACCCGAGCGGCCCGGCGTCGGGCGCGGGGCTGCGCATCGGAGACGTCGTGGTGAGCGTCGATGGAAGGCCCGTGCACGGGAGCAACGACGTGAGCCGGTTGCTCGCGGCGCACAGCGTCCAGGAGCAGGTGGCGATGGTGGTGCTGCGCGCGGGGACGCGGCGTGAGCTCACGATGACGACGGCGCTGCGTCCCGGCGAAGCGCCTCCGCCGAGCGCACCACCGCCGCCGCCGCCGCCGGAGCCCGGGCCCACGGGCTTCGGCATCACCATCGAGGCGGTTCCGCCGGCGTACGCGGCGCGCGCGGGGCTCCCGCAGGGCGAAGGCGCGATCATCATGGCAGTGCAGCGCGGGGGCGCGGCGGATCGGGCCGGTCTGCGTCCTGGCGATGTCATCGTGATGGCCGACGGGCAGACCGTGCGGTCGCCCCAGGACGTGGTCGCCGCGGCGCAGGACGGACGCGCGGTGTTCCTGCTTCGTCGCGGGGCTGCGCAGGAGTTCGTCGGCGTCGCCGTCGGGAACGCGCCGTGACAGTCCGCGGTGCATCGGCGCGGGCTGCGCTCGCGGGCGTCGTCGTCGTCGCGGCGTGCAGTGCGCCAGCGGACCTTCCCGGTTCGCGCTGGCGCTTCGGGACACCGCAGATCGTCCTTCAGCGCACGGACGGGTCGCTGCGCTCGTCGTGGCTGGTCACCGCTGCCGGCGGGCGCACCTTCGTCCTCTTCGGTGAGACCCGCGCCGACGGTGCGCTCGGAGTGTCGCTCGTCGAGCGCGACGGCACCTCGTGGCGTGCGCCGGACCCGTGGCTGCGTCCCGGCGGCGCGTCGTCGGAGACGCTGCTGTGGGTCGACGACCGGTCCGTCCCCGCAGTGCTGACGCTCGCCGACGGCCCGGTGGGGCCGGTGCTCTACGTGCGAACGTTCCAGCGCAACGCGTGGTCGAGCCCCGAGGCCGTGACCCCGCAGGGCGCCGAGCGTCCCGCCTACGGCGCCATCGCTTCGGGCGACGGCGGCGCGCTCCACGTCGTCTACGGCGTGCCCGGGGGATCCTGCGCCGAAGGCGTGCAGCTTCGCGCTCGCGTCCGCGACGCGGCGGGGTGGAGCACGTCGCGCGCGGTGGCCGACACCTGTGGCCTCGACCGCGTCGTCGTTGCCGTCGACCACGCTCCGAACGATCCGTTGCTGGTGGTCTGGACCGGCCCGTCGCAGGGAATCGCCATCGAGGGCGAGACCGACCTGTTGGCGACGGCGAGCGCATCGAGCGTGGGCGGCGACGGCGGCGTGGCGTCGTCCTTCGTGCCGCCGTACCGCGTGGTCGTCGGAGACAACCGTGAGGCCATGGTCGTGCCGGTGGCGGGGGGGAGGTTCCTCGCAAGCTGGACCCTCACGACGACGAGCCCCGCGTCGCCTTCGACGGGCCAGCGCCGTGCGGCCTTCGACACCTTCGATCGCGCGCGGGGCGTGTGGGAGACGGCGGACACCGGGTGGTTCGCGACGAACGCCGCGCCGTGGATCGCGCCGCTTCCGTCGGGGGGCGCGCTCGCCTTCGGCGCCGATGGAACGCAGCCGACGGCTCGCCTCGCGGTGCGCGAGTGGTCCTCGCCGTCGCGGCCCGTGGCGTCCTTCGACGTGATGGCGAACCCCGTGGGGACGGTGTCGTCGCTGCGCGGCGGGCTCACCGTCGATGGCACCGTGCAAGCGGTATGGATCGAGACGCAGGACGGCGGGACCCAGCGCCTCACCTGGACCGTCGCGCTGCCCGTCGGACCGTCGCGCGACGCCGGGCGTTGACGCCGGGCGACGCTCAGACCACGGCGTGCGGGCCGATGACGAGCACCGGCACCGACGACGTTGCGACGAGGCGCGAGGCGACGGAGCCGATGACGATGCGCTCCACGCCGGTGCGCGCCGCCGAGCCGACGACGAGGACGTCGCCGCCCCACTTCGACACGAAGCCGTTGAGCGCCGCGGCGGCGTCGTTGCCGTGCACCGCGCCGTAGTCGACGGCGAGTCCCGAGCTCTTCGCGAGGTCGGCGGCGTAGTCGCGGAGGCGGCGCTCGATGCTCTCGATCTGCGCGTCCTCGGGCTTGCCGGTGGGGACCACCTCCGGCGACGAGGGCACCGCGTTGACGACCACCACGGCGCCGCCGCTCGCCGCCGCGAGGCGCAGCGCCACGGTCACCGCGCGCTCGCTCTTCTCCGAGAAATCGACGCCCACCACAAGCTTCTTGAACAGCACCGGATGCTCCCTGTTTTCTGCGCTTTCGGCGGCGCACGGTAGCAGATCGAGGCCCGCGCTGCGACATCGACGCACACGCAAAATCGTTTGCATTCACGCGCGCCGTGCCCGAAGCATCGAGTCATGCGCACGTCCCGCTCCGCGCCTCTCGTCGTCTCCCTCGTCGCCGCGGCCGCTGCGACCGTCGTCCTCCCGTCCCGCGCCGACGCGCAGGTCGGACCGCCCCGCAGCTTCGGCCTCGGCCTCGCGCTCGGCTACCCCGACGTCGGGGTGTCGGCGCAGATCTTCCTGACGCAGCAGCGCTCCATCCAGATCACCGCATCGTTCCTCTACAACAGCACGCACCTCGGCAGCGACTACGCGTACTCGCACAGCGGCATCGGCCTCCGCGGCGACTTTCTCTTCCACCCGAACGTGCTGCTCAGCGGCTCGGCGGCGAAGCTCGAGTGGTACGTCGGCCCCGGCGTGTTCCTCGGCATCGCGACGAGCACGCGCCCGACGTGCCCGCCGGCGGCGACGACGTGCGTCAACGAGACGCCCATCGCCCTCGGCCTCGAGGCGCCCATCGGCCTCGGCGTGCAGTTCCAGGGCGCGCCGGTGGACCTCGGCGTCGAGCTCGTTCCCCGCCTCGGCATCGTCGACGCGTCGGGCTTCGACCTCACCTTCGGGCTCGCGGCGGCGCTGCACGTTCGCTACTACTTCTGAGCGGAACCGATGCGCGCGACGCCGGTACTGCTCGCGGCCTCGGTGGTGCTCGGCGCGGCCGCCGCGCGAGCCCAGTCCGCCGTCGACATCGTGGACCGCGGCACGACGCGCATCACCCTCGACGGCCTCGTGCGCGAGTGGTCCGGCGCCGACGCGCTGCGGGCCGTCGACGAGCGCGCGCAGGTGCTCGTCGGAGCGCCGGCTTGGCACGGCCCCGACGACGCGTCCTTCGCCTTCGCCCTCGCGCGCGACCCCGAGTTCCTCTGGATCGCCGCCGACGTGCGCGACGACGTGCTGGTTCGCTCGCGGACCCACGCGGGCTCCGACGACCACCTCTCGGTGGCGTTGGCGTTCTACGAGGGCGACGCGCTCACGGCCTTCGAGCTCGACCTCTTCCCGGGCGATCCGGGCTCGTATGCCGGCGCCGTGCGCTTTCACGGCGGCAGCGGCGCGGCGGTGCCGGGCGCGGAGATCGTCGAGGCGGCGCGCGGCGACGTGCGCGGGCTCTCCCTCGAGGCGCGCATCCCGTGGCGCGCGCTCCCCGGCGTGCGCGAACACCTCGGAGCGTTGCGCGCTCGCGTGGCGTGGTTCGACGCCGACGCCCCGGGACGAAGCTCCCCGCACGCAGTGCTCGGCACGGGACCTGGCGACGCCGCGCACGCGTCGCTCATCCCCCTCGCGGTGGGGGCCTCGGCGCCCCTCGACGCCGCGGCG
>CAIMWA010000628.1 GCA_903845045.1 uncultured delta proteobacterium | reverse complement strand
GCGCGGCCGCGGACCTTCTCGGCCTCGGACCGACGACCCTGCCGGGCCTGCGCCATGGTGTTGATGTGCGAGCCCCAGGTGCGGAGCTCGACGAGCGGGTGCGCCCCGGTGACCTTGTCGGCGATGCCGCGCTGCACGATGGCGAGCTCCGCCGGCGACAGCGAGAAGTCCTCCATCCGCTGGCCCATGAGCAGGCCGAGCGCGTAGAGCGTGCGGTCATCGTCGGTGCGCAGCGTCACCGCGCCGGCCGTCGCCGCCGCACCGGTCGGCGCCGCGGGCTTGCACGCCGCGAGCGCCAGGGTCGAACAGAGCATCCATCGTCGCATCATCCGTCGTTCCTCCACGAGACTGTCCCTGCGGCCACGCCCAAGGGCGCGACCGCGTACCACATTTCAGGTGACGCCGGGGGCGATGTGCCCGGTCTCCGCCACGTACTCCGAGTACCCGCCCCCGTAAGCCCGCACGCCGTCGGCGGTCACCTCGAGCACGCGGTTGCTGATCGCCGCGAGGAAGTGCCGGTCGTGGGAGACGAAGAGCATGGTGCCCTCGTACTCCGACAGCAGCCGCGTGAGCATCGCCTTGGTGTCGAGGTCGAGGTGGTTCGTCGGCTCGTCGAGCACGAGAAAGTTCGGCGGGTCGAACATCATCCGCGCGAGCACGAGGCGCGCCTGCTCGCCGCCGGAGAGCACGCCGCAGCGCTTCTCGACGTCGTCGCCGCTGAAGCCGAAGGCCCCGAGGAGCGTGCGCAGCGACGCGATGGACGCCTTCGCGTAGGCGCCCTCGAGGGCCTCGAGCACGGTGCGCGACGGGTCGAGGACCTCCATGGCGTGCTGCGAGAAGTACCCGGCCTTCACGCTCGCGCCGATGGTGACGGTGCCCGTGTCGGGCCGCGACTCGCGCGCCACGAGCTTGAGCAGCGTGCTCTTGCCGGCGCCGTTGACGCCCATGACGCACCACCGCTCGCGGCGGCGGATGAGCAGGTCGAGGCCGTCGTAGATGACCCGGGCGCCGTAGCGCTTGGAGACGCCCTCGAGCTTCGCCACGTCGTCGCCGGATCGCGGGGCCTTGGGGAAATCGAACTCGATGACGCGGCGGCGGCGCGGGGGCTCGATCTTCTCGATCTTGTCGAGCTTCTTCACCCGCGACTGCACCTGCGCGGCGTGGCTCGCGCGGGCCTTGAAGCGGTCGATGAAGGCCTGCTCCTTGGCGAGCATCGCCTGCTGCCGCGCGTACTGGGCCTCGTGCTGCGCCTCGGCGAGGGCGCGCTGGCGCATGTACGACTCGTAGTCGCCGGTGTAGGTCATGAGCTCGCCGCCATCGAGGTCGACGATGCGCGTGACGAGGCGGTTCATGAACTCGCGGTCGTGCGAGGTCATGAGCACCGCGCCCTCGAACTCGCGGAGCCAGCGCTCGAGCCAGACGATGCTCTCGATGTCGAGGTGGTTCGTCGGCTCGTCGAGCAAGAGCGCGTCGGGGCGCTTCAACAGGATCTGCGCGAGCGCGACGCGCATCTTCCAGCCGCCGGAGAGGTTGCCGACGTCGCCGTCGACGAGGTCCGTCGCGAAGCCGAGGCCCGCGAGGATCTCCCGCGCCCGCGCCTCGAGCGCGTAGCCGTCGAGGGCGTCGAAGCGCGCCTGCACCTCGCCGAAGCGCTCGACCAGGGCCTCGAGCTCGTCGAAGCGCTCGGGGTCGGCCATGCCGTGCTCGAGCAGGTGGAGCTCGTGGGCCACGTCGGCGACCTCGCCGGCGCCCGCCATCGTCTCCTCGACGACGGTGCGGCCGTGCATGTCGCCCACGCTCTGCTTGAACCACCCGAGGGTCACGCCGCGGTCGATGACCACGGTGCCGGCGTCGGGCGGATCGTCGCCGGCGATCATGCGGAAGATGGTGCTCTTGCCCGAGCCGTTGGGGCCCACCAGGCCGACCTTCTCGCCCTTGAAGAGGCTGAGCGAGGCGTCGACGAAGAGGATCTGCTTGCCGTGCTGACGGGTGACGGAGTCGAGTCGGATCATCGCGAAGGGCGCGCACCCTAGTGGGAGCAGCGCACCCGGCGCAACCGCTCAGACCCCTTTCACGAGGCGCCAGAGGGCGCTCGTCATCAGCGCGAGGCCCAGGCCCTGGAGCACCAGACCGAAGGGCGACGTGCCGGCCTCGTGCGCGTCCTGGCTCTGCGTCATGCCGCGGCCGAGGGCCAGCAGCACGAGTCCGCCGGCGAGCATCGCGATGAACGAGCGGGCATCCACGGCGGCGAGTGGAGCCCATCGCCGCGCACCGCGCAACGCCTCACTGCGGCGCGGCCGGGGGGAGGCACGCGCGTTCCAGGGCGCCCTCGCAGGTCCAGCCTGCGCGGCATCGTGGCAGGCGCGGACCGCAGGCGGCCGTCGCGAAGAGCCGCACGTCGGGGTCGAGCACCACCGTCGCCGTGTCGGACCCGGCCGGCAGCGGCACCGCGACGTCGCGAGTGTTTACGTCGACGTGTAATCGCTGCTCGGCCCCGTTCGCGCGCACCGCCACGGTCAGCGGAAAGCGGAAGCCCTCGGTCGGTCCGCGGGTCTGTACCTGGCGTACGCGGAGTGACAGCGCACCTTCGGCGCCGCGCACCGTCTCCGTCGCGAGGAGCGGGTGATGCGGGGCGGCGATCCACTGCGCGAAGAAGGCGCCGAGGTCGCGGTGCGTAGCGTCCTCCAGCTCGGCGCGGAACGTCTCCGTCGTCACCGCGTGCCACGCGTGGCGGTCGAACCATTCATGCAGAAAGGTCGTGAGCGCCTCGCGGCCGACGGCGTCCTCGAGCATGCGAAGGGCGAAGGCGCCGTGCTTGTAGACCACCGGCGTGAACATCGCGATGCCCGGCTGCTCGGGGTCCGAGGGTCGCACCGGGCGGCCCGGCGCGGGCATGCCGTCCTCGGCTTGCAGGCCCTGGCGCAGCAGGTCGGCCCACTGCACGAGTCCTGCGGGCGCGCCGTCGACGTCCTCGATGAAGCGGCTCGTGAGGTAGTCGGCGAAGCCTTCGGAGAGCCAGAGGTCGTTCCACGTCGCGACGCGCACGAGGTTGCCGGACCAGTGGTGCGCCATCTCGTGCACCGCGACGTTCCGCACCACCGCGGCGCTCGGATACATGCGCTCGTCCATGCTGATGACCGTCGCGTGCTCCATGCCGCCGCCGATGTCGGGCTCCTCGAGGTACGCGAGGGAGCCCCAGCGAAACGCGCCGAAGGTCGCGACGAAGTAGTCCATGGCGCGGGGCATGTCGCGGTAGGCGTCGGCGGCCTGGGCGCCGTGCCGTCCGTCGTCCATGTGCACGACCGTCACGCCGTTGGCCGCGGGCGCCTCGGGGTGCGCGTCCCAGTGGTCGTAGGCCGACACGTGCAGGTCGTAGACGGGCATCGGCGTGAGCGCCTCGTAGCTCCACGTGATGGTGCCGTCGGGGTTCGGGTGCACCCCTGCGCGCCGGCCGTTCGCGAACACCGTGAGCGCCGCGGGGAACGTCGCGCGCACGGCGATCATCGCCCCGTCCCGCGGGTGGTCGCGCACCGGCAGCCACGTGCGCGTGCGCGCCGGCCAGTTGAGCGAGAGAAACTGCCGCCGACCCTCGGCGTTGCGCTGCACCACCATGAGCCCGCCGGCGTCGTTGAAGCCGTTGCCTCCGGCGGTGCCCTGCACCACCGAGCCGCCGTATCGCACCGCGACCTCGAAGCGCGCACCCACGGGAACGTCGCGCGGAAGCGTCACCACGAGCGATCCGTCGCGCTGCGTCGAGGTCGCCGGTGCTCCGTCGACGGTGACCGAGTCCACCGGGCGACCCTCGAAATCGAGGGCGAACGCGGTGAGCGCGCGCGTCGCGACGAAGGTGCCGGTGAGCGTGGCGGTGAAGGCCTCGTGACCCGGCCGTGCGTCCGACAGCGTGAGGTCCAGCGCGTAGGCCTGCGCGTCGACGTCGGGCAGCGAGAGGTCCGGCGGACCGAGCGGCGCGCCGCGAAACGTCGCCGCCACGACCGCCGTCGCCCCCGCATCGAAAACGGCGTGCGGAGCGGGCGCCGTCGACGGACGCGAAGCGGGCACGGGCCGCGCGCATCCCGCGAACGCACCGCACAGCGCGAGAGCCCCGAAGGCGCATCGCTTCATCATGGACTTCGCTCCGGGTCCTTGGTGCCGGCGGGCTGAAGCCGTTCCATTGCTACACATCGCGAGACCGCGACCAGAGCTTCATGGCTGCCTGAAGACTCAGCGGTCTCGACCCGCTGCGCCCACGCCCGGGGGCAGAGCGCCCGGGCTCTGCGCTTCGCGAACGTACCGGCCGCGGACGGCCGGGCCTGGGACGTCGCCCGCACGCCCGCGTCGGGGTTCCGCCCGCAGCATACGAGGGCTCCGTCTGCTTGTTCGTCGGAGGCCCGGCCGCCGCGGCCGGCACGTTCCCGCCAGGGCCGAGCCCGGCTGCTCGTCCGCCGGGCGTGGGCGTTGCGAGCCGTATCCACATGAATCGACGGGGTGATTCGGCGCCGGCCGGAAGCTCGAAGACGTGTCGAAGTGATGGGGCTGAAGCCCACGCCAAGGGCTGTCCAAAGGTATCACCCGGTGGATGCGATGGTGCTGCAGCCCGCCCTGCGGGCTTCACCCTGGCTGCCACGTGCTTCAGCGCGTGGCAAAGGCGATCGCGAGCGAAATCGAAGTTCATCGTCGCCTCCGACGGGACATCGCGAGGAGCATCGCCGCGAGCACGCTCGCTCCCGCTCCGCCGTGCGATCGACCGGTGTTGCATCCGCCTCCACCGCCGCCCGGCGTCGAGGGCATCCCGGCGTCGAGCCCGGCATCGGTCCGCGTTCCCGCGTCGGGAAGCGGTCCCGCATCGGCGTCGCTGCCGAAGGTCGCGAGCACCGTGGGCCACGTCGGCGCGCACTGGTCGTGCACCACCGTTCCCGCGGCGCAGCCCGATGGGGCGGCGAGGCGCGGAAAGTCGACGAGCGGCACGAGGGTGTCGCCGCCGTCGCTCGACCGCGCGAGGTCGAAGCCGTCGACGGCGTGGTCGCCGCACACGTAGAGCCAGCCCGCATGGGCGCGGAGGCACTGCACCGAGCTGCGCCGCACGGGCAGGAACGCGCCGCCGTCGACGGAGCGGAGCAGGCCGTCGTCGGGGCCGCCGATCCAGAGCGTGCGGCCGTCGTCGGAGACCGCGAAGCCGCGCATTACGCCCGCCGTGCGCGCGATCTCGGTGAACGTCGCACCGCCGTCGGTGGAGCGAAGGAGCCGCGTCGCGCTGGGCTCCTGCTGCAACGTCGGATCGCCCCCGAAGGCCCGCACGTACAGCGTGTCGGGGTGCAGCGGGTCGACGCCGGAGATCCACGCCTGCGAGGCGCCGCCGAGGTCCATCGGAAACGCCGTGAAGGTGCGGCCGCCGTCGTCGGAGCGGTACACGGCGTCGCGCGTCGGGTTGTCGCCGTGGGCGCTCAGGTAGACGCGGTCGGGGTGCGACGGCGCGGCCTCGAGGGTCAGCACGAGCACGTCGGCGAGGCCCTCGAAGACCGTGCGAAACGAGCGTCCGCCGTCCGACGAGACGCGGAGGCGGTTCACCAGCGCGTTGCGCGCGGCGTCGCGAAAGGAGCCGACCCAGTGCACCGTCGCACCGTCCGGCGTCGCCGAGATGTCGGCGGTGTAGTCGCTCCCCACATCGGCCACGGCGCGCGTTCCGCAGGCGTCCGTCGCGCGCTGCAACCCCGTGGGAACGCCGACGAGCAGCGGGATGCCGTCGGCACCGGCGCTGCCGAGGGCCACCGGCGGGTCCCAGATCTGCGAGCCGTAGCCGAGGGCGGCCTCGCACATCCATCCCCAGCGCGCGCCGTCATCGGAGCCGACGAGCAAGCCGAAGGTCGTGCGCAGCACCATGCGGGCGGGGTGCGCGCCGTCGCTGACCTGCACCATCTGCGCGGTCGGAAAGCGTCCGTTGGCGCGCGCCGGCGCGGAGAGCGCGAGCGCCGCCAGGACCACGGGGAGCGTTCGACCAGCGGCCCGAGGCGTGGGAGGCATCGGGGCATCGTACGACGCTCGAGGGACGGGGGTAGGAAAGTAGGTTGACGGGCGTCGCGAGCGAGTTCGACGGCGCGGCGCGGAGAACCACCGCAAATTGGGATCTTCGACGGCTGGTCGCCAGGGACGGGGGTAGGAAAGTGGTCGCCAGGGACGGGGGTAGGAAAGTAGGAGTCCGCCTCCGACCTTGCGTGTTCTTGCTCGAACGCCTTGATTTCGCGTTCGTCGATGCGCGTTGCCGGCGCAGATTTTTCCTGATTATCGCCCAACCTACCTTTCTACCCCCGTCCCTTGCCGGAATTCGTCGACGCCCGCGCAACCCCGGCCTGGCTCGCATCGACATGCGTCGCGATGCCACGGACCGCCCGCCTCCACGCCCCAGGTTCTGTCGTCCACGTCATCTCGCGCTTCGTGAATCGCGAGTTCCTGCTGGCGGGTCCGCGCGAGCGGCGCCTCTACCTCAGCGCCCTCCTCGCGTCCCTTCCACATGCCGACTGGACGCTTCTCGGCTACGCGCTGATGAGCTCGCACGTCCACCTTGTGATGCTCGCCGGCACCGCCCGGCTCGCGGAATGGACGATCCCTCTCAACACCGCCGCCGCACTTCGCTTGAACGGCCGCCACGATCGCCTCGGCCCGGTGTTCGCCGACCGCCCGCATACCGTGCATCTCGCCGCTTCGGGTGCCGGCAGAGTCCTCGCGTACGTGCACAACAACCCGGTGCGTGCAGGCGTCGTCGCCGACGCAGCGTCCTCGGCCTGGACCAGCCACCGCGCGCTCGTCGGTCTCGACGCGGCGCCGTCCGGTCTCGACAGCGTCGCGGCATTGCGCCTCGCCGGCTTCGACTCGACGGCGGGCGGGCGCCGCGCCTTCGACGCGATGGTGCGTGCACGGAGCGGCGATCGCCGGGACCCGTTGCTCGTGGGCGAGACGCAGACGGCGGCGCGCAGAAGCGTTCGTGCCGCCATTGCGTTGCCGATCGAGCTCTCGGCGTCGACGCTCGAGGACATCGACGGCGTCGCGCGCACCGAGCTTCTCCTGGCCTCGCCGCTTCGTGTGGAGCCCCGCTGGGACGGTCCCATCGAACGGCTCCTCGACGCCGTCTGCAATCACGTCGGGATCGAGCGCCACGACCTCCTCTCGCGCGGGCGCGGCACCGCCGTGAGGCACGCCCGCCGCCTCGTGATCGTGGCGGGATTCGTTCACCTCCGTCGATCCCGTAACGAGATTGCGGCGGCCCTCGGCATCGCCGGTCCGTCGGCGAGCGAACACCTCGCGCGTGCGTCGGACGTTGCCGCCGAGGCACGTGACGTGGCGGCCGCAACACGGCGGGACGGGGGTAGGTAAGTAGGACCCGGCGTTCTGCACGCTCGCCGTGTCGTCGAGCGGCCTGATTGGCCGCCGACCGATGCGCCCTGCTCCCAACGAAATTCCCGACGACCGCCAACCTACTTTCCTACCCCCGTCCCTTCGTTCTCCTTGCCTCGCGCCCCGTCGTCGACCACGTTCTCCGTCGATGGACGCGCTGCCGCCGTCGCCGAGCCCTCGTCATGCGCACTGCGGTGCCTGCCGCCGCTGGATCCTCCCGGTGCGCACGCACTGGAGCTGGAAGGCAGCAGAGATCGGCTTCTGGATCGGCACTCCGGGGCTGCTCGCGGTGCTCAAGGGCTTCGGCGTCGTGGCCATGCCGTTCATGCTCCTCATCGCCGGAGGCCTCGCGGGACCGCTGCGGGAGCGAGCCGGCGAGGACCCGCGCTGCCCGGACTGCCGCCGCTACCTGGCCCCGTCGCGGCCTCGCGCCCCGTACCGCTGACGTCGCGGCCAAGTCTTCATGCCTCGCCTTCGTGGGGCACCCCGCGCCGGAAGCGGGTGCTCCGGGGGAGGGTTTGTGTAGTATCCGGCCCCCGATTCGAAGGCGATCCCCCGCAGCAGGAGCACTGACCCGTCATGGCAACCGTGGCATCCACCGGTCCCGTCGAGATTCTCCGCGTCGAACTCGAGCGCCTCTACGACCTCGCGGCGCTGCAAGCGCTCTCGCGGGACCTGCTCGGCATCGACCCTGCGGACGTCGCCGTGGACGGCGGTCGTCCCGCCTTCGCCAAGGCGCTCGCCGAGCGCTGCGTGCGCGACGACGTGCACGAGGCGCTGGCCGACGCGATCCTGCTGAGCGACCGCGCCGCCGAGGTGCGCCTTCGCCCCGTGTACGAGGGCCGCGCGGTGGACGACCTCGCCGTAGGCCAGGTCGTCGACGGGTTCAAGGTGCTGCGCAAGACCCACGACGAGGGCTTCGGGGGCGTGTACCTCGCCGCCGCACCCGAGGGTCACCACCAGGTTTCGTTGAAGGTGCTGCGCGAGGGTCGGGCCCGCGATCGCCGTGCGCTCCAGCGCTTCCTGCTGGCCCAGCGCGCGCTGCGCCGCGTCGACCACGCCGCCGTGCAGAAGGTCGTCGGCGCCGGCGTGCTCCCCGACGGCCGCGCCTACCTCGTCACGGACCACATCGACGGCCAGCTTCTCTCGGCGCGCATCGCCCGCGCCGGCGCCATGCACATCAACGAGGCGCGCGGGGTGTTCCAGTCGATCAGCGAAGGGCTCGACGCGGTGCACGCCGCGGGCCTCGCGCACGGAGACCTGCGCACCGAACACGTGGTGCTCGTGCGTCGCGAGGGCGGCATCGCCGGCGTGCTCGTGGACTTCGGCATCGACCGCCTCGGCGGGGCGCGGCACGGGGCGCAGGACGCCGCGAGCTTCCTGGTTCTGCTCGGCAGCGCGCGGGGCCTCGCGCCGGAGCGTGCGCGCCTCGGCACCGCGGCGGACGCGCGCTCCGACGTCTACGGCCTCGGTGCGCTGGCCTTCGAGGTGCTCACCGGCAAGCCGCTCTTCGCCGACACGTCGCTGGCCGACCTCGTCGTCGCGCACATCACCCAGACCCCCGAGGCGCCTAGCAAGGTCGCGCCGCGCGGGTGGGTGGCCAAGGAGGTCGACGCGGTGCTCCTGAAGGCGCTCGCGAAGAACCCCGACGAGCGCTACGCGACGGCCGGCGCGTTCTTCGCGGCGCTCAACGAGGCGACGAAGGTCAAGCGCGGCGCCGAGGTCACCAAGGACGAATTCACGGCGCGTCGCGAGGCCCTCGCGGCGGCTCCCACCGAGGACGAGAAGGCCCTCGCCGTCGAGGGCGCGGGCGGCAACGGCATCGCGTGGGCCGACGTCGTCGCGGCGTTCCAGGAGATCGCCGAGGCGACGGAGGACGCGGCCGCCAAGCGCGCGCTGCGGTTCCGTGCGGCGCGGGTGCTCGAGGCCGAGGTGAAGGACCTCGCGGCGGCGAAGGCCGTGTACGAGTCCATCGCGGCGATGGAGGGCGGCGACGAGCTCGCGGCGGCGCGGGTGAAGGAGATCCGCCGCGCCACGGCCAACGACGAGGAGCGCGCCGAGATGCTCCTCGAGGACATCGAGGCCGAGGCGCTTCCTGCGGAGAAGGCCCGGCTCTGGTCGGACCTCGCGAAGCACTACGAGCGCGCGCTGCACGACGCCGACAACGCCCTCGTCGGGTACACCGAGGCGGTCATCGTGTCGCCGGCGGACGACGACCTGGCCGCCGAGATCGCGCGCCTCATCGGCGACGACGCGACGAAGTGGAACGAGGTCGCCACGCACGTCTCCGAGGCCGCGAAGGACCGCGACGCCGCGGACCAGGCCGCGCTCTACCTTCGCGCGGGCCGCTGGTACCAGGAGAAGATGAAGCGCAGCGACTTCGCGCTCGCGTGCTTCAACCAGGCCATCGCCGCGGCGCCGGGCAACGACGACGCCCTCGAGGCTGCTGCAGTGATCTACCGCAAGGCCCAGCAGTGGCCCGAGCTCGTGGCGGTGCTGCTCAAGCGCGCCGACGCCCAGGGCGGCGCGTCGAAGGCCCACGACCTCCGCGCCGAGGCCGCCGACGTGCTCGAGGCCAAGCTCGAGGACCGCACGCGCAGCCGCGAACTCGTCGAGAAGGTGCTCGCCGAGGACGCCGCGCACGACGTCTCCGTGAAGGTGCTCGAGCGGCTGCTTCTTCGCGCCGAGGACTGGTCCGGTGTGGCCCGGCTGCTCGAGCGCAAGGCGGACGCGCTGTCGGGTGAGAAGCGCGCCGAGGCCCTCTGCGAGATCGCCGAGGTCTACGAGGACCGCCTGTCGGACCTCGGTCACGCCGCGGAGTGGTTCGAGAAGGCCCTCGTCGCCGACGCGCGCAACATGGGCGCGCTGAAGGGACTCGAGCGGCTCTACGCCCGCGAGGGCAAGGTCGAGGGCCTGCTGCGCGTCATCGAGGCGCAGGTCGACGCCGCCGCCACGCCCCGGCAGAAGGTGGAGCTGCACAACCGCATCGGCGCGATGATCGAGGAGGAGTTCGTCGACCACGGGCGCGCCGCCGCGAGCTTCGAGGCCGCGCTGGCCATCGACCCGGCGAGCGACGTGGCCCTCCGCGGTCTCGGCCGCCTCTACCGCGTGCTCGGACGCTGGGAGGAGCTCGCGACGCTGCTCGAGCGCCACGCCACGCTCGTCGACGAGGCCTCGCGCAAGAGCGAGCTGTTGCTGAGCGCGGGGCGGCTCTTTCTCGATCCCATCGGCAGCGTCGAGCGCGCGGCCCGCTGCTTCGGCCGGGCCCTCGAGATCGACGGCACCGACGCGGCGGCGCTCGAGCTCAACGCCCGCGCGTCGGGTCTGCTCGGCGACGTGCGCGCTGCGACGGAGGCCTACGAGCGCCTCGCGGCAGCGGCGAAGACGCCCGCGGAGAAGGTCGAGGTGCTGCTCAAGCTCGCCAAGCTCCTCGAGGAGAAGGGCGACCGCGACGGCGCCATCGACCGGTACAAGCAGGCCCTCGACGCCGATCCCGACAGCGCGTCGGCGACGGCGCGGCTCCGCGAGCTGTACGCGGCGCGCGGCGACGCCCAGGGGGCCATCGAGCTGTTGAACCGCGAGATCGAGGCCGCCGAGGGCAGCAACCAGCGCGCGTCGCTGTGGGCCCAGGTCGCGCGCATCTACCGCGACCGCGTGAAGGACCTCGGCAAGGCCAAGGACGCCGCCGAGAAGGCCGTGCTCCTCGACGCGACGAGCGAGGACGCGGCGGTGATGCTCGGCGAGCTCCACTTCGACGCGGGCTCCTGGGCCGACGCGGCGAAGCACCTCGCAGGACGTGCTGCGCGGGCGCGGGATCTCGGCCGTGACGAGGGCCTGAAGCTCGCGCTGAAGTACGGCGAGGCGCTGGCCAAGTCCGGCGAGCCCGCGCGGGCCCTCGAGGCGTTCCGCGCGGCCGCCGAGGTCGCTCCGGACGATCGCGACGCGCTGCTCGCGGTGGCCAAGGCGACCTACGCCGCCGAGGCCTGGACCGAGGCGCGCACCCGCTACGACGCGCTGCTCGAGAAGCACGGCCGCGACCTCGACCCCGAGGTCCGCGCCGAGGCGCTCTACGAGCTCGCGGACGCTGCGCGCCGCGGGGGCGACAACGCCGCGGCCATCACCGCGCTGCAGTCCGCCCAGGAGATCGCCCCGATGTGGGCGAAGATCGTGGAGCTCCTCGCGACGCTGCACGCCGCCGAGGGCCGCTGGGACGAGGTGGTGCGGGCCAAGCGCCGGCTCCTCGACCTCGCCGAGAACGACGGCCAGCGCTTCACGCTGCACATGGAGATCGCCGAGCTCCTCGCCACGCGCCTCGGTGACAAGGGCAAGGCGGCGCGCGCCTACCTCGCGGCCCTCGATCTGCGCCCGTCGGAGCGCCGCATCCTCATGAAGCTGATGCAGCTCTACTCCGAGGAGAAGGACTGGGGACGGCTCGTCGAGATCATCCTGAAGTTCGCCGACCTCGTCGACGACAAGTCCCAGCTCGCCCGCTACTTCGCGACGGCGGCGCAGCTCTGCGAGATCCACCTGAACCGGCCCGACGAGGCCATCGACTACTACGAGCAGGCGCTCGAGCACGACCCGGCGCACGCCGGCGCCCTCGAGGGTCTCGCGGGTCTGCGCGGCGCCAAGAAGGACTTCGCGGGCCTCGAGCAGAGCTACCGTCGCGTGCTGTCGCGCCTCGGCGAGAGCGCCAGCGCCCCCGCGCGGGCGCGGCTCTACGCGCTGCTCGGAGCGCTGCAGGAGAAGGAGCTCAAGCAGCCCGCCGAGGCCGTGGCGTCGTACGAGCGCGCGCAGGAGCTCGCGCCGTCGGAGCACGACTTCACCGAGAAGCTCGCGGAGCTGTACGCGACGGACACCAAGCGCTTCTTCGACCGCGCGCTGTCGGCGCACCGGGCGCTGCTGGCGAAGAACCCGCTGCGCGTGGAGTCGCTGCGGGCGCTGCGCAAGGCGTTCACCGAGGCGTCGCGCGCCGACGAGGCGTGGTGCATGTGCCAGGCGCTGGTGACGTCGAAGAGCGCCGAGCCGTCGGAGGAGAGCTTCTATCGCAAGCTCCGCACGGACCGCCCGGCGGCGGCGCTCGAGAAGATGAACGAGGAGCGCTGGCGCCTGGACCTCGCGCACTCCGGCGTCGACCCGCTGTTGAGCGGCGTCTTCGCGACGATCCTGCCGGCGGTGCTCAAGTCCCGCGGCGTTCCGCTGGAGAAGTACAACCTCACCGCGAAGGACCTCGTCGACCCGTCGACGGACGACGGGCAGATGGCGCAGACGCTCCACTACGCGGCGGGCGTGCTCGGCCTCAAGACCCCGCCGGTGTACGTGCTCCCGAAGGACGACTCGGGCATCAACTTCGTGCTCGCCGAGGAGCCCTCGCTCTACCTCGGCGCCACGGCGCTCGCGGGCGGTCCGACGAAGGCGCTGGCGTTCCTCGCCGGCGTGCGGCTTTCGTACTTCCGCGCGGGGCACTTCATCCGCCAGGTCGTGACCACGGGCACCGGGCTCCGCGCGTGGCTCTTCGCGGCGATCCGCGCGGTGCAGCCGACGTTCCCGGTGGGCGACGAGATCGCGGCGCCGGTGAACGAGAACCTCGCGGCGATCCGCGCGCACCTCCCGGGCCCGGCCCTCGAGCAGCTCTCGTCGCTGGTCACGCGGCTCCTCGCGTCGGAGTCGTCGCTGGACCTCAAGCGCTGGACCCTCGGCCTCGACCTCACCGCCGACCGCGCGGGCTTCGTGCTCTCGAACGACCTCTCGGTGGCCCTCGCGGTCATCAAGGCGACGCCCGAGGACGAGGCCCCGATCCCCGCCGCGGACCGCGTGCGCGAGCTGCGCGCGTACGCCGTGAGCGAGGAGTACCTGCGCCTGCGGCAGCGCCTCGGCGTCGCCATCGGGGTCGCGTCCTGATCACGCTCCGCGACGTTCGACGTCGCTACCCGGGCGGCCGCGCCGCCCTCGACGGCGTCACCCTCACCGTCGACGCGGGCGAGTTCGTCGCCGTCACGGGCCGCTCGGGCTCGGGCAAGAGCACGCTGCTCCACGTCGTCGGCGCCCTCGATCGGGCGTACGAGGGCGAGGTGTCGGTGCTCGGCAAGGAGCTCCGAGCGCTCGCCGACGCCGACGCTGCGGCGCTGCGCAACACCTCCATGGGCTTCGTGTTCCAGGCTTTTCACCTCGTGGCGTCGTGGACCGTGCGGCAGAACGTCGCTCTCCCTGCGAGCTTCGCGCCGGCGCCGATCACGGACCTCGACGCGCGGGTGGAGCGATGGCTCGCCCGCGTGGGCCTCGCCGGCCGCGGCGACGACCTGCCGACGGCGCTCTCCGGGGGCCAGCGGCAGCGCGTCGCCATCGCGCGGGCGCTGCTGCTCGAGCCGAAGCTGCTGCTCTGCGACGAGCCCACGGGGAGCCTCGACGACGAGACCGGAAGGTCCATCCTCGAGCTCTTCCAGGAGCTGCACGCCGAGCACGCGATGACGGTGCTGCTGGTGACCCACGAGCCGCGCGCGACGGCCATCGCGACGCGCGTGCTCACCCTCGACGCGGGCCGCGTCGTCGCCGATGTCCCGAACGCCGGAGCCGCCGCGTGAGAGCCGCCGCCCTCGCTTCCCTCGTCGGGCGCGACCTGCGCCGCTCGGCGCGCACCTTTCGCGTCGCCGCCCTCGGCCTCGCCATGGGCGTCGCGACGCTGACGTTCTTTCTCGGGCTCAGCGACGGCATGCGCGCCGTGGTCTTCGGCCGCGTCATCCCGCTGGACCAGGTCGAGGTCGTGGCGCCCGAGAGCTCCGTGGGCTCCGTGCTCTCGCTCTTCGGCGCGCGTCCCACGGGCATCGATGCGACGCAGGTCGCCGCGCTCGCCCGCGCCGACGGTGTGCGTGCTGCGCTGCCTCGGCTGCGCTTCGCGTTCCCGACGTCGGGCCGCGGCGGGCGGGCGGTGTTCGGGCGCGACGTCGGCGCCGGCGAGATTCCCGCCGACGGCGTCGACCCGTCGATGGTGCGCGCCGACCTCGGCGCCGGCG
>CAIMWA010000627.1 GCA_903845045.1 uncultured delta proteobacterium | reverse complement strand
GAGCCCGGACGCTTTGCTGCCGGGCGTGAGCGCGGCGGGTCAAAATGGCTGAATATCATGCAGAACTGAAGCTGTGGTCGCGGTCTCGCGATGTGTAGAAGTGGAAGGGCTTCAGCCCGTGGCGACGAAGATGCTCGAGCGAAATCGAAGTTGAGCGCCCGCCGCGCGCGTCGGAGGCGCCCACGATCCGGTCGCGACGAGCAGCGCCCCCGCGGTAGCCTCGGAGCGTGGTCCTGGTGAAGAAGGTCGCTGCGGCGCGCGCTCCCGTGGGCTGGCTCGTCTATTTGCTCGCGACGCTCGCCGCGTGCGGTGCGGACCCGTCGCTCGACACGGCGGCCCCCGATGGCGCGAGCGCCGACGACGACGCAGACACCGACGCGATGGCGCTGCCCGACGCCGATGCCGCGCGATCGCCGGGTGATGCAGGCGCCCCATCGCGCGATGCCACCTCCGAGACGAGCGTGGACGTCGGCGACGGCGCGACCCGGGATGCCGTCGCCTTCGACGCCGCTGCGACGGACGCCGCGTCGCGCGGGGATGCGGCCGTGATGGTCGATGCTGCCCGAGGCGATGCGGGCGGACGCCCTGCGCTCGGCGCCTTCTGGAATGGCGCCGCCGTGATCGCCCCCAACGTCTGGTACCGCACGCTGGCCTTCGTACGACCGAGCACGCACACGGGGTCGACGATCCACGCCGTCGCCGTGTACTTCGGGCCCGGGCCCGCGGGCACGGCGAACTTCAGCATCGCCGTGTCGGGCCTGCACCCTTGCGGCACGGCGTACTGCACGACGAGCCAGTGGGCCGCGCGGCAGACCCGCGCACCCGTCGTCGCCGTGAACGGTGACTTCTTCGGCGGGATCAACTACGCGACCGGCGTCGGCACGGCGCACACCACGCACCTGTGGCGCACGGCGAGCGCGGGCGTGCTCGACCCGGGCAACGGCGCCGGCTCGGTGCTGTCGACGACCGGCGACCGGGTGCTGCCGTCGCTCACGTCGGCCACGTCGTTGCCCACGGGAACGCGGAGCGCCGTCGGCGGCGTGCCGCTCTCGACATCGACCATGGGGACGCCCTCGGCGGGCGACTACTTCGCCGCGCGCACGGTATCGGGCACCGACGACCAAGGGTACCTCTACCTCCTCGTCGGCGCGGGCTTCGACCACGCCCAGGGCGTCACCGGCGCGGGCCTCACGCTGCACGACGCCTGGACGGCGATCACGTCCATGGGCGCCGTGCGCGCCATCAACCACGACGGCGGCGGGTCGTCGCAGCTCGTGCTCCGCGGCCGCGGACCGGTGTACCCGGCCGGCACCGGGCGGCACTGAGCCAACCACTTCGGCGTCGTCGACTGAGCCTCTCCCTCCCCGGGGACACAGTTACGTTGTTGCATTGCGCGCCGGAGCGTCCCCGGGGACACAGTTACGTTGTTGCACCGGGCGCCGATCGGATCGCGCGATGACCCATCGAAGCCGCGCGACGTCGCGCTCGGCTCGGCCGCGAGGGCGGCGCCCGTCGAAGCCCTACGGAGCCCGTCGATCCTGCGAGATGGAGTGGTTGGCGGATCGGTGTGGCCCGTGAATGCAAGAACGTAACTGCGTCCCCGTTCGAGCTCCTGAATGCAACAACGTAACTGTGTCCCCGTTCACCCCCGAAGCCGCGCGACGAGCCACGCGCACCCCGCGACGAGCACCACGCCGCGCACCGCCTGACGCGCCCCCGCCCGCTGCGCCGTCGACATCCGTCGCCCGAGGGCCCACGCCAAGGAGAGCGCGGTGGCGCCGACGGCGAGCTGCCCGAGCTCGATGCCGAGGTTGAAGCCCGCCACCAGGGGCCAGCGGTCGCCGGGCTCGACGCCGAGGTCGCGCAGCGCGCCCGCGAAGCCGAGCCCGTGGATCAACGCGCAGCCGAAGACCAGCGCCAGCCGAAGGCGCGCGTCGACGTCGACCTTGCGCGCCTGCGCGACGCCGTCGAGGAGCGCCATGCCGACGAGCGTCGCCGCGATGGCGGGCTCGACGACGCTCGACGCCACCGCGACCCGGCCGAACAACGAGAGCGCCAGCGTCACGGCGTGCCCTGCGGTGAAGCACGTGAGCGCGAGGAAGACCCGCCGCCACGACCCCGCGCCGGCGAGCGTGACCCCGATGAACAGAAGGTGATCGTAGCCCGCAAGGATGTGCCCAACGCCCCGGCGCACCGCGTCGCGGAGCACCGTGCCGGGGGTCGGAAAGAGCGGGCGCTCGCGGTCCTCGGGCGCGAACACGAGCACGCGTCGGCGATCGCCGCGGGTCACGAGGACCTCGAGGGTGCGTGTCGCCACGTCGGTGCCGAAGAGCCCCACGCGCAGCGTCGTCGCGGCGTCGGAGCCGGGATGCGCGATGCGTCCGAGGGCGACGATCTGCGGCGCCGGGGCGTCGGGCGTGGCGTCGTCGGGCGACAGGCTGAGCAGGATCCCTTCGGGCGCGTGCGAACCCGCAGCGTCGACGAGCGCCACGCCCCCGCTCACCGACGCCGCGACGTCGCGGTAGTGCCGCTCGAACTCGGCAGGGGCGATGCGCCCGTCGTGGTCGTCGTCGGCGCCGGGAAACGCCGTGGCCGGCAACGACAGCACCATGAACGCACCGTCGCCGACGAGGTTGAGCGTTCCGTGCTGCGCCACCATGAGGTGCGCCCGCGCCGGCGACGCACCGAGCGTCACGGCGAGCGCGAGGGCCCACGACGTCGCGGCGCGCACGATGCTCAGGGACCGCAGACGCCGGAGCGGCAGGAGAGCACCATGCCCATCGGCCCTGCGGGGCACTCGGCGGAAGTGGTGCAGGTGGGAACGCAGGCCATGCCCATGGGCGTCGATGCGCAGGTGCATCCGCGCGACCCCGCGGGGCACGCGCCGGTGCACTCGGCAGTCGCCGTGCACGCCCGCGGTCCCATCATCATGGTGCCCGCGTCGCCGGGAGCGCCGGCGTCGCCCGGGGGCGGTCCCATGCCGCCGCCCATCGCCGTACCGCGCACGCACCGCTGGATGAACGGGAACGTGTCGGTAATGTAGTAGTGATAGATCCCCTCGGGGTGCTCCGGGGTGACGCCCACGCGTCCGTTGCACTCGTCGAGGTCGCCGAGGCCCGCGACGTATTCGTAGTCCTGGGTGAAGGTCCCCATGGGATACATGGTCGTCGACGGACGTCCCGCCGACGGCGTGCTCTTCACGCGCCAGCTCGAACGCACCACGCGCAGCGTCGAGCACGCGTTCGTCGCGACGTCGTAGCCGTAGCGCGCATAGATGGGAAAGCCGTCGAGGGCATAGCCCACGAGCCGCGGCGCCGTCGGCACCGTCGCGAGGTACGCCTCGGGCATGCCGTGATAGTGGTATTCACCCGTGGGCTGCACGTGCGCGTGGTTCGTGTCGACGCCGAAGTTGAACGCTGAGCCGCCCATGGCCTCGATGTTCCAGCTCCCGCTGTTGTCGATGAGGCTGCAGCTCGTGCCCGCGGCGTTGCACGTGCCCGCGGTGCTCGGGTCGAACTTCACGCCGTTGAGGGCATAGCCGACGACGCCGATGCGCGAAGAGACGCCGGTGTTCACCGGGGCGAGCGTCATCGTCGCGCTCACCGTGTGCGCCGCGATGGTGTTGGGGCAATTGCTGTTGGGAAAGGTCCCCGTCGCGTGGTCGGGAATGCCGTTGCCCGAGACCGTGCGCAGCGTGCTGGAGCAGCTCCACGCCACGGTGCTGTTCGTGTGCACCGACGCGCTCGCATTGTAGACGTTGTACGTGTGCGAGCAGCCCGGGTCGGCGACGGCCGGACCCGCGGTGCAACGCCCCGCATCGGGCGCGTCGGTGGCCGCGGGAACGTCGGTGACGCCGAGGTCCGTGGTCCCGAGGTCCGTCGGCGCCGGGGCGTCCACCGCGGCAGGAACGTCGATGGGCGCGGGCACGTCGGTCGGCGCTGCGGCGTCGGCGGGAACCGGGGCATCGTTGAGCGCAGGGACGTCCGTCGGGGCCGATGTGTCGGTCGTCGACGCCGCGTCGTTGGGAGCCCCGGCGTCGCCGAGCGCGCCCGCGTCGGCGCCGGCGTCCGCCGTTGGGAGCGCGATGGAGTCGGGGTTGCACGCGGGCGCCGCGAGGGCCATCGCAGCGCAGAGAAGCATCGGGCTCGACTTGCCTTGAATCATCGACGACGTGGCTCCCGGGGCAAGCGCCCCCAGTGGGTGGTCTACCCAAGGAGTGCCCGAAGGCGCGCGGATCCGTGACGAAATCGTCCGCGGCGCCGCCTCGGTGCGTCGCTTCGCGCGAGGACCCGGGCCCCGGCCTACACTCGCGCCCACGCCGATGCGCACCGACCCCCGCGCCCACCTCCTCGTGGAGACGCTGCGAGCGCTCGCCGCCCCGCGACGCGCCGTTCCGCTGGCGCTCGTGGGCGTCTCGCTGGGGTCTGCGGAGTGGATCGCCTTCCCTTCACCACGGGCGCTCCTCGTCGACGCGGTGCTCTTCGCGCTCTTCGTCGCAGCCGCCCCGGCGCTGTGGCGCGCGCTCTTCGCCGGGCCGCGAAGCTCCGTGGCGCGGGTCGTCGGTGCGTGGTCCCTCGACGCCGTCGCCGCCGCGCTCTTCGTCGGCGTCGCGGTGGTGCTTCCGCGGTGCGTCGGGCTGCACCACACCTACGTCACCGAGCCGCACTCCCTCGGCGTGCTCGGCGCGCTCTTCCTCGTCGGCGGCTGGGGGCTCGGACGCGACCTCGAGCTCGAGTCCATCGCGGTGCGGGAGAGCGCGCGCGCGGCGAGGCTCGCCGTCGACGCCGAGCACGCGCAGATCCTCGCGCTGCGGGCGCAGCTCGACCCGCACTTCTTGTTCAACACCCTCAACGCCATCGCCGAGTGGTGCCGCGAGGACCCGGCCGTCGCCGAGCGCGCCACGCTCGACCTCGCCGCCCTGCTGCGCGACGTCTTCGACGCCCTGCAGACCCCGGGCTGGACCCTCGCCCGGGAGCTCGCGCTGCTCCAGCGCCTCGGCGCCCTCTACGCAGCCCGCGACGCCGGGCGCTACCGCTTTCGCTTCGACGTCGACGACGCCGCGACGGCGCGCGATGTTCCACCGCTGGTGCTGCTTCCGCTCTTCGAGAACGCGATCAAGCATGGTCCCGCGGCGGGGCACGTCGGCGTGGTCGCGATGGTGCTGAGCGCCGACGGCGACGACGCCGTGGTGACGATGGAGAACCCTGGATTCTTCGCGGGACCACGCGATGGCGGACAGGGTCTCGGGAGCGTCGAGCGGCGCCTCGCGCTGGCCTATGGCGAGGGCACCGGCGCGGTCTTCACGGCGACCGCCGACGGCACGCGCGTGACCGTTCGTCTCCCTTCCCGTGCTCGGAGCGAGGCGTCGTCGTGACGACCCTTCGCGTGCTCGTCGCCGACGACGAGGAGATGGCCCGCCGACGCTTGCGACGGCTCCTCGGCGAGCTCCCCGACGTGGTCGTGGTGGGCGAGTGCAGCACCGGCGCGGCGGCGCTCTCGATGCTCGAGTCCGTCGACGTCGACGTGGCCGTGCTCGACGTGCAGATGCCCGGGCTCTCGGGCCTCGAGGTCGCGCAGGCGTCGGCGGAGCTCGGCGTCGAGGTGATCCTCGCGACGGCGCACCCCGAGCACGCGGTGGCGGCGTACGCCCACGGCGTCGTCGACTACGTGCTCAAGCCCGTCACCGCCGAGCGCCTCGCCGTCGCCGTGGACCGCGCGAGATCTCGCGTGCGCGCGAACACCCCGCGCACCGAGCCGGGCGAGCGGTCCGGCGCGAAGGGCGCCATCGATCGCCTCGCGCTGACCGTCGACGGCGAGGTGCGGCTGCTGGTGCCGTCGGAGGTGGCCTTCGCCATGCTCGACGGCGCCCTCGTGCGCGTGCGCACTGCCGCAGAGACCCTCTGGACCGAGCTCTCGCTGCAGGACCTCGAGACGCGCCTCGCGGGGAACGGGTTCCTTCGCGTGCACCGCCGCGCGCTGCTGAACCTCGCGCACGTCGACCGCCTTCGACCGCTGCCCACGGGCGGCTACGTCGCGATCACCCGCGGCGGCGACGAGGTCCCGGTGTCGCGCCAGGAAGCTCGCAGGCTCCGGCAGCGCCTCGGGCTCTGACCCTTCGTTCGCCCTTGCGACCGCTCGTGCGGCGAACGCGACCGTCCGTGCGCTCGACGACGGCGGCGAGGCACCCACCGCGCGAGGTGTGAGCGCAGACCCTCACCGAAGGAGATGCCCTCATGGAGCGATTCCGATGCGCCTTCCGACTGTTCCTCGCGGTGCTCTCGTTGCCGCTGCTCCTGTGGCCGGGACTGCTGCTCGTGCGCGACCTCGCGGACCCCGCGATGCGAGGCGCGGGCATTCCGCACCGTGCGCGGGAGATGCACGCCACGCTGACACCTCGCATCGCCGCGTGGGCCCGGGAGCGGGTGGCCACGCACCGCGCGGAGCACGCCGAGCTGCACGACGTTCCGACCACCGAGTGGCCGATGTTCACGGCGGTCTATTACCTCATGGCCACCGAGGCGATGGTGGTCGATTGGGAGTCGCATGGACGGATCGGTCCCTCGCCCGCGGTCGCGAGCGCCGCGGCGGTGGCGGCGTCGCGAGACCTCATCGTCGATCCCTCGCATCACAGCTGGGTGCGGCGCCATTGGGGAAGCAACTACCTGCATGAGCAGAACGTCTTCTTTCGCGCGCTGATCATCGCGGGGCTCACGAGCCACGAGCGCATCAGCCACGACGGCACGTCGCTGCCGATGCTGCGCGACCAGGTCGAGACGCTGAGCGCCGCCCTCGACGCCTCGCCCCTCGGCGTGCTCGAGGACTACCCCGGAGAAACCTACCCCATCGACGTGCTCGCCGCCGTGGGCTTCATCCGCCGCGCCGACGCCGTGCTCGGCACGGACCACTCGGCCTTCGTGGCGCGCTCGCGCAGGGCCTTCGTCGGACCCATGGCCGACGACCTCGGCCTCGTTCCGTTTCGCATGAGCCTGCCGAGCGGCGCGCAGGTGCAGCCGTCCCGCGGCATCGGCATGTCGTGG
>CAIMWA010000626.1 GCA_903845045.1 uncultured delta proteobacterium | reverse complement strand
GGCTCCTGCGACCACGGCTTCGTCGCGAGCACGCCGGCGTCGGTGCGCGACGGCCGCGCGCACACCCTCTACGCCTACGCCATCAGCGCCACCGGCGGACCGCTGAAACCGCCGCTCCCGGGCTCGCCGCGCACCGTGCGCTGCGCCGTCCCCGAGGTCGCCGACGTCAACGGCGACGGCCGCGCGGACCTCATGCAATTCCGCGGCGATTGGGGCGCGATCCCGGTGTGCCTCTCGCTCGGCGCGGGGTGGTCGTGCCGCAACCTGCCGGCCACTGACGTCGACGAGAGCGGCGCTCCCGGCAACGCGGGGTCGGGCATCTTCGAGGGGGCGACGCCGCTCTTCGGTCACTTCAACGACGACCCGTGGATCGACGTGGTGGAGTTCGGCGGCGCCGGTGGCCGCCTCCCGGTGTGCGCGTCGCTGGTCACCGGCTGGTCGTGCCGCGCCCTCGCCGCTCCCTACGCCGGCGGCGCGTTCCCTGCGGCGCCCGACGGGTCCGCGGTGTACCCGGGCGCCACGGCGCTGATCGGCGACTTCGACGGCGATCACCGCAGCGACGTCGTGCAGTTCAACGCCGGCTGGCAGAGCCTCCCGGTGTGCCGATCGCTCGGCACCGGGTGGTCGTGCCGCAACCTCGGCGCCAACGCGGCGGGCGGCGCTGGCACGGGCAACGGCGGGAGCGGCATCCACGCTGGGAGCACCGCGCTCGTCGGTGACTTCGACGGCGACGGGCGCAGCGACGTGCTCCAGTGGAACCCCGCGGGCACGACGCTCCCGGTGTGCCGCTCCATCGCGACGGGGTGGTCCTGCGCGGACCTCGCGGCGACGCACGTGGGTCCTGGCGACGGCGGCAACGCGGGCAGCGGTGTCTGGGCCGACGCCACCCCGCTGCTCGGCGACTTCGACGGCGACGGACGCACCGACCTCATCGAGTACCGCCCGCATGCTCCGACGCTTCCGGTGTGCCTCTCGCTGGGCACCGGCTGGTCGTGCCGCGAGCTTGCGGCGACGCACGTCGGCGGCGACTTCGGCGCCGGCATCGGGGGCTCCGGCATCCACGGCGGCGTCGCGCTCACCGGCGATTTCAACGGCGACGGTCGCACCGACGTCGTGCAGTACGACGACGGCGGGCAGAGCCTTCCCGTGTGCCTCTCGCTCGGCACCGGATGGTCGTGTGCGAACCGTGCGGCGACGCGAGGCGGCGACGCAGGACCCGCGGGCAACGGCGGCAGCGGAGTCTTCGTGCACGGCACGCCGCTGGTGGGCGACTTCGACGGCGACGGCCGCGACGACGTCCTGCAGTACCAGGCCGACGGCTGGACGACGATCCCCGTGTGCCTCTCGCTCGGCACCGGGTGGTCGTGCCGCGCCCTTGCGGCGGACTACACCGGCGGCGTCGGCGCGGGCGTGGGCGGCTCCGGGGTGTACTGAACGCTCAGGGCATCGTGCGCCGGCGAAGCTGGTCGTCGTAGAGCGACGGCGGGTCGAGCCCGGCGCCGCGGTTGGCGCCCTCGAGGTAGTCCACCGGCGCGGTGCCGTCGCCCACGAAGGGCTCGATGGGATCGACCTCGAGGGTCACGCCGCGCGTGCCGATGACGTAGCCCACGCCGAACTGGAACGAGCGGAGCACCCCGCGTCCCTGCGTGTTCCAGAAGACGCTCTGGGTGCCGGTGATGCCGGCCCCGGTCGACTCGCTGCCGCGGTTCACCGTCGACACGCCGTCGTCGAAGGTCGAGTCGTCGATGAGGTTCGCCGTCGCGAGCGAGTGATGAAACTCCGAGTAGGTGATCAAGCCGATGGGAAGCGTCTCGCTGAGCGCCTGCTGGCCCTCGCTGCTGTGCACGCGCAGCCACACGCAGCCGGTGACGCCGAAGCCCCAGTTCTGGATGAAGTTGTGCCGTCCCGCGCGCCCGACGAGGTCGCGCCACAGCACCTCGCTGCTCTGGCGAAGCTCCCAGAGGTAGCCGTTGCCGTTGTCGCCGCGGTTCTCGGCGAGCTCCATGCGCGAGTCGGCGAAGGTCACGCGCTTCGAGAGCAGCACCATCGCGCCGCTCGATTGAAGGTGCGCGCCGGCGCCATTGCCGCCGGTGGGCGCGAGCGGTGACGAGAACGTCGCGACGTCGCGCACCCAGCCGTCGGCGACGCCCGAGAGCTCGAGCACGTGGACCTGGTTGAACGCCCAGGCGTCGTGCCACGCGACGGCGTTGGAGAGCGCCAGCGCCTCCACGCCGACCTCTCGGATCATGCCGCGCACACGGCGGATCGACGCGTGATCGCGCAGCTTCGCGGGGTAGCGCAGCGGCACGTCGAGGCGCACGCGCACGCCGCCGGTCACGGGCTCGAGCGCCACGACGTGACGGTGGAAGAACGGCTCCCAGTGGTCGTTGAACGCCGTCCACACGCCGGTCATGCCGTGCTCGGCGATGAACTCCGGGGTGATGGTCCAGCCGATCTGGATGTCGTCGCCGACGGCGAGGGTGCGCGCGTCGGCGACCACCACCGAGTCCTCGCGCGGAACGCCCTCGACGCTGAGCGCGACCTCGAGATCGCTGGTGAGCGCGCCCCGCAGCGCGAGGTGGCTGTCGTAGGCCATGCCCGTCGTGCGCGTGAAGTACAGCCGCGTCTGCGTCGACCCGGCCCCGCGCAGCACGACGTTCGACGCGGTGACGCGCAGCACGCCGTCGATGCGATAGAGCCCCGCGGGGATCAGCACGACGCCGCCGCCGGCGTGCGAGACGGCGTCGATGGCCCCTTGCACCGCCGCCGTCGCGTCGTGCGCACCGGTCGCGTCGGCACCGCGCGTCGTCACGTCGACCTGCATCGAAGGTACCCGCGCCCCCAGCGGACCGACGCCGTTGTGGTACCCGGCGTACGAGAAATCGTGGAGGAAATGGCCCTCGGCGGAGGTGTCCGCAGGGCGCCACGCGGTCGGGTAGAGCCGGCTGCGCCACGGGCCCACGGGAACGTCCGCGGGGGGCGCGTCGAGCGCACCGGCGTCCGTCGTGATCGCGTCCACCGCGGGCGCGTCGATCGTCGCGAGGTCCGCCGACGAGGCATCGACGACATCGACGGCCGTCGCGCGGACGTCGTCCACGCCCATCGGAGGCACGTCCACCGTCGCGTCCGGTGCCGCCGCCGGCGAAGCCGACGTGCACGCCATCACCCAGCCGCCCACGAGGATCAGCGCTGCGTTCCGCACCCGGTCGGTCGTATCACCGGAGCGTTCGGGGCGCGATCAGAACTCGCCGGTGTGCGGGTCCTCGGAGGGCGGCGCGGGCTGCGGCTCGGGCGTGGGCGCGACGAGCGGAGGCATGTTGAACTGCACCGGTCCGAGCGGCGTCGGGATCACCACGGGCTGCGGCGCCGACGGATCCCGTCCCGGCGTGAAGGTGACACCGGGCTCCGCGGTCGGGCGCTCGCCCGGCGCTCGCCCACGCCGCGCGGCGGGAACGGTCGCCACGGGCGCTGGTCCCGCGTCGGTAACCGGGGGCGCGGGCGGCTGCGCCGCGACCGGCGGCGGCGGAGCGACGGCCACCGGGGCAGGACGCGGCGCAACGCGGGGATGCACCGGCGGAGGCACGGGCACCACCGGCACCCTCGCGGCGTCGGACTCGCGGCGCGCGTCGGCGAGCTCCTGCCGCAGCGAAGCATCGTCGGAGAGGCGCACGGCGTCCTCGAGGAGCGGAACGGCGCGCTCCGGGTGGTGGTCGTTGCGGGCCTGCGTCGCCGCGTTGGCGAGGCGCGTCGCCGCCGTGCGACGAAGCTGTCGCGCGCGGGCGTTGTCGGGGTCCAGCGCCGTAACGGCGTCGGTGAGGTCCTCGACGGAGCTCCCGTTGGCGACGTGCACGAAGCGCTCGCTGCGAAGCGCGTCGCTCGCTCGGCGCAACAGCTCGGTGACCTCGTCGGCGCGGCGCTGCGCCGGGAACAACCGCAGCGTCCAGGCGCCGCCAGCCATCACCGTACCGGCCATGAACACCGAGAGCAGCACGAGGCCCACCGTCGTCGCGCGCGACGAACGACGCCGCGTCGGAAACTCTCCGTCGTCGAGCGTCGGCGGCCCCGACCGCGTGCGCCGCAGCCCCGAGACGTGAATGTCGTCGTCGACGGGAACCACCTGCCCCGCCACGAGCTCGGGCACCGCCATCGTCGGCGGCGGCGACGTCCGCAGCGCCCCCGCATCGACGGCAGGAAACTCCTCGCGCGGCGGGAGCGGAGCCGCCATCGCCGGCACCAGCGCGCCGTTCGTCGTCGCGCGCAGCGAGCCGTTCACCAGCGGCGTCGGGTGCACCGGCACCGTCGACGGACGCGGCCCCTCGGGCGGCGCGAGCGTCTCCGGGGGACGCATCGCCAGGGAGTCGCGCGGCGCCGCCATGCCCATGGCCGTCGTCGGCACGGCGCTTCGCATCGGCGACCCGGCGTGCTCGGCGAAGGCGTCGCGCAGGGCCTTGGCGAAGAGCCCCGCGTGCTCCGGCCGCGCGTCGGGGTTCTTCGCGAGGGCGCGCATCACGACGTCCTCGAGGGTCTGCGGCACCGCCGGGGCGAGCCTGCGCAGCGGCGCCGGCGTCTCGTGCATGTGCTTCACGAGCAGCTGCACGGGCTCCTCGGACTCGAACGGCGCCCGGCCCGCGAGGAGCTCGTAGGTCATCACCGCGAGGGAGTAGACGTCCGAGCGCGGATCGACCTTCTCGCCGGCCGCGCCCTCCGGCGAGATGTACCGCGCGGTGCCGAAGATGAGCCCCGACTGCGTCACGAAGGACGCCGCGCCGACGAGCATCTTGGCGATGCCGAAATCGAGCACCTTCGGCTGCTCCTCGCCGTCGCGGCGCGTGAGCACGATGTTCTCGGGCTTCAGGTCGCGATGGACGATGCCCTTCTGGTGGGCGTAGCCGATGGCGTCGGCGATGAGCCCCATGAGCCGCACCGTGCGCTCGAGGGTGAACGCCCCGTCGGCCTCGAGCGCCGCCGAGAGCGTCGGACCCTCGAGGAATTCGAGCACGAGGTAGAGGTTCCCGTCGGCGAGCTGGCCGAAGAGGATCACGCGCACGATGCCGGGGTGGTCGAGCTGCGACGCGATCTGCGCCTCGCGGTGGAATCGGGTGACGACGTCCTTGTTCGCGACGAGGTCGCGGTGGAGGATCTTCACCGCCACGCGGCGGCTGAGGGCCTCGTTCCAGCCTTCGTAGACGACGCCCATGCCGCCGGTGCCGACGATGCGGTCGAGGCGGAACTGCTCGAGGATGCGCGTGCCGATGTACGGGTCCGTGCTCGGCACCTCGACGCGGAGCGCCACGCCGTCGACCTGGCAGAACTGTGCGGGGGCTTCGTACTGCCGGCCGCAGACGGGGCAATTGCGCATCGGTGTGGAACCTGGGCTCGTTCGCTGGGGTACCATCCACGCCTCCCTCGAACAAGACGACCACTCGACGGTGATGGACCGCTGAAAGTTCACGGTCCTTGGACGTAGGACGCCCGCCGACCGGTCTCTCCTACGCGACGATCGCCGCCAGCAGCCGCCCGCTGCGCTTTCCGTCCCGGCGAAACGAGTGAAAGCGCGCGGCGTCGCAGCGGGTGCATCCGCCGACCTGGTCCACCGCATCGACGCCCCGGGCGGCAAGCTGCCACGCCACCGCGGCACGCAGGTCGACGTGCGGGTTCGCCCCTTCGCGGGGATGAACCACGGCGGGCGCCGAGACCGCCGCGATGGCGTCGGCCACCTCGGGACCGACCTCGAAGCAGCACGCCCCGATGCACGGACCGATCGCCGCCAGGACGTCCTCGGTCGCCCCGCCGAGCACGTCGAGGGCCGCGCCGACGACCCCCGCCACGACGCCTCGCCAACCCGCGTGCACCGCCGCCACGCCGCGTCCCGGGACCGCGAGGAGGACGGGCACGCAGTCGGCCACGCGCACGGCGACGGCATCGCCGGGCTCCGTCGCGACGAGCGCGTCGGCGGACAGCGTGCGGGTCGCGAGCACGTCCGGGCCACGCACCGAAACCACCGCGGCGCCGTGCACCTGCGACGACTCGTGCAGGCGATCGGCCGCGTAGCCCACGGCCGCGGCGAAGCGACGATGATTCTCGGCCACGGCGTCGAGGTCGTCGCCCACCGCGCGCGCAAGGTTCATCGACGCGAAGGGCTCGACGCTGACGCCGCCGACGCGCGTGCTGAAGCCATGCCTCACGCCCGCCGCCACGAGCCGCGGAGACCTCAGGACGACGACACCGGCGTTGCTTTCTTCACCCATGGCTTCGAGGTGGAGAGGGTACAGTGGGGCGCGTGAACGAACCCTCTGCACGGCTGGCGGGGCTGACGATTCCGCTCTTCTCTCTTCGTACGGCGCGCTCCATGGGCATCGGCGAGATCCCCGACCTCGGCGACGCCGCGCGGCTGTGCCGGCGCCTCGGGCTGCGGCTGCTGCAGATCCTCCCGGTGGGCGAGCTGTCGGGTGCCGAGACGTCGCCCTACGGCGCCCTCAGCGCCTTCGGCATCGACCCTTCGTTCATCGCCTGGGGCGCCGTCGAAGACGTGCCCGACGCCGCGCTCGCCCGCGAGGAGGCCGAGATCGCCCGGCTGCGCGCGACGCCGACGGTGGACTACGCCGGCGTGCGCGCGCTGAAGATCCGGCTGCGCGATGCCGCCTTCGAGAACTTCGTGGCGCGCCATGCGGGAGGCGCTTCGGAGCGGCTCGCAGCGTTCCGCGCGTTCCTGCGGGAGCAGTCCTCGTGGCTCGGCAACTTCGCGATGTTCCGCGCGCTCAAGGACGTGCACGGCGGCGCTGCATGGTGGTCCTGGCCGGCGCCGCTGTGCGACCGCGACGCGAACGCCCTCGCCGCCTTCGGCACCGCGCACCAGGAGTCCATCGAGCGTCACGCGTACACGCAGTGGATCGCGCACGAGCAGTGGCGCGCCGCGCGAGACGCGATGAAGTCCGAGGGCGTCGAGCTCATGGGCGACCTGCCGTTCATGGTCGGCCGCGACAGCGCCGACGTGTGGTCGTGCCGCGCCGAGTTCCGCGACGACGCGTCGGTGGGCGCGCCGCCCGATCAGTTCGACGCCGAAGGCCAGGAGTGGGGGCTGCCGCCGTACCGCTGGGAGACCATGCGCGGCAACGGCTTCCGGTGGCTGCGGCAGCGCGCGCGCTACGCCGGTCTGCTCCACGACCGCTTTCGCATCGACCACCTCGTGGGGTTCTTTCGCACCTACGTGCGCGAGCTGAACCACCTTCGATCGCCCGAGGGACGGCTGCTGCCCGGGTACTTCGACCCGAGCGACGAAGGGGCGCAGCTCCCGCACGGCGAGGCGGTGATCCGCGCGATGATCGAGGGCGCCGCGGAGACCGGCGCGCGGCTCATCGGCGAGGACCTCGGCGTCGTTCCCGACTTCGTGCGCCCGTGCATCGAGCGCCTCGGCGTGCCCGGCTACAAGGTGCTCCGTTGGGAGCAGCGCGACGGACGGTTCCGCGACCCCGCGGAGTTCATCGCTTGCTCCGTCGCGTGCTTCGGCACCCACGACACCGACTCGGTGCGGGCGTGGTGGGCTTCGATCCCTGGATGGGAGCGCGACGCCTTCCGTCAGCTCCCGGCGATGCGAGGCCGCGAGCACGGCGACGGGTGGAGCGATGCGACGCACGCGGCGCTCCTCGACACCCTCGCCGGCGCGCGCAGCGACCTCGTGTTGCTCCTCTGGCAAGACGTCGTCGGCACCGAGGATCGCATCAACACGCCTGGCACCGTCGGTCCGCACAACTGGACCTGGCGGCTGCCGGCGACGCTCGCCGACACGCTCTCAGACCCCGCGCTCGCGCCCGCCTTCGACCGCGTTCGCGCGGCGATGCAGGCCGCCGGCCGCGCTACCGCCGCCCCTTGAACCCCATCATCGACTGCACCGCGCTCTCGCTCTCCTGGGCGATGGTGCTGCTCTCCACGGAGCGGTCGTAGCAGTCCTCGCAGAGCTTCTTCTTCTTGCCGTCGATCTTGGCGACGCGCAGCGAGTCGACTTCGTCCTTGCATACGGGGCAGGTCGGCATGGGACGAGAATTCCACCACGCCGCAGGCCCCGCAAGGCCCGCAAGGCCGCTCAGTAGCTCGGGTCGCTGCGCGTCACGAAGTAGCCCGACGTCGCCGCGCCGGGATGCAGCGGCGTCACGTCGCAGCCCGTGGTCTCGCCGGCGGCGTTCACGCGCACCGCGACGTCGGCCACGCGCCACATGGCGCCGACGCTCCCCGATCCGTTGGGACCGGTGAAGTCGGGCAGCGTGTCGGGCGCGGCACCGAGCACGCCGCGCAGGTGTCCACCGCAGTAGACGTTGATCATCGGGTGCGCCGCGGTGCCGCTGAAGTTCTGCACCATCACGCGAAAGTGCTCGCCGTCGCGGGGGTTGTCGACGTTCACGTTCTCCGGGACGCCGCTCGCCTTGGAGAGGTTGTTGTCGATGTCGAGGCGCGGGTTCGCGCAGTAGCCGAGCGCGCTCCATCCCGGGCCGAACGGTCCGTTCATGCAGTTCGCGACGGGGGTGTTCGCGTAGCCCCAGCTGATGCGCCCCATGCTCCCGCGGATGTGGTCCTCGCAGTTGGACCAGTTGCACGACGCCTGCGTGACCGACGTCAGCGGACCCGCCGGGCTGCTGAACCACGGGTCCGTGTTCATCGGCGAGTGCAGGTAGAGGTCGAGGTCCACCGTGGTGCTGGTGTCCCAGCAGAGCTCGACGCGCAGGCCCGGGCCGGCGATGTGCACGATGAACGTGCAGGAGTGCGACATGCCGGCTCCGTCGACGACGGTCAGCGTCACCGTGTAGTCGCCCGAGAGCGACGGACGAAACGCTCCGTCGCGCGTGTCGAGGCCGATGGACTCGAAGGTCGGCCGCGGCAGGATCGTGTCGCAGGGGCCGCCGGTGATGGTCCAGCTCCAGCTCCGCACCTCGCCGGTGAAGAAGCGCTCGCCGCGCAGTGGATACAGCGTGAACGGCGCGCCGTCGGGCACCCGCGGATCGCCCGGTCCGGGGCAGTTGAGCGCGCCGCCGCAGCAGAGCCCCTCGTCGACGCAGCCGTCGCAGTTGTTGTCGAGGCTGTCGCAGATCTCCGCGCTCGGCGAGATGCCCATGGTGCACGCCGACCACGTGCCGAACTCGCCGCTTCCTTCGCAGCGCTGCGAGCCGTTGCGGCACTGGCCCACGCCCTGCCGTCCCGGCGGACCAAGAAAGCAGTCCTGCGCCGTGCCGGGGATGCACGGGCAGCCGTCGTCGGCCATGCCGTTGCAGTTGTCGTCGAGGCCGTTGCCGCAGGTCTCGCGCGCCGCGCAGCCCTCGGGCCTCGGCGTGCACGCGCCGGTCATCGCGCACTCGGCGTCGCCGGCGCTCCCGGTGTCGTAGACGCTCACCACGTCGGTGGGCGCCGTCCCGACGTCCGGCGTCGCCACCGGGCCGCGGTCCGTCGCGGTGTTCGGCGGAGCATCGCGCGAGCTCCCGAGGTCCGTCGTCGAGCGCACGTCGGCGCGGGACCCGGCGTCGAGGCGCGTGAACGTGACCTCCGTCGTCGGCGCGCAAGCCGCCGCGACGAGGCACCCGACGATCCACCCGAAGCGCATGGTGCTCACGGCGCGACGGTACCATCGCCCACCGCGGGCGTGTCACGCCCCGCGACGACGTCCGTCAGCGGGAGAGCACGAGGTACTGGCTGAGCACGATGTCGCCGTAGCCGGCGCCCGCGCGGAGCGGGTTGTTGTTCACGGTGACGGTGTACGCGAGCTCGTTGTCGACATCGGTGCGCAGCTCCGAGGTGACGTCCCAGACCACCGGGCGCACGTCGAAGCCGGGGCACCAGCCGCCGCGGCCGAAGTACCAGGTGCCGTCCTGGTTCGGGACGACGCCCTCGCCCACGCGGTTCGCGCACCCCTCGAGGGTCTGCGCGCCGGGAAAGTCGATGACGTGCGGGTGCCCGTTGAGCGCGAAGTGGTGACCGTGGTTGCAGAACTCCGCGCACTGCGACGTCGCCGAGCCGTGCCCGGTGACCAGCGAGTACAGCTCCACCTTGCGAATGCCCGGCGGCACGCTGAAGTGCGTCGCCGGGTGCCGCGTGGTCCATCCGTCGTTCAGCGCCCCGCCGGTGTAGAGCGGACGCGTCTCGACGGGGCGCACCGCACGGCCCTGGTTCGAGAACCGCAGCGACAGGCTCACCACGTACGGCACCGGGCGCGGGTCCCACTGGCGCGACGCGTTCCAGCGGAGGTGCTGGCGACCGCCGCCGCGGAGCAGCGGGAGCATGCCGGTGATGTCCGTGACCCAGCGGCCCTCGCGCCAGTACGACGTGATCCAGCGCGCGATCTCGTTGTTGCACGCGTAGTTCGCGCCGCCGTCGGCGAGCGGCGCCGCGGGGTCGCAGATCCAGAGGTACGAGAGGTAGTCCCACGCGCCGCAGTCGCCGTCGCGGTGGTTCACGCAGTTCATCGCGAGGTCGACCTCGAGGGTGTCGAAGCCGTCGAGCTCGGCGCCGCTCGGGAGCACGACGTCGACATCCTGCGTGTCGGTCACCGTGGCGTTGTCGAGGAGCGTCACCGTCGTCGCAGGACGGGCCCGCAGGTCGCGTTCGCGGTCCGCTTCGAAGTTGTAGTACTGCGCCTCGTGCGAGAGATACGTGAGGTCGAGCTGCAGCGTGCCGCCGCCGGCGATGCGCCCGAGCTGACCGACCTCGCGGATGCGCTGCGCGCGGTCCACGGCCCACTGCACGGCCTCGTAGCGGGGCACCATGTTCGTCGTGTTGCGGCGCGCGCGGAACAGGTCGCCGAGCCAGTTCTGCTGCCCCGTCAGCGGGTCCTGGACGAAGTGCACGCGCGGCGTCCACCACGTGCGGTCCTCGTCGGAGAAGCCGGCGAGGTCGTCCATGGTGCGCTGTTGGAAGCCCGTGAACGTGGCCGTGCCGCCGCCGTTCAGGATGAAGAAGTGCACGTTGCGGGGCGACGCCGCGAGGGTGTCGCCGAGGCTGCCCGAAAGAAGCTGCGTCGAGTACGACCCCGTCGACGCGACGATGAACAGGTAGCTGTCATCGGGTGAAAAGTGCTCCGCGAAGGACCACGGGCCGTCCTGCGTCATCACGGTGAAGGGCCCGGCGAGGTCCCGCGGGCGGACGCCGTAGGGCCCCGGTGCGAGCCGCGAGGCCGGTCCCGCGTCGGTGGGGGCGTCGGAGCCGGCGTCGACGACGGCGGGAAGGTCCGGCGCGGCGTCCGAGGCGTCGGTGAGGGCCGTGGCATCACGCGGAGCCGCGGCGGGAGGTGCGTCGGTGCACGCGACGCCGAAGAGCAGCGCCGCGACCGGCGCGAGGGTGCGGAGATGGAGCTTCACGACGCCCTTTGTACCAGCGGCGCGCGCGCGCCGGCCACGGGCGCGTACGCATTGCGCGAAGGGTTCCGCCGCGGGGTCGAGTTGGGGTAGAACGGCGCGCACGATGATCGAGGGACGGCGCATTCTTCTGACCGGCGGTGCAGGCTTCATTGGTACGGCGATGGTCCGCCGGCTCTGCGAGGCGAACGAGTGCGTGGTCTTCGACCTGCTGCGTCGCAACGCGCTGACGCCCGCGGGCCTCGACAAGCACCCGAACGTCCACCTCGTGCAGGGCGACGTGCGCGACGTCGCGGCCCTCGGCAAGGCCATGGATGGCTGCTCCCACGTCGTGCACCTCGCCTCCATCGCCGGCGTCGACACGGTGCTCAAGAACCCCGTGCCGACCATGGAGATCGCCCTCGAAGGCACCATGTCCGCGCTGCGGTGCGCGCGCGATCGCCTGCCGACGGTGGAGCGCTTCGTCGACTTCTCCACCAGCGAGGTCTTCGGCCGCTACGCGTTCCGCGTCGCCGAGGGCGACGTCACCACGCTCGGCGCCGTCGGCGAGGCGCGGTGGACCTACGCCGTCAGCAAGCTCGCCACGGAGCACCTCGCGCACTGCTACCACAAGCAGTTCGGCCTCCCGACGGTGAGCATCCGCCCGTTCAACATCTTCGGACCGGGGCAGATCGGCGAGGGTGCCGTGCACGCGTTCGTGCTGCGCGCGCTCAAGAACGAGCCCATCACGATCCACAACCAGGGCGATCAGATCCGGTCGTGGTGCTACATCGACGACATCGTCGACGCGATCCTGCTGACGCTCGAGCGCCCCGAGGCCGTGGGCCATGCGTTCAACGTCGGCAACCCCCGCGCGACGGTGACCATCTACCAGCTCGCCCGCATGGTGGTGTCGCTCGCGCAGTCGCAGAGCGAGCTGCGCTTCGTCGACTGGCCCTACGCCGACGTCGAGCTGCGCATCCCCGACACGTCGAAGGCGAAGGAGCTGCTCGGCTTCCAGGCCCGCGTGGAGCTCGAGGACGGCCTCGCGCGCACCCTCGACTGGTACCGTGGGAAGCTCGCCCGCGACGCGCAGGCTTCGGGATGACGAGGACGCGGCACCCCCTCGACGCCGTCCGCTCCGACGGGTGGTTCGACCGCGTGCTCGCGGGCGTGCCAGCCCTCGTGCGCCTCTCCGCCGGCGTCGGCGAGGCCCTCGTGGCGCTCTCTCTCGTGGCGGGCTTTCGCATCACCGCGGCCACCGTCGACCGCGCCACGGCGAACGTCAGCGAGCTGCAGTGGGTGCGCGAGGGCGCCGAGGGGGCAGGCCCCGCAGACCGTGGGACCCCCGAGATGCTGCGCGACGCGGTGCTGGTGGCGTTGCACGACGAGCCGCCGGGGCGCCTGCCCGCGGGCAAGGTCGACGACGACGCGCTGCGCGAGCTCGTGGGCGTCCGAACGATCCTCCTCGCGCCGCTCTTTGGCGTGGAGCTGCGCGCGGTGCTCGTC
>CAIMWA010000625.1 GCA_903845045.1 uncultured delta proteobacterium | reverse complement strand
GCTGTGCTACGGATGCGGCGTGATGACCACCGACGCTGCGCTTCGCGACGACGCCGACGATCACTTTCACGACGAGTGCGGGGTCTTCGCGGTCTACGGGCATCCCGAGGCGGCGAACCTCACGTACCTCGGGCTCCACGCGCTGCAGCACCGCGGCCAGGAGTCTGCGGGCATCGCGACGCTCGACGGCGCCGGCAAGATGCACCTGCATCGCCAGATGGGCCTCGTGCAGGACGTGTTCACGCCCGCGCAGATCGCCGAGCTCCCCGGCGGCATCGCCATCGGTCACGTGCGGTACTCGACCGCTGGTGCGTCGCACGTGCGCAACGCCCAGCCCTTCGCCGTCGAGCACGGCGGTCTGGCCCTCGCCTGCGCGCACAACGGCAACCTCACCAACGTCGAGCAGCTGAAGGCCGCCCTCGACGCCGTGGGGTCGATCTTCCAGACGTCGACGGACACCGAGGTGTTCCTGCACCTGTTCGCCCGCGCTCCCGCCGGCGACCCCGTCGACCGCGTGATCCACGCCCTGCGACAGACGCGCGGTGCGTGGTCGGTGGTGTTCCTCGTGGGCGACACGCTCGTGGCCGCGCGCGATCCGCACGGGTTCCGGCCGCTCTCCCTCGGCATCCTGAACCGCGCCCACGTGCTCGCCAGCGAGCCCACGGCCTTCGACCTCATCGCCGCCGAGTTCGTGCGTGACGTCGAGCCAGGAGAGGTGCTCGTGATCGGTCCCGACGGCGTTCGCTCGCTCCGTCCGTTCGCCCCCGCACCCCCGAAGTTCTGCGTCTTCGAGCACGTCTACTTCGCGCGTCCGGACAGCGCCGTGAACGGCCGCGGCGTGTACTCGACGCGGCGCCGCATGGGCGAGCTCCTCGCGCGCGAGGGCGCCGTCGAGGCCGACGTGGTGATCCCCGTGCCCGACTCCGGCGTGCCCGGGGCGGTCGGCTACGCAGCAGCCTCCGGCGTTCCCTTCGAGATGGGGCTCATCCGCTCGCACTACGTGGGCCGCACGTTCATCGAGCCCGCTCAGTCGATCCGGCACTTCGGCGTCCGCCTCAAGCTGAACCCGGTGCGCCCGGTGCTCCAGGGGCGGAGGGTGGTCGTCGTCGACGACTCCATCGTGCGCGGCACCACCGCCCGAAAGATCGTGAAGATGATCCGCGACGCCGGCGCCCGCGAGGTGCACCTCCGCATCGCTTCGCCGCCGACGCGCTGGCCGTGCTTCTACGGCATCGACACCCCGACGCGGCGCGAGCTCATCGCGGCCAGCCACTCCGTCGACGAGATCGCCCGCTACATCACCGCCGACAGCCTCTCGTACCTGAGCCCCGAAGGCCTGCGCGAAGCCGTGGGCTATCCCAGCGGCGAGGGATTCTGCGAGGCGTGCTTCACCGGCGACTACCCGGTGGAGATCATCCCGGCGGAGCGCCTCGCCCTGCACCGCGGCTGACCTCGGCCAACACCGCGGCGTCCTCGGGACGGGCGGCCAGCCAGCGATCCGTCTCGGCGGCGGCCTGCGCTCCGTGGCCCCACTTCACCAGCGCCTTCATCTCTACGGCGAACTGCTCCACGGTGATCGGCGGCGGCAACGGTGCCGGCGGTGCGGCCGGTGGAGGTGCGGGTCGCGCCGCGGGCTGCAGGCGGGCGTGCTCGGCCATCGCCCGGAGCACGTCCTCGCGGCGGAATTCGGGCTCCGTCAGCGAGTCGTCCTCGATGATGATGGACTCCTGCGCGACGCGCGGATCGACCGCCGGAAGCCGCCCCGGAAGCGGGATGCTTAGGTCGGTGTCGGGCTGCGCCGCATCGCTGCGTGCGAGCGCGCGCACGACCTCCGGAGCCTCGTTCGTCGGCTCGTCCCACGACGGCGTCGGCATGGTCTTCTCGGCCTCGCGCGTCGGCACCGAGGAGACGCGCGTGACCTCGGTGTCGGGCTCGACGTCGTCCTCGGCGTCGGCGCTGGCGGCACGCTTCACCGGAGCCGGCGCAATGGGCCCCGCGGCGCCGCGCACATGCACGAGGAACGCGTCGAAGACGTCCAGCGCGCGCGCGATCTCGGCCTGTTCCATCGCGTGATCGTACCGCGGGCGGGTCTACCGCGGGCAGGACTACCGCGGGCGCGTCACGCAGCGCAGCGCGCACCAGCGCTCCGGCGGACCGGGCGGGTCCCACGCGTCGACGTCCTGGTCGCCGTCGTCGTCGTGGGCCACGCGCACGCTCCCGTCGCGCTGCGGGTACCGCCAGACCTCGTAGTACCCGTCGCCGTCGGCGTCGGAGCCCTCCTTGCGCACCGCGCCGTCGGGCTCGAAGAGCGTGAGACGGTCGCGCGTCCCGTCGCCGTCCGTATCGAGCTGCACGGCCCGCAGGACACCCGCCCGCGTGTACGTCTCGCGGCGCTCGAAGACCCCGTCGCGATCATCGTCGCGCTCGATGCGCACCGGCAGCGCGCCTTCGGGCCAGCGAGCGTTGAAGATCCGATTGACCTCGTAGAGCCCGTCGCCGTTGGCGTCGATGCCCTCCTCGGTGACGCGTCCGGCGCCGTCCAGCGCGCGGTACCGATCGGGCACGCCGTCCTGGTCGCGGTCGATCCACTCGCCGGTGACGCGGCCTTGGGCGTTGAACTGCACCCAGCGCTCGGCGACGGAGTTCCAATCGGAGTCCTCGCGCGTAAAGAGGACGCGCCCGTCGGCGCCGAGGTCGTCGGTGTGGTCGAAGCGCCCGTCGTGGTCGGCGTCGTAGTCGACGCGGTTCGGCCGACCGCCCACGTACACCGTCATGCGATCGGGACGCCCGTCGTGGTCGCGGTCCTCGCGGACGACGGTGATATTCCCCGCCGCGTCGCGCTCGACCCAGCGCTCCGGGCGTCCGTCATGGTCGCGGTCCTCTGGCGTGACCGTGGCGACGAAGGCGCGCGATGCCTCGCGGGGGAACCGCCGCCCCAGCGTCCAGCCGCCGCCCACGCCAGCGACGAGCGCGAGCCCGAGGCGCAGCGTCGCAGCCGCGCGACCGCTCAGAAGTCCTCGTCCAGCACGGCGGGCGTCCGAAGGCCGAAGATCTTCTCGAGGAGATCCATCCCGGCCCCCGCGCGCAGCAGCTTCGGCTCCGCGCTCGTCAGGTCGATGACGGTGCTCCCGTGCACGCCGCCGAAGCCCGCATCGAGCACCATCTCGAGCTGCGGAAAGCGGTCGTCGATGACGTCCGGATCCTGGATCGCCTCGGGTCCCTCCGCCGGGTGCGACGCCGTCGTCGAGATCAACGGAACGCCCAGCTCGCGCGCGATGGCCACAGGCACGGGATGGTCCGGCACCCGGATGCCGAGCGTCTTGCGCTTCATCATCAAGATCTTCGGCACCTCCCGGGTCGCCTCGAGGATGAAGCAGTACGGGCCCGGCACCAGCCGCCGGATGAAACGGTAGTGGAAGTCTTGCACCACGGCGAAGCGCGCCACGTTCGAGAGGTCCGGCACGATGAGCGCGAGGGGCTGCTCGCGGCGCATGCGCTTCATCTCGTAGAGCGCATCGACGCCGCGCTTCTCGTTCATGGCGCAGCCGAGGCCGTAGACGGTGTCCGTCGGGTACGCGATGCACCCGCCGCCGCGCAGCGCCTCGACGGCCCGCGCGATCTTCCGAGGCTCCGGGTGCACCGCGTCGAGCTCGATCCTCATGGGCGCCTCCTACCGTGCCCGTGCCCTCGCGTGCCACCAGAAGGCGACGGCGTAACCGCGGGAGCACTCGGAGCTCCGGACTGTCCCACGATGGTGAACTCCACCCGGCGGTTCAGCGACTGGCCCTCCGGCGAGGCGTTGTCGGCCACGGGATGCTCGCGGCCGTAGCCGGCGAACTCGAGGCGCCCGCGCTCCACGCCGCGCGTCGCGAGGTACTCCACGACGGCGCGAGCGCGACGGTACGAGAGGTCGAGGTTGTACTCCGGCGTGCCGCGGTCGTCGGTGTAGCCCTCGACGCGAAGCCGCAGGATGTCCGGGTTGCGGCGCAGCGCGTTGCCGACCTCGTCGAGGATCGGGAAGGACACGTTGCGGATGGTGTCGCTGTCGAAGTCGAAGAAGATGCGCTGGTTGATGAGCAGCCGGCTGTCCGTGCGCGTCACCACGACGGCGTCGGGACCGGGCTCCGGGCAGCCGTCCTCGTCCTGGTAGCCGTCGCGGTCCTCGGGCTCGTCGGGGCACGCGTCGCGCACGTCGGGGATCTCGTCGCGGTCGTTGTCGGGCTCCGGGCAGCCGTCCTCGTTCTGGAAGCGGTCCTGGTCCTCGGGCTCGTTGGGGCAGCGATCCGCGTCGTCGAGCACGCCGTCGCCGTCGTTGTCTGGGTCCGGGCACCCGTCGTCGTCGAGCACGCCGTCGCGGTCTTCGGCGTCGTTGGGGCATCGATCCCGCTCGTCGGGAATGCCGTCCTGGTCGTTGTCCGGGTCCGCACAGAAGTCGCCGTCCTCGAAGCCGTCGAGGTCCTCGGGACCAAAGCGACACGGGTTCGCCCGCTGCGCGACGAAGCGCGCGCCCGCCATCACTTCCGGCAGCGCCGTCGCGATGTGCGACGCGAAGGCCGCTCCCACCGTCGCGTGCAAGCTCACCCACGGCGCCGGCCGCCACGCCGCACCGGCCCACACTCCGAGAGGCACCTCGGGGCTGCGCCCGCCCGAAGGGTCCACGCCGACGCGCAGCATCGCGTCGAGCACGAGGTCCACGCGCGGGTGCACGGCGTACGATGCGCCGCCGGAGAGCGTCACGTCGTCGTTCGCCTCGACGTTCGCAAGCGCGTTGCGCTCGCGCAGCGTCATCCCGAGCTGCCCGGCGACGTTCCAGCGTCCGAAGCGCCGCCCGACGATCACCGCCGGCGAGAGCGTCCACGACGCGCTGCCCGCGAAGCGCTCCGTATCACCCGTCGGAAAGCTCGCCCCCAGGCGCACCGCGAGCGCCGTGGTCCCACGGAGCACCGGCACCTTCGCCATGACCCGCAGGTCACCCGGCGACAGCGCACGCTCGTACACGTCCGATCGCAAGGCGCGTCCGTTGTTGAAGACCTGCGGCGTCACCTGGTCCACGAGCGGCATCGCGAGTCCGAGCTCGATGAACTCGAAGAGCCCGAGCGACACCTGCGCCTCGGAACGAAACGCGTCGGAGACCCGCACCGGCGCCAACCCCGGCGGGTTCGCGGTGAAGAGCGTCCCCGCTGCGAAGCCGGCGAAGATGCTGCCGGTGAAGGTGAGGTGCCCGGACACCGCGGGGAGGTCCGTCACGATGAGGCTCTGCGCCGACGGCGAGGTCACGAGGAGCCGCGGATCGAAGGCGCCGGGGTACGGATTCTGCGCGCGCGCAGCCGCAGCGAACGTCAAACACGCCGCGAACGCAGCGCTGGCGGACCTCACGGAAGCGCGGAGCACGTGCGCAGGATAGCCGAGGTTTCCACGTTCGTCGGAGAAAGGACCTATACTGCCGCGTTGCGATGATTCACCTAGGATGTTCGGGTTTTCCGGTACCGGCGACGCGGTACCTGAAGGAGTTCATGGCGGTCGAGATCGCCGACACGCTCCTCGGCATCCCCGGGCCGGCGCTCGTGCGCCGGTGGCGTCGCGAGGCCCCCGAGGGGTTCCACTTCGCGGCGCTCGCGCCGAAGGAGGTCGGCGTCGAGGGGTTCAAGCCGTCGGCGGCGGCGCAGGCCGCGTGGGAGGCGTTCCTGCCGGTGCTCCGCGACCTCGACGCGCAGGCGCTGATCGTCTCGACCCCGGCGGACCTCACCGCGAGCAAGGTGCACCGCACGTCGGTGCGCGCGTTCTTCGAGGGCCTCGCCGGCGCACGGCTGCCACCGGTGGTGTGGGAGCCGCCGGCGTCGTGGGAGCTTCGCGACTCCGAGGCGACGGTGAAGGACCTCGCCGTCATCGTGTCCCGCGATCCGCTTCGGCATCCGCCCATCGCCAAGGGCGCCCTGGGCGCGTTCCGCCTGCCAGGTCCCGCCGGGCACAAGTCGCGCTACGAGGACCCCGCCCTCGAGGCCGCCGCGCAGACGATTCGCGCGTCGCGATGCACCGACGTGCTCGTCACCATGACGAACGTCGACATGTATGCCGACGCGAAGCGCCTCCGGAAGATCCTCGAGGGCTGAGCCTCGGCCTACTTCGGGGCGTTGCGCAGCGATTCCACCGCCACGACGAGGTCCCCCGGCAGCGGAGACTCGAAGCGTAGCGCGGCGCCCGTCACCGGATGCACGAAGCCGAGCACCGCGGCGTGCAGCGCCTGGCGTCCGAGCGTCGCGGCGATGCCCTTGAGCCACGGGTCCCGCGGGGTCCGCCCGTACACGCCGTCGCCGAGGAGCGGAAACCCGTGCTCCGAAAGGTGCACGCGAATCTGGTGCGTCCGCCCGGTCTCGAGGGTGCACCGAAGCCGCGACGCGCGTCCGTTGGCGAAGGTCTCGAGCAGCGCGACGTGCGTCACCGCGCGGCGACCCTCGGTCACGCGCGACGTGTAGCGCTTGCGGTCCGTCGCATGTCGCCCGTGCAGCGTGTCGAAGGTCATCGAGGTGTGCGGCACGCCTTCGATCAGCGCGATGTAGCTGCGTTCGACGTCGTGCCGCTTGAAGAGCGCCGCGAGGCCGTCCCGCGCGGCTCGGGTGCGCGCGACGACGAGGAGCCCCGATGTGTCGCGGTCGATGCGGTGCACGATGCCCGGCCGCACGGGGTCGAGGTCCTCCACGGCGGCGTGGTGGAGCACGGCGTTCACGAGCGTGCCGTGGTCGTGGCCGCGCGCCGGGTGCACCACCATCCCCGCGGGCTTGTCGACGACGAGCAGGTGTTCGTCTTCGAAGACCACGTCGAGGGCGATGTCCTCGGCGAGCGCTACGCTCGGCGGCGGCGCCGGAAGATCGACGGTCACCACGAGACCGGCGCGAGGACGCTCCGAGGGCTTGCGCGCGACGCCCCCGGCGGTCACGCGGCCGTCGGCGAAGCACTGGGACACGAGCGAGCGCGACACGCCGTCGGCCACGAGCCGCCGCGTGAGCACCTTGTCGAGTCGATCGCCCTCGTCCTCCGGGGCGACGACGACGAGCCGCGGGCCGGTGGTCACCAGACCGGCGACTTGATGTGTCGTTTCGACTTCACGAGGATGTCGACGAGCGCGCGGCCGTAGAAGTTCTTGACGTAGAGCTCCTCGGAGACGCGCGACTTGAAGAGCTGCCGCCCCTCCTCGATCTCGTCCTTCAGCGCGTCGAACAGGTCGTCGCGCTGGAAGCCCTTGGTGATCTTCTCCTCGTTGTAGAGCGAGACGTCGCTGGCGATGGCGCGCGCGAGCCGTCGGGCCGCTTCCTCGGTTTCGATCAGTGGCATGCGCCGAAGCTACCACCCCGTCCCGAAGGCCCTCAACAATGCGACGCGGCTCACCCCCCGGAACGCTTGCCGGATGCAGCCCGACGGGCCCTCTGGTAGCGTCCGCCGGCCGCGTCGACCGCGCGCCCCTTGGAGGTCCCATGCGCCGCTCCCTCGTACCCTTCGGTGTCGCGCTTCTGGCGTGCGCCTGCAGCTCTTCGACGTCCTCGACGCCCGCGCGGGACGCTGCCACGGCGGCGGACACCGCGATCCCCGCCGACGGTGGGGCGCCCACCGACGCATCGACGCCCGCCGACACCGGCTCCACCGGAACGGGCCTGCCCGGCGACGAGTACTGTCGCTCCGCGGCGGCTGGCGTGACCTGCGGGCGCGGCCAGACGAACACCTGCGGCGTCTGCATCGCGCTCCCCGCTCGCAACGACGCCCTCGAGCGCACCAACTGCGACGATACGCAGCGCCGCGAGTACTGCCGCACCGGCACCGTCGGAGCGCCCAACCTCCAGTGCTACCAGCCGGGCAGCTACCCGACCGCAGGCGCGCCGCAGATGGTCACCATGTGGGGCTACGTCCGGGTGTTCGGCAACGGAGGCAACTCGCAGCACATCAAGGTCTCCGTGTACCGCGTCGCCGCCGACGGAAACCCCGGCGAGCTCATCGGCGCCGCGGTCAGCGACATCACCAGCCCGGGATCGGGCATGGAGGACGTCTTCAGCCCGTCCCGCGACCGCGTGCTCTTCACGCGGCAGACCGGCGGCTTCCAGATCCCGAACGTCCCCACGGAGACCGAACTGCTCGTGGTCACCGAGGGCGACCCGGCCGACGCCCAGGCCGCGGGGCTGTGGTCCCACCGCATCTACGACTACAACACCCTGCTCTCCAACGGCCAGGTGGACATGGACACCGCGCCCGCCGGCATCAACGGGACGCACAAGGTGCGGTTCCTTCCGCGCGTGATCTCGAACTCCGACTGGACCGCGATCCCTGCCACCGCGACGCTCACGTCGGGCATCACCCGCGGGCGCGGCGCCTTCGCCGGCGAGGTCCACGACTGCGACGACGTGCGCCTCGCGAACGCGTCCGTCGACAGCAGCCCGCGCCGCGCGTGGGACGGCCCGGTGGTCTACTTCTCCGACAACGACACCAACCCGCTGCCGGACCTGAGCCGCGACGCCACGTCGCTCCTTGGTACCTACGCGCTCCTCGACCTCGACCCCGGCGTGGTGCGCGTGGCGGCGAGCGGGTACGACGCGAACCATCGGCTCATCCACCTCGGGAGCTACCGCGCTCGGGTGTTCGCCGACTCCATCACGCTCGTCACGCTCCGCGGCATGCGCCCGTGGCAGGTTCCTTAGTGCCTGGCGCCGAACGGGCTATGGTTGAGTGCATCGGCGCGCGACGCCGTGGAGGATCCTCCCTGTGAGCGACAGTCTCGTCCCCCCGAAGTCTGACGGCGGCAACGCGAAGTACGCTGTCATCGGCCTCCTGCTCATCGGTGGCGGAGGCGCAGGCCTCTGGGCGCTGACGAGCAAGGCGCCGCCCCCTCCCCCCCCGCCGCCGGCCCACGTCGTCCAACGCGACGCGGGTCCGCCCATCGCCACGACGCCGTCCGTCGGCGCCACCATCGAGCTGCCGCCGGAACTGCCGGACAGCGGCCCGCCGCCGGACGTCTCGAACGCGCCGCACATCCGTTACGTGACCCGCTACGTCAACGAATGCAGCGGAACGCTCACCGACCCGAGCGGCGTGCAGCGCACCGCGCAGAGCAACTACGGCGCCCTCCGCGCGTGCTACGAGCACGAGCTTCGCGCGAACCCTTCGCTCCGCGGCGGGCTCACGGCGCAGCTCAAGATCCTCCCCACGGGCCACCTCGAGACGGTGCGCGTGGCGACGGCGATGAACAACCAGGCCCTCGTCGAGTGCGTGAAGCGCGCGCTGATGCGGGTGACGTTTCCCCCCTCGCGGAACGGCTGCGCCATCGCCGAGGTCCGCTTCAACTTCACGCCCCGCGACTGAACCCTCAGCTCGGCCACCGGATGTCGAGGCGCTTCATCTTGCGCCACAACGTCGTGGCCGAGAGCCCGAGCTGCTCGGCGACGCGCTCGCGGTTCCCCTCGCACTCCCGCAACGCCGCCTCGATGGCCACGCGCTCGGCCGCGTCGACGTAGGCGCCCAGCGAACGCTCGCCGGGAAGGTCCCGCGGCGCCGCCGGGAGGTCGTGCGGCGCGATGTCCTCGAGCGACACCACGCCGGTCTGTGAGGCGAGAGCGACGCCCTGCTCGATCATGTTCTCGAGCTCGCGAATGTTCCCCGGGAACTCGTACCCGAGCAGGAACTCCATCACGCCGTCGCCGAGGCGCACGCGCGTGTTCATCTTGCGGCACACCTTCTCGACGAAGTGCTCCGCCAGCGCCGGGATGTCCTCGCGCCGCTCTCGAAGCGGCGGCAGGAGGAAGCGCACGACGTTGAGCCGGTAGTAGAGGTCCTGCCGGAAGCGCTTCTCGGCGATGGCGCGGTGCAGGTCCTGGTTCGTCGCCGCGATGACCCGGATGTCGACCTTCATCGCGCGGTTGTCGCCGACGCGACGCACCTCGCCCTCCTGCAGCACGCGCAGCAGCTTGGCCTGGAACGCCGGCGACGTCTCCGCGATCTCGTCGAAGAAGAACGTGCCGCCCGAGGCCTCCTCGATAAGGCCCTTGCGGTGGCTCGTCGCGCCGGTGAACGCGCCCTTCACGTGCCCGAAGAGCTCGCTCTCGAGCAGCGTCTCGGTGACCGCCGCGCAGTTCACCGGCACGAACGGCGCCGCCGACCGCTTCGAGTTCACGTGCACGGCCTTGGCGACGAGCTCCTTGCCCCTGCCGCTCTCGCCGGTGATGAGCACCGTTGCATCGGAGCCAGCGATCTTCACGATGCGACCGAGCACCTCGCGGATGGCGGTCGAGCGGCCGACGATGTTCTCGAAGCGGTACTTGTCGCGGAACTCCTGCGCGAACAGCGCGACCTGGGCTCCGAGCTGACGCTTCTCGACGGCGCGCTGCACCTTCACGAGCAGCTCCTGCTCGTTGAAGGGCTTCTGGATGTAGTCGTAGGCCCCGAGACGCATCGCCTCGACGGCGCTCTCGATGGTCCCGTACGCGGTCATGACGATGACCTCGGTGAGCGGCGACAGCTCGCGCGTGCGGCGCAACACCTCGATGCCGTCCTGCGCTCCCATCTTCAGGTCCGTCAGCACCAGGTCGTAGGCGCTGGTCTTCTGCTGGTTCACCGCAGACTCGGCGTCGCCGGCCTCGTCGACCTCGTGCCCCGCGGCGCGGAGCATGATCGACAGCGTGATCCGCATGTTCTTCTGGTCGTCGACGACCAGGATCCTGGGCATGTCGGGGGACTCCTCGGAGCGCAGTGTCGCGCTATTCGAACCGGGGCTGCAATGGAACGAGACGCCCGCGCGAGATGCGGAGCGTGAATGGCGACGACTCGACGCGCCCCGTGAAGACCCGCTGAAGGCCGAACGCCGCACCGTCGGCCGAACTCGCGAAGGCCGCCGTCGCCCGGTACACGCCGGTAACGGAGAACGTCCCCGACGGACACAGCATCGCGGGCGTGAGCCTCACCGTCGACCGCGCCCGCGCACCGAGGCGCTGGAAGAGTTCTCGCTGCCCCGCCGGCAAGCGCGTGATGACATCGCACGCGACGCTGCGGCCTTCAGGCGTCTGCACGACCAACGAGAACTGCGACGGGCGGAGCGTCGTCCACGCGGCCTGAACGTGCGGGTTCGAGACCGTCGCCGTCACCCTCAACGCTGCGGCGTCGGCCGCGGACGAACCTGCGGCGCTCACCGCCAGCATCGCTCCGTCGGACGGGTCCGTCGAAGCGATCGGCGGGGCGACGACGTCGCTCGAGAGCACCAGCGCCCGAACCCACGGAAACGTGTCCGGCCGATCGTCGACGACGATGGAGCGGGTGTGCGAAGCGGCCCCGGTACGCGGCGCCGCGAACCCGTACCGCACCTCCACCGCACCGGATGGAAACGCGGGAACGCCGCGCGGGCAGAGTTCGGCCACGTCGACGGACTCGCTGTAGGCCTGTCCCGGAGCGATCTGCACCCGCGGTGAGAACTCGTTGGAGGTCGGCCGCTCCGCGAAGGCGCAGCGCGCAACGGACGCACGCACCGTTCGACGACCACGCGCCGTCGACGGCGCACCGGCGACCTCGGGCACCTCGAGCGAGAGCAGGCGGCGGTCGGCGATCACCTCCACGGCGTCGGCGCCCCCGTTGCGAAACGTGAAGCGCAGACGTCCCGGAGCGTCGCCCGCGCGAACCTCGAGGCTCACCGGCGGGACCGGGTCGGCGTGGGCGGCACCGGCGAAGGCCAGCGCACAGAGAACGGGGAGCGTCGATCGCGAGGTAATGCAGAGGCGCGCGAGTCTACGGCATCGCACGCGACGATGCTGGGTTCACGCACCATCACGACGCGAGGCGACGAGCTTCGTGACGGCGTCGCGGGCCTCCGCGGGAAAGATCAGGTGGCGCCGCACGAGCGACGTTCCCGCGAGCCTCGACAGGACGAAGGACGCCCGCTCGATGGGCTCTGGCGCCCGGTGGGCGTGAAGCACGCGGAGGGCCTCGTCGTCGGTCGACGCCGACTCGAAGGGGACGACCTCCACGACGTCGAGGCTCGCGTGGTACCGGTCGTCGAAGCCGGCCGCGCGCACGCACGCGCGCATCGCATCGGCGATCTCGTCGTCGTATGCGGAGTCGACGCCATCGAGCGGCGCCGTCTTGAAGAGCGCGCGCGCCCGGCAGCGCCTGGCGAGGCTCGCGAGCACCGGATCGGGATCGTCGCACCACGCGCTCACGGCGCTCCACAAGACGGTGTCGTCGAGGCGCAGGTACTCGACGCTCGACAGCGCTTCGCCACGCGCGAGCCGCGCGAGGGTCGGCGGCATCACCGACGGTCCGCGCCCCTCCCCTGCGAGGTCCGCGACGCGGCGAAACACGCCGCGCAGCACGGCCTCCGCAGCCCTTGTCGTCTTGTGGAAATACACCTGCTGGTACATGAACAGCCGCGCGAGGAAGTACCCCTCGATGGCGGGCAGCCCCTTCGCGCCGTCGACGGCGAGGCGCGCTCCGGCGGCGGTACGCTCCACCGCGAGCGCCCGCAGCAGCCAGTCGAGGTCGAAGAGGCCGTAACGAGCGCCGGTCATGTGCGAGTCGCGCAGCAGGTAGTCGCAGCGGTCGACGTCGAGGGTCCCCGACACCGCGCGCGCGAGCAGCGGGATCGGATGGATCCCGTGCACGAGCCGCTCGACCCGCGCGGGCATGCCCGCGTCGCGCGAAGCGAGCACGCGATGCACCCCCGAGTCGGGGTCGAGGATGGCCGCGCTGGACCACGCCTCGTGCGTCGGCATGCCCGGGAACACCTCCTCGAACAGGTGCGAGAGCGGCCCGTGCCCGAGGTCGTGCAGCAACGCCGCAGCCATCGCGTCATCGTGGTCCTGCGGCGACAGCGGCACACCGAGCTCCGCCGCGAGCGGCTCGACGCGCGCGAGCAGTCGCGCCATCACCCGGGCGGCGCCGATGCCGTGCGTGAACCGCGAGTGCTCGGCGCCGGGGAACGCCATCGACGCCACGCCGAGCGCTCGCACGTCGCGAAGGCGCTGGAATTCCCGCGTATCGAGAAGCGCGGGAACCACCCTGGCGTCGGCGCCATCGAACGCCACGAGACCATGCACGGGATCGCGAAGGATCATCGTCCGCTGCTTCCTTGGAGCGCCGAGATCGCGCGTGCTAGCGCCGGGTCGATGGGACTCCGCGTCGCGCTCTTCGCCGCCGCCTTCAACCTGCTGCTGTGGATCTCGCGGCTCACCCTCGGCCTCCGCGGCGCGGCGTTCGGGCCGGCCTGCACGTGGACGCTCACGCTGCTCGGTCCCGCGGCCCTCGCGATCGTCGCGGTGCGGGCGCTCCCGTCGCGGCGTGACGCTCTGCTCGCAACGGCCGTCGCATCGCTCGCCGTCGCCTCCATCGTCGCGCCGTAAGGCCGCACCCGCGCTCAGTGCCGAAAGTGGCGGACGGCAGTGAACACCATCGCGACGTCCGCCCGGTCCGCCGCGGCGATGACCTCGGCATCACGAACGCTGCCGCCCGGCTGCGCGATCGCTCGCACGCCGGCCTCGATGGCGCGCTCGACGCCGTCGGGGAACGGGAAGAACGCGTCCGACGCGAGCACCGTTCCACGCGAGGCCTCCCCGGCCTTGCGCGCCGCGATGTCGACGGAGACGACGCGGGACATCTGCCCGGCCCCCACGCCGATGGTCCGCTGCGCACCGCCGTCGCACGAGGCGAGCACGATGGCGTTCGACTTCACGTGCTTGCACACGGACCACGCGAAGCCGAGCGCCGCGAGCTCCTGGGCGGACGGCGCTCGCTTCGTGACGATGCGGCCGCTCGCGACCTCGCCGCCGGCCGTCGCGTCGCGGTCCTGCACCAGCAAGCCGCCGCTCACGTGCTTCACCGTCGCGGCGCGCTGGTCAGCCCGCGGGAGCGCGCCGAGCGCCAGGAGCCGAAGGTTCTTGCGCGCCCGCAAGATCTCGAGCGCATCGGCGTCGAACGACGGCGCCGCCACGACCTCGAGAAACGTCTCCGCCAGCGCCTTCGCCGTCGCGACGTCGACCACTCCGTTGAGCGCCACGATGCCGCCGAAGGCGCTCACCGCGTCGGCGTCGCGCGCGGCGCGGTACGCCGCCTCGAGCGAGCCGGCCACCGCCACGCCGCACGGGTTGCAGTGCTTCACCACCACCGCGGCGAGACCGTCGTGCTCGCGCACCGCCTCCACCGCCGCGTCGACGTCGACGAGGTTGTTGTACGAGAGCTCCTTGCCTCCGCTGCCGAGGCTCGCGGCGCTCCCGACGGTCCCCTGCGCGGCGCCTCGCTCGCGGTAGAAGGCGCCGTCCTGGTGCGGGTTCTCGCCGTATCGAAGAGTATACGCCCGCGTGTAATCGAGGTGCAGCGACCGCGGAAAGCGCTCGCGCACGCCCTCGTCGCCGAGGCTCGACAGATAGCCCGCCACGGCGCCGTCGTACGCCGCGGTGTGCGCAAAGGCCTTGGCCGCCATGGCGACGCGCGTCGCGTGGGACACCGCGCCGTCGGCCTCGATCTCGGCCTGCACCTGCGCGTAGTCGTCGGGGTCGACGATCACGCAGACGCGCGCGTGGTTCTTCGCCGCCGCCCGCACCATCGCCGGACCACCGACGTCGATCTTCTCGACGAGCTCGTCGTGCGTGGCGCCCGCGCGCCGAAGGGTCTCGACGAACGGGTAGAGGTTCACCACGACCAGGTCGATGGGCTCGCCGCCGATCGACGCCAGCGCAGCGCGGTCCTCCTCGATCTCGCGCATGAGGATCCCGCCGTGCACCCGCGGGTGGAGCGTCTTGACGCGGCCGTCCATGATCTCGGGCGAGCCGGTGTAGGTGCTGATGTCGGTGACCTCGAGCCCTCCCTCGCGCAGCGCCTTCGCGGTGCCGCCCGTCGAGAGGATCTGGACCCCGGGGCCGCCGACGCCCCGCAGGAAGCCCAGGAGACCGCGCTTGTCCGAAACCGAAACGAGAACCCGCCGGATGGTCGTCATCGCGCGGGAATATACCGGATCAGGCCGCTCCTCCCGGATGGAACGCGGTCACTCGAAGATGTCGGCGAGCGTCGCGGCCTCGGAGGTCGCCCGGAGCCGGCCGATGGCCACGGCCTCCAGCTGGCGCACGCGCTCCCGGGTGAGGTTCAGCCACGTGCCGACCTCCTCCAGCGTGACGCCCCCACGCTCGGCAACGTCGAGCGCGCAGGTCTCGGGCAGCTCCCACGGCTCGAGCCCCTCGAAGTTCACCCGGATGCTGCCGCTGCGAGGGTTCACCTCGAGATAGAGGTGGAATCGACACGAAACGAACGGGCACGGACGCGCCGCGAACTCCCCGTGAAGGCACTCGGCGCGGGTCTGCGGCCGGTCGTACGCGAAGCCCTCGAGCTCCGTGCGAGTGCGCGCCATCTCGCGCTTCGAGAGACGGCGCACCGAGATCGTCTTCGCGCGACCCTTGCGGGCCGGCGCCTCGACGCTTTCGTGCACGTAGAGCGGCTCCAGCGACAGCCCCGCCTCGCCCCCAGCCACCGTGATCGGACCCTCCATCGTCTCCCTCGCACTTCCCGCGCCTGACGCGCACCCACGCACCGATCGGTGCCCCGCTTCGCCCCGATGCAACCGCCCCCCGCGCGATCCGTCCGATCGCCCGGGAGACAAGACAAGACCCGTCCGCGGCGCTCCGCTGCGGAGCACACGCTCACCTACATCCACCGCCCCGGTCCCCGCCCTCGTTCATCCCACCGCGCAGCACGCGCACGAACGAGCACGTGAACACTCGGAGCGCGTCGCCCCGAGGCACACCTACCGCGCCCCGGAGGACCGCGGTTCGCCCGACATCAGCTGCCGGGCACGACACCGATGTGCGCTCGATCAACGGGACCCACAACCGTTGAACGAACGTTCAAGCTGATCATCTGGCGCGATGAAAGTACCGGAGCTCTAGCCATTTCCTCCTCGACCCCAGGCGTACCGTCGGCGCCGTCGGCCACGCCCGGCCGGCCCTGCGTCGCGGCACTTTCGCTCTTCCCGACGGCCGCCGCCGGCCCGCCCCGAGGCCGAATGGAGCTCCGTTGGAGCTCTGTGAGAACGGCGCGGCAGCGAGGCACTGGTGCCGCACGAATGTTCAGCGCAAGAAAGGTATTGACTGCCTTCGACGGCTATGGCAGCCGGCGTCGAATTTGGCGCGCACCTCGGGATTATCGAGGAACGGCGGCTCCTTCCGGGCACGCGCCGCGGATCAGCGGCGGCCGCAGCGCGCTCTGAACACCGGAGCGAGTAAAGTCCGCCGCGGGGCCGAACGGCCTGGG
>CAIMWA010000624.1 GCA_903845045.1 uncultured delta proteobacterium | reverse complement strand
TCCTGGGTGGTCTTCTGCACCAGGCCGTTGCCCTTGAGGTAGTAGAGCAGGGGCTGGGTCGGGTCGAGCTTGATGGCCTCGTCGGCCGCAGCGATCTGCGCGTCGCCGCGCGCGCCTGCGTCGAGAGGCTCGGCGTCTGGCCCTCGGTGGGCTGGCGAAGCCCGTTGAACGAGATCGTCGCGGGACCGCCGACGATGTCGAGGCCGAGGTTCGCACGCACCTGCCGGGTGAATTGCGCCGAGAACTCGTAGCGCCCGGTGAGCTGCCAGAACGCGAGGTCGAGCCCGAACTGCTCGCCGCCGCCGAAGCTGAGCTTGTTGCGGTTGATCGACACCATCGCGCGGCTGGTGACGCGCGGCGAGAACGTGTGGTCCCAGAGGAGCTGGCCCGCGTGAAAGCCGATGGCCGTGGTGAAATCACCGCTGAAGCGCGGCGCGGTCTCCGAGGGCCGCGAGAGCACCAGCGCGAGCGAGTCGTCGGAGCCGAGCCCCGTCAGCCGGATGCGGTCCCGCGGCGTCGGGCGGTACTCCAGCATCGCCTGGTAGTCCCAGTAGACGGGCAGCGACGTGAACGAGAGCGTGCTCGAGTTCGACAGCACCGCGCCGAGGATCGCGTCGACGTAGCTCCGACGCAGCGAGACAGCGAAGGAGAGGTTCCGGGTGATGGCCCCCTCGGCGAAGACGCTCGCGTCGATGAGGTTGACGTTGGCGACGACGCGGTAGCCCTCGCGCAGCGGCGACCGGAGGCCCACGTCGACCACGGCGGCCTGCGCGCGACCGTAGCGAGCGCTGAAATTGCCCGGATAGAAGTCGATGTGGTCGAGCAGCTCGGTGCTGATCACCGAGGACAGGCCGCCGAAGTGATAGACGATGGGGATCAGCGTCCCGTCGGCGAAGATCTGCGTGTCCTGCGGGATGGCGCCGCGCACGATGAGCAGGCCGGTGAGCGAACGGCCGACACCCGGGAAGTTCTGCACGGCCCGAAGCGCGTCGCCGCCGGTGCCCGGCATGCGCAGGATCTCCCGGAACTCCAGCGTTTGCCGCGTGACCTCGCGGGCAGGACGGCGGGCACGCACCGTCGCCTCGTCCTCGTCGGCGTTCGCGGGACGAGCGCCCGGCGTCGCGGGAGCCGCCGGCGCATCGGCGGGGGTCGGGCGGTACGTGATGCCGAGGTCGTCACGGTCGGCCACGGACTCGTCCGAGGTGAACGGACGATACCCTTCGGCCTGCACGGCGATGCTCGCGATGCCCGCGGCGTCGAGCTCGAAGCGCGCTTCGCCCTGGGCGTCGGCCCGCACCGTGCGCGGGGCGCCGCCACGGAGCGTGAGCGTGACCGTCGCACCTGCGAGGGCGGCCTCGGCGCGGCCGCGCAGGAGCACCCGCACCACGGCATGCACCCGCGGAGCCTGGGCCGCGCGGGCGGCCGCGGCGTTGAAACGGTACCGGTAGCGCAGCACCGACGGCACCGGCGCCCCGTCGCGACGGCCCGGGCTGAAGCTGAATTGCGACGCCGCCGCGCGCGCCGCCTCGTCGAGGCCGTGGCCCGGACCCTCGACCACCGTCGCCGACGTGACGTGCCCCTCGGCGTCGATGGCGAGCTCGAGAAGCACCGCCCCCTCGACCCCGTCGGCCAGCGCCGCGGCCGGATACGCGGCCTCGATGAAGCGCAGCAGCCGCGGCGGCGCCTCCGCGGGCGGCGGGGCGGGCGTCGCCCCCTGCTCCGGTCGCGTCGTCGCGCCGATCTGCGCGAACGCGGCCCCCGAGGCGAGGCCGACGGACAACAACGTTCCCAAGGACGCGAGCTCGAGACGCACTTCGCCCGCGTTCATGCATCGTCCGACCGGGGGAGCGCAACCCCCGCGAACGCCCCTCACTGCGCGTGGAGCACCGAAAGGATCGCCTTGCCATAGGCGTCGATGCGCGCCGGTCCGAGGCCGTGCACCGACTCGAGCCCGCGGAGGTCCACCGGACGGCGCGAGGCCAGCTCCTGCAGCGTCCGATCGAAGGCGACCACGTAGGCCGGAAGCCCCCGGCGCCGGGCCTCCTCGCCACGCCACGCCCGAAGCCGCTCGAAGAGAGCTGCGTCCACGGGTCCCAAGGTCGCCGACGCCGCCGCGTTTGCCGCCCCCGGCGTCGCGCGGGGCCGCGCACGATCGTCCGGCGGAAGGCGGAAACGGCTGGTGTCCCCGCCCCGCATCGCCGCGAGCCCCGACGTCGTCAGCAACGGCACGGGGTGCTCCGACGGTGTGAGGTCGATCCACCCCGCCGCGAGGAGCCCCCGCAAGAGCGTCGTCACCCACGCCTGGGAGCGGCCGCGAAAGAGCCCGAAGGTCGAGAGGTCATCGAAGCCGAAGCGCTGCGTGCGGGCCGTCGAGGTGCCCCGGAGCATCTCCGCGATGGCCTGCAGGCCCCCGCGCTGCCGGGCCCGCGCCACCCCCGACAGGGCCATGCGGACCGCGGTCTCGACCTCCTGGGCGGCGACCGGAGTCGCGGAGTCGTCGATCGCTGCACACACGTCGCAGTGACCACATCCGCCCAGGGTCTCCTGGTCGTCCCCGAAGTACCGGAGCACGAAGTCGTGCCTGCAGGTCGCGGCATCGAGATAGCGAAGCAACCCACGGAAAAGACGCCAGGATCTCGCCGCCTGCGCTGGCTCCGCAGGCTGGCCGTCGACGCCGAGCTCGCACATGCGCCGACGCAGGGCGATGTCGACGCCGGCACACAGAAGCAGGCCGTGCGCCTCGGCCCCGTCCCGGCCGGCGCGGCCGACCTCCTGGTAGTAGGCCTCGATGCTGGCCGGGGGCTGGAGGTGCAGCACCGTGCGGATGTCGGGGCGATCAATGCCCATGCCGAAGGCGTTGGTGGCCACCACCACGTCGACGGTGCGCGCGCTGAAGCGAGCCGAGACCTCCGTGCGCACGTCGGCGTCGAGGCCGGCGTGGTACGCGGCGGCGTTCCAGCCGAGGGTCTTGAGCTCGTCGGCGAATTGCTCGGTCACCCGCCGGGTGGCGCAATAGACGATGGCGGCTCCGGCCGGGCGATGCGTCGAGCGGAGCACCTTGCGCAAGCCCTCGCGCACGAGCGACCGGGCCTCCGTCGGTCCGTCGACGGTGCGTGCCGCGAGGTGGAGGTTGGGCCGCGCGAAGCCCCGGAGCACCAGCTTCGCGACGTCGCGATCGATGTGCAGCCCGCGAAGGATCTCTTCGCGCACCTCGGGCGTCGCCGTCGCGGTGCACGCGAGCAGCCGCGGCGGCCGGAGCCGCTCGATGAGGTCGCCGATGCGCAGGTAGTCGGGGCGAAAATCGTGCCCCCACATGGAGATGCAGTGCGCCTCGTCGACGGCGACGAGGTCGATGCGCGTTCGGGCGCAGGCGTCGACGAAGCCGTCGTACTGGAGCCGCTCCGGGGCGACGTAGACCAGCTTGTACCGGCCCTGGAGCATGCCCGCGATGCGCGTGCGCCGCTGGTCCGGCGAGAGCGTCGCGGCAAGGAACGTCGCCGGAACGCCGCGGGCTTCGAGGGCCCGGACCTGGTCCTCCATGAGCGCGACGAGGGGCGAGATGACGAGCGTCGTGCCCGGCAGCTCGGTGGCGCTGAACTGGTAGGTGAGGCTCTTGCCGCCGCCGGTGGGGGCAACCACCAGCACCGGGGCGCCAGCGAGCAGCGCCTCGATGGCCTCGCGCTGCCAGGCGTGAAAGTCGCCGAGGCCGAAGCGCTCACGCAGGTGCTCGCGCAACGTATCTGCGCCCTCGCCGGCCTCGGTCCCGTCGATCACCGGCGCACCATAGCACCGGGCCGCGCCGGTCGGCCCGCGGGCCCGTGGACAGTCTATGTCACGCCGCTTCGAGGCGCCGCGCCGGTTCGTGCCGGGCGCGTCGGAGTTCGCGCTCGGCCATGCGCCGGGCGGTGATGCCCAGCCCCATGAGCACGGCGGCGGTCTTCGCGGGAGCTCCCGGTGGGACCGGAACCGCGAGGGCGAAGGAGAACAGCGCCAGCGCGCGGGCACGGATGGCGGCGCGGTCGTCGGGCGCGAAGGCGCAGGCGACGTGGTGGCGCTCGCCGGCCTCGGCGTCGGCGCGCCAGAGCGTGACCCGCACGAGGCCCGGCGCGACGCGGCGCCAGGAATGACGGAAACCAGCGGAACGAAGGATGGTGATGGGCTTCATGGGACCTCCTCGGCGGTGGGCGCTCGGCGCCGACCTGGGCGCTGCGCACTGAACGGACGTAACCGAACGGACGTTTTCGCATCAAGGAATCAGCAACGAATGTTCAGCCCCTCGCCGAGGCACCCGGGCGCGGGCTTGCGGACGGGTTTCGGGTACAGTGTTCCGGCTCGATGGCTTCTTCTCCTGGGCTCTCGACGGAAGACCGTGTGGCCATCGACCGGGTGTTCGAGGGGCTCGAGGCCAAGTCGCACTACGAGGTGCTCCGCGTCGCCGAAGATGCGGCGGCCGAGGACGTGGCCGACGCCGTGCGCGAGCTGCGTCGACGCTTCGACGCGACGCGTCTCGTGGGCGCGCCGTCGGACGAGTACCGGCGACGCCTCCTCGCGGTGCTGCGGGCCGTCGACGCGGCGGAGACCATGCTCTGCGATCCCTCGCAGCGGGTCGTGTACGACCACCAGCTCGAACGCCGTCGGCCGCGCGGAGGATCCCCTTCGGCGCGGGAGGCTCCGGCGACGATGCCGCCGCCGCCGCGCACCGCGACGTTGCCGCACGGCGTGGTCGTTCCGCCTCCCATCGTCCGGCCGACCGGAGCTCCCGTACCTTCTCGTACGATGGGCACCGAGCGTCCGACGCCGAACGCTGCTCCGGCACCCGCGCCTGCGCCCGCCGGGTCGCGAGCGCCGGCCCCCGCGCCGCCGTCGGCCGCTCCCCCGCCGGCACCAACGCTACTCCGCGATCTCGACGCCATCGCCGCCGAGGTCGAGCGCATCGCCGTGGCGGTGCAGTTCTGCATCGCCCAGGCCCTGGACCCGCGGCCCGAGCGTGTGCAGCACCTGCAGACCGCGGGGCAGGCGCTCACCGACACCCGGGTGACGCTGGCGGCGCTGCAGGCGCAGCATGCCGAGGAGTCCGGCTCCTGGGCCGAGGCGGCGGTGCATTGGCAGCGCATGATGCGGGCGCGCCCGTCGGAGCCGGTGCCCCTCGCGCGCCTCGCCGAGTGCCTTCGTCGCGCGGGAGACCTCGTCGGCGCCGAGGAGTCGGCGCGCCGCGCGCTGGCGCTGGACCCGGAGAACCAGGGCGCGCGCGCGACGCTGTCAGCGCTGGGCGGGCGCCCCGAGCGCAGCTAGCTCGGCGGGCATCGCGGCCACGGCGTCGGCCGAGGCGGGTCCCTCGATGCGCACGAACGGCGAGAGGCCGACGACCCGGCGCGCGAAGGCCGTGAGTTCCCCGGTCGGCGCTACGCC
>CAIMWA010000623.1 GCA_903845045.1 uncultured delta proteobacterium | reverse complement strand
GCATTGGTTCGAGATCCCGACGGCCACGAGATCGCACTCCAGAGCGCCTCGAGAAGGGATGCGACATGACGCAGGCTACCGACAGGCCGTTGGGTCAGCGTGGCGCCCGTCGAGGACCCCGCGGAACCGCGACGCCCTTCAGGCGGCTCCCGGGCTGCGCTCATCGGATGTTCCTTCGACTCGAGCAGATTCGTACCGACCGCGGAACGCACATGACGTAACATGCCCCCTCCGATGTCCGACCCGAGGGAGCCCGCGTCACCGTCGATGATCCTCGGGAGGCCGCTCGGCGACTACCTCTACGAGCCCGCTCCCGGGCTGTGGGTCGTCACCGCGTACTACAACCCCCTCGGCTACCGCACGCGCCGGGTCAACTACGACGTCTTCGCGAGCCTGCTCCGGCGGTCGGGCATTCCCGTGCTCACGGTCGAGTGCGCCTTCGGCGACGAGGGCTTCGATCTCCCGGAGCGAAGCGACGTCGTCAAGGTCCGCAGCCGCTCGCTGCTCTGGCAGAAGGAGCGCCTCCTCAACCTCGCGATCTCGTGGCTGCCGCCCTCGTGCACCCACGTCGCCTGGCTCGACTGCGACCTCGTCTTCCGCAACCCATCGTGGGCGCGGGGCACCCTCGCGGCGCTTCGCGAGTCGGCGGTGGTGCAGGTGTTCGAGACCTGCGACCGCCTTCCACCGGACTACGCCGTGGCGAACGCCACCTCGCAGATCTGTGCGTCCTTCACGCAGGTCGTCACGCGCGATCCGTCGATGCTGCGCACCGGGCGCTTCGAGGATCACGGTCACACGGGCTACGGCTGGGCGGCGTCGCGGGAGCTCCTCGACCGGCACGGGCTCTACGAACACGCCATCGCGGGCTCCGCCGATCACTACATGGCGCACGCCGCCGTCGGGGACGTGGCGTCGGCGTGCTGCGAGCGCATGATGTACAAGCGCCCGCGGCTCATCGAGCACTTCCGACGCTGGGCCGCAGGCTTCCACGCCTCGGTGCAGGGACGCATCGGGACGGTGCCGGGAGAGGTGCTGCACCTCTGGCACGGCGAGCTCGCGAACCGGCGGTATTCCTTGCGGCACCTGGAATTCTCGAAGTTCGCCTTCGATCCGCACACGGACCTCGTCGCGCTGCCCGGACGCCCCTTCGAGCTCCGTCCCGGCGACGGAAAAGATGCGCTGGAAGCCTGGTTTCGATCGTTCTTCGAGCAACGTCACGAGGACGGCGTCGGCGTCCCGCGCCGAGCGTCAGGGAGCACGCAGGAGACCCGCCAATGCCCGCAATGAGTGATTTCGTCGTCGGCCTCGAGAACTCCGAAGGAGGGCTCCGCAGCGACCTCGAGACCGTCGCGTCGGAGATCGACACGGCGACGGCCCGCCGGGTGGAGCTCGAAGCCGCCCGCCGCGCGACGATCCGCGACTGCGTCCTTGCGCTGCTGCCGGACCTCGCCGAGGCGACGCTCGGAACGCTGTCCCGGCGGGTTCCGGGCTTTCTCACGCCGACGGCGGCGCGGGAGGCGGTGCGCGAGGAGATCGCCGCGTGCGAGGACCGGCTGCGCGATCTCGGGACCTACGATGCCGCCGCGGAGGAGGCGAGGATCCACGGCCTCGAAGCCGAGCTGCGTCGCATCCGTGCCGAGGCGGACCTCGCGCGGGACGTCCGGGACACCTTCGTCGGCACCACCGACGTTCGCTACCTCATCGACGCGGACTATGGCCGCGCGACGTACGCCCAGCGCTTCTGGAACCTGCAGTACTACCGGGACTGGAAGGCCGCGGACGAGGCGGTGGAGCGCATCGGCCTGAAGAGCTGGGCCGACGTGCTCGCACAGCACTCCGCGAACACGCGCGCGCTCGCCACCATCGAGAGCGCGGCGCGGGACGCCGAGTACGCCATCGCCTCGGCGCAGATGCGGATCCGGAGCATCGAAGCGGCGCGGCTCGCGCTCGGCAACGCCGAGGCGACGGTGCTCGAGCGATGGCAGGTGAAGCTCTCCGCGAGGCTCGACGCGCTCGACCCGGCACCGCCGTGGATGGGGAGCGTGGCGCAGGCGGACGTGGAGATCGCGGGTCTCCACGAGCGGACGCTCGGTCTCGAGGCCGAGCGCTCGCGCCTCCATGCGGAGATTGCAGGCCTCGCCGCGCTGCGCAAGCGGGTCATCCGGAGCCGGCAGCAGACGGTTCCGGATGAGTACTTCGCGGGCCTCGCGCAGATCCCGCGGGCGCGCTACGACGGCGCCACGGTGATCGAATACTCGTCGGCTCGAGACTATTCTTTCTACGATGGGATGCTCTATGCCCAGATGATGAATTACTTCGAGCCGCCCGCACCCCCGCCGTCGGAGCATCATTCGTCCAGCAGCTACGACGCGGGCTACGCGAGCCACCACTCCGCAGCGCTCTCCGACTTCAGCGGACAATCGTGAAGGGACAACTCCCATGAAGTACAAGACCTTCATCCGGCTCGCGGCGGTGGCGGGCGTCTCCGGCCTCCTGGGCACGGCCTATCTCGTGAATCGCGCCGTTCACGCCAGCGCCTCGGAACCCCCGCCGGTGGCCGAGCCAGCGCCGGAGCCCGCTTTGCCCCCGGCGGTTCCCGCTCCGCCGCCTGTCCCAGCGGCGACCGTGGCCGCTCCGGCGGCGGCCCCGCCGACCACGACGGAGCTGCGCGCGACGCTGGAGGCCTGGCTCGAGACCCACGCCGACCGTCACGGCGAGATGCGCGCCGTCGACATCTTTCCGGCGGCGACCTACCGCGCGACGGCGTTGCGATTTCCTCCCGCGGACGCCGTGCGATTCTCCAACGACCCGGCGCAGTGGTCACAGATTCGCTTCGACCTCGACCGCAATGGCGTCGACGACGAGAAATGGCTTCTCCGCAACGGGCATACCTACAAGCGGGAGATCCTCGGCGCCGACGGACGGACCGTCGTCGGAGCGCCGGAGTATTTCCGATAGGGCCTCGTTCTCGATCCCGTCGGTTTCGACGCTCGGACGTACGCCCCGGGAGGTTTCGCCCGCGGACGGGTTTCACCGCCCCGGTGATCCCGTTCACCGCCCCGGTGATGGCTCCGTGCCCCGCGCAGCCCGCGGCTCGAGCGTGACGCCCTCGTAGACGCGATCGACGTCGAGGGCACCCGTGAAGGCCGTCAGCGGCGCGCGCTCGCCGGCGTGTGCCACCGTCAGCATCCACCGCTCGCCGTCCCTGGAGAACACCTCGATGCGTGGCTCGTGCTGCGACACGAGCACGTAGTCGCGCAGCGACGGGAGCTGCCGGTAGTGCGCGAACTTCTCTCCGCGGTCGTAGGCCTCGGTGGCGTCCGAGAGCACCTCGACGATCAGCGATGGGTTCGTGAGCGCCGTGCGGTCCGCCGGGTCGGTCTGAAGCTCGCCGCACGCCACGGAGACGTCGGGGTACGTGGCGATGCCCGTGGCGAGCACGCGCACCTTCACGTCGGAGGTGAACACGTGGCAGCCGCACGAGCTCGTCAGCGCGCCGAGCGCCATGATGAAGCGACTCGCCAGGCCGCCGTGCGCGAGCGTGCCTCCCGACATCGCGTAGATCACACCGTCGTACCACTCGTGCTTCGTGTCCGACGCCTCCTCGAGGGTGCGGTAGGTCTCGTAGTCGATGAAGAGGTTCTTTGCAGGGTCGCCCATGGCCATCGCTCGCCTGGGAGCATGCCGCGACGGGTGCGGCGATGTCGAGAGCCGCTACTGCAGCGGCGCGCCGGTGTAGCAGTCGACGCGCACGAAGCGCTTGCGGGTGGCCCCGGTCTGTCCGTTGCTGACCGACACCGAGTGCGGCGACGGGGTGAGCACGTCGGCGACGCCGTCGAGGGTGTACCAGCGCTGCCCCGGCGTCGCGATGCGCTCCCGCGGACCGTCGACGGAGGCGCTTCCGTACGCCGTGGTGATGGTCGCGTAGCAGGCGCGTCCGAAGGGCGTCGCGACGTGCGTGCCGAAGGGGTCGATGTCGCCCTCGACGCGGTCCGCGCGCTGGCCCGCGACCATGGCGTCGATGCGCGTGTGTCCCACGGGGAGGTAGAGGTCGTCGTGACCGCCCGGCGGCACGTCGATCTGCGCGAGGCCGCGGTCGATGTCGAAGCTCACGGCGTCGACGGACGGGTTGTCGAAATGCACGTGCCCGTGCAGCGCGAAGAACACCGGGATGACCGCCAGCGCGCCGACGACGGGCGCGACGATGAAGCGCCCCACGGAGCCCTTGCGCGGTCCCTGCGGAACGAGCGCGACGCCCTGCATCGCCGCGACGTCGCGGAGCCACGCCTCGTTGGTTCCCGCGAGCCGCGTGAAGGGGTCGTTGGGGCGGAACGCGAGCATCCACACGGCGTCGCGCGGTCCCGACGAGGCGCCGCGGTCGCGGGCGATGGGGCGGGCCTTCCAGAGGCGGTCGAGGGCGAAGACCGCCGCGAGGGCCACGATGGGCGCGCCCACGAAGGTCACCGCCGGCGGCGCGAACTGCCACGCCAGGAACAGCCCCAATGGGAAGACCGCCGCCGCCAGCACGCCCAGCGCTCCGAGGGCGATGCCGCGACGTCCGCCCGCGCGCACCTCGGCGTCGCAGGTCGCGCAGTACGGGATGTTCATGCGCCGCGTGTACGTCGTGCGTCCGACCTTCACCGCGTGCGAGATGCTTCGGGCTTTCGTGGGCGGTCCGTTGCAGCACGCGCAGCGCGACGGGAACTGCGCCCCGCCCGACGGAACGCTCACCTCGAACCACGTCTCGGGGAGGTTCGACGGCGGCACGAGGCCGGGCGAACGGTAGCCCGCACCCGGTTGCATGCCCGGCGGAGGCTGCATCCCGGGCGGCGGCTGCATGCCGGGCGGCTGGCCACCCGGAGCTGCGCCCCAAGGCTGCGATGACGGGTCCCATGCCTGCGTCTTGGGCACCCACGGGCCCTGCGCGGTCGGGGGGTACGGAGGGGATCCCTGGGGCGGCCCGCCGCCGCCGAAGCCACCGGAGCTCATGCCCCGAGCATCCGTCGCGCGCGTCGCCGCGGTCAACGCACCACGGGGCGTTCTCAGGGCTCGAGGAGGATCCACGCCTCGGCGTTGCGGATGCGCACCGTGTCCGTCGCGGGCCCCGCCGTGCCGTCGGGCTGCAGCGGTCGCAGTGCATGCGGGAGCGTCACCGTCACGATGCCGGCGCCGTCCCAGTCGGGGCAGTTCCAGGCGTCCTTGGCGCGCACGAGGACGGTGCCGCGGGCGAAGGTGCGGCGCAGCACCACGGCGGTGCACGCGACGCCCGTGGTGCTCGTGTACGTCGTGCGCGACGCGACGTCGGGTGCTGCGAGGGGCACCCCGAGCGACGTTGCGTACGCGGGCAGCCACGTCGCCACCCACGCCAGGGGATCGCCTCCGAAGTCGATGGCGAGCGTCGGGTCGAAGTACACGGTGCCGCGGTCGCCCGCATCGGGCTGCGCGAGGAAGGACGCTGCGAGCCGCCACATGCGGTACCGCGTCGGCGCGTCGGCGTAGCCCCCGGCTCCGTAGCCCGACGGACCCGTGTACCCGAGCGTTCCGTAGAGGTCGACGACGCCGCCCGCCGCGGCCACCGCGCGCACGGCGCGCACGACGTCGAAGAAGCGATCGGTGCCGTCGAAGGCGTCGGGGCGCCACAGCCCTTCGACGCTCACGCCTCCCGCCGCGAGGGCCTGCGCCTGCGCCTCGGGAGCCGTGAAGTACGTCGCGAGGTTGGGCATGACGAAGCGGCCCTGCGCCGCGAAAGCCGTGCGGTACTGCGCGAGCGCTCCGACGACGTCGGCGTTCCAGGCCGTGTCGAGGGCTGCGTCGCCGGGGTGCGCACCCGCGTACTCGCGCAGCGCCCCGCCGCGCTCGACGCGCGACTGCGATCCGAACTTCATGGCGTCGTTGAAGCGATGCGCGTGCTCGTCGAGGAACACCCCGCGCACGGCGCCGCCGGTGGTCGCGAGGAGCCGCGCGGCCATCCACGTGCGGAACGCCGCGTCGCCGGTGGCGAAGAGGTACCGCGAGTCACCCCACACGAACGTTCGCGCGCGGCACGCAGCGGTCGCCGGTGCCGGGGCGGCGCAGCCCGGGATGTCGACGGTGCCGAGGTCGTGGCCGTCGAGGGCGTAGAAATGCAGCGTCGTCGCCTCGGCGAAGTGCAGGAACGACGTCTCCGGGAGCGTGCTCCAGGTGGTGTCGAGGGGCAGCGACGCGCCGCACTGCTGGTGAAAGCACGCCGTCAGGTCGAGCATGTAGTCGAACGCTGCGATGGCGGGGTTTCGAGACGTCAGCGCGTCGAGCTGCGGCGAGGCGAGGGAGGCCTCGGCGAGGTCCACACGGCGCGCGAAGGCGTCGTAGGCGGCGGCGCGTCGCGTGGCGTCGGGGATGTACTGGAGCGACCGTCCGAAATCGAGCGTCGGCAGGCGCGGTGAAGGTGCGTCGACGGCGGCCTCCACGGCAGCGTCGGTGACATCCGCGAGGGCTGCGTCGAGGGAGCCGGCGTCCATCGTCGGGGCGACGTCGGGCGGTGCATCGACGCTGGCCTCGACCGGCGCATCGACGGCGGTGAAGCCGACGTCGCGCAGTCCGAGGTCCGTGACGGGAACGTCCGTCGGGGCAGGCGTTTCACCGCACCCTGCGAGAACGGCGACGAGGGCGGCGGAGCACGGGATCGAGACGCGCATCGTGGCGACGGCGGGTGCCATGTTGGGGGCGGCGTTGTCCACTCCGATGTGCGGCGTGGATCAGCGCTCGCCGACGGTCATCACGTCGCGCGCGGTCACCGCCGCGGCGACGGCGCAGAGCCCGCCGGCCACGGTGAACACCGCCGTCAACGCCCACGCCAGGGCCTCCGGCGGAAGCGCGGCCGAGGCCGAAGCGGCTCCCACGTGGGCGCGTGCGAGCACGTCGATCACCGCGCCGAGCCCCGCCGCGCCGAAGGACCACAGCGCGAAGTCCATGGCGAGCACGGACACCACGCGTCCGCGCAAGCGATCGGGCACCTCGGTCTGGATGCGCGTCATCACCGCCGAGCGGAACGCCATCTGTGCGGCGCCGAAGACCACGAGGAACGCAGCGGCGGTCCACGACGAGCGCGCGTGGCCGAAGAGGGCGACCATGCCCGCGAAGGCCAGCGCCGACACCACGGTGTTGCGTGGAACCTTCGCCGCCGACGCGCGCGCGGTCACGAGCAGGCTCGCGAGCACCGCGCCCACCCCCGACGCTGCCGCGAGGCTCCCGTAGGCGTGCTCCGACGTGCGCAGCACCACCCGCGCGAAGAGCGAGAGCAGCCGCATCACGGGCATGCCGAGGAGCCCGAGCGCGTACGCCAGCACGATGGATCCACGCAGCCCCGGACGCCCGCGCACGAAGGCGAAGACCTCACGCAGCGCATCGCCCACCGGCGCAGCGCCGCCCGCGGGAGGCACGTGCGGGGGAAGGTCCATGGCGCGGAGCGAGAACACGAGCACGCTGAACGACATGAGGTTGGCGACGAGGCAACCCGCGACGCCGGTCCAGCCGAGGAGCAGGCCGCCGAGCGACGGGGCGAGGAGCTGCGTCACGTTCACGCCGAGGGCTTGCAACGCCACCGCGCGGGAGATCATGGGCTTCGGCACCAGCGTCGGCATGAGCGCCGCGCGCGCCGTGAGGTTCAGCGCGTCGAGCACGCCGAGCACCAGCGCCAGCACCAGCAACACGCCGTAGGTGACCCGATGGGCCAGCAGCAGCGCGAGGAACACCGCGCTCTGCACCGCCGCCAGCACCTGCGTGACGAGGAGCAGCCGGCGGCGATCGACGCGGTCCACGAGCACGCCGGCGAAGAGGCCGAAGACGAGCCGCGGAAGCGACTGCGCGGCGGCGAGGATGCCCACGTCCCGCGCCGACTGCGTGAGGTCCACGACGAGCCACGACTGCGCGAGCATCTGGATCATGTCGCCCACCTGCGACACCACGAAGCCCGTCCACAGCAGCCGGAAGTTGCGGTGGGCGAGGGGCTGCCAGAGCTCGGAGCGCATGCCCGCGCGGCGTAGCACGGTCCGCGCGCGGTATCGTCGCCCTTCGCACTCGCGGTAAGGTCCCCGCGCACGATGGACGAACGCCGGGGCCTCGGACTTCGCACGCAGTTCGCGCTCGCCCTGCTCGGCGCGCTCGCGATGGCCGCGACGCTGGCCCTCGCCGTCGCCACGCCGATGACCGCGGCGTCGGGGCGCATCGCACGACGGCGCCTCGGCCTCACCCTCGCGCGCGCCGTCGCCGGCGAGGTGTCGCTGACCCTCGACCCCAGCAAGGTGCGTCCGCTGCTCGCCGCGAGCGTCGGCGAGGGCGGGCTCTCGGGCGCCGAGCTCTTCGACAAGAACGGCCGCCTCGTGGCCCGCGTCGGCGAGTTCGCGCTGCCCATCTCCCGCGACCCGCCGCCCTTCGACGACGTGCGCGTCACCGGCGATCGCATGGCCGTCGTCGTGCTGCTCCCCACGCACGGCGTCTTCGTCGCCGAGGCGTCGCTGGCCGCGGGCGCGGCGGAGCGCACGGTCTCCACCGCGGTGCTGCTCTACACCGTCGTCGCCGGCATGCTGGGCCTCGGCGTCGTGTACCTCGCCCTCACGCGCTGGATCGTGCGCCCCATGGAGGGCCTCACCCGCGCCGCCGAGCGCGTGGCTGCCGGCCGTCGCGACGTGCGCGCCGAGGAGCGCGGGGCCGCCGAGGTGGTGCGTGCGGCCTCGGCGTTCAACCGCATGACCGATCAGCTCGCGGCGCGGGAGCGCGAGCTCTCGGGGCAGGTGCGCGTGCTCGAGCGCGCGGGCATCGACCTGCGCAGCGCCCAGGAGCAGGTGGTGCGCGGCGAGCGGCTGGCCATGGTGGGGCGCCTCGCGGCGGGTATCGCCCACGAGGTCGGCAACCCTCTCGCGGCCATCGTGGGCCTCGCCGAGGTGATGCACGACGGCGGCCTCGACGAGTCCGAGACGCGCGAATTCGCCGAGCGCATCGGCCGCGAGGCGCAGCGCATCCACCGTACCGTGCGGCAGCTCCTGGACTACGCGCGGGCTTCGCCGGCGAGCGACGACCACGCGTCGCCGGACATCCGCGCCGACGTGCGCGACGCCGTGGAGCAGGTGCGCAGCCTCTTGCAGCCCCAGAAGTCCATGCGCGACGTGGCCCTCACGCTCGACATCGAAGACGGCCTCGCGCCGGTGACGGTGTCCGGCGACCGTCTGGTGCAGGTGGTGCTGAACCTCGCGCTCAACGCCGCCGACGCCCTTCGCAGCAGCGGCCGGGCGCGCGGGTGCATCACCGTGCGGGCGCGCAGCGGCGACGGCGTCGTGGTCATCGACGTCGAGGACGACGGCCCGGGCATCCCCGAGGACCTTCGCGAGCGCATCTTCGAGCCGTTCTTCACGACGAAGCCCGCGGGCGAGGGCACGGGCCTCGGGCTGCCCACGAGCGCGGCCATCGTGGAGCAGGCGGGCGGGTCCGTTCGCGCGTGCGAGCGCGCCGACGGCGCCGAGGGGGCGCGCTTCGTCGTCACGCTCCCCGTGGGGCGCGCCACGGCGATGCCGCCCAGCTAGCGCGTGAAGTGAAAGAGCCCGCAGGCGTAGTCGGCCCCGGCGAAGTGCTCCGGCGAGGCGTCGCGCACGAGCGCCCCGCGGTCGTCGACGGCGCTGAATTCCCGCAGCGTGAGCTCGGACATCGTCGCGATGACGGTCGTTGGCGCGAGCACGCGGTGGGCGTTGAAGCACACGCGCTCGCGTCCCACGGGAACGCCCACGAGCAGGTCGCCGCCGGGAGCGAGCACGCGCTGCAGCTCCGCGAGGGCCTTGAGGGTTCCCTGCGGGTCCAGCGGGTCGCCGTAGCGCCCGAGGCCGACGTGCTCGATGACGTGCAGGCACGACAGCGAGCGCTGCGAGCGGTCCGCGAACGGAAGCTCCAGCACGCTCCCGACCTGCGCGCGGATCTGCGGGTGCCCCGGCGCCTCGAGGGGACGCAGGTCGACGTAGGTGACCTCGGCGAAGGACGCCACGTGCGCCACGAAGCCGTCGACGCGGCTGCCCACGTCGACGTGCGCGCGCACGCCGAGGTCGAAGACCTTGCGCGCCGCCCAGAGGTCCTGGTGAAAATAGTGCCCCGACGCCGAGCCCGCGCTGTCGCCGCGGTCGAAGAGGCACGGGTACGCCTCGACGACGCGCGGAGACTCGCCGGCCAGCGCCGCGTAGGCCCTCCACGAGCGCACGAACCAGGGCAGCGCCGCCGCCGTCGCCGGCAGTCGACGCAGGTCGAGACCGAGGCCCGCGAGCTGCACGCCGAGGCGCGCTGCGTCGCCGAGCCCCGCGGCCCGCAGGCCCGCCTTCACGGTGTTCCGGAGCGACATCGGCGCGGACCGTAGCGCACCCGCGGGCGCGGCTCCATCGCGCGGGGTACGCTCCCGCGACGACGATGACCGCCACCCGACCCACGCTGCGCCTCGGCGCGAGGTGCTTCTTCGGCGGCGCGAGGGCCGTGCTCGGGACGCCGTCGCGGTGGCCCCTCGCAGCCGTGCCCATGGCCGTGGCGCTGGCCCTCTTCGCGGCGTGCGCGGGCGCCGGGGTGTGGGCCTCGTGGGTGCTCGTGCGGGGTCGCGCCGACGTGAACAGCCTCTCCGGCGCGTGGCTCGGAACGCTCGCGTTGGCGGCGCTCGTCGCGCTCGCGGTGGTCGTGGGCGGCGTGGTGGCCCTGGCGCTCGCGCAGCCCCTGTCGGGCTGGGCCCTCGAACGTCTCTGCGTGCAGACCGTGCCCGAGCTGACCCGCGGCGGCGCGCCGGCGGAGTCGTGGGTCGCGCAGGCGTGGCGCTCGCTGCGGACGGCGCTCGCGGGCCTCGCGCTGGGCCTCCCCGCCTTGGGTTTGCTCGTCGTCGTCGACGTGGTCGCACCGGTGGCAATGCCGGTGACGGTGCCCCTCAAGCTCTTCGTCGTAGCCTTGCTCGTCGCGTGGGACCTGCTCGACTATCCGCTGGGCCTGCGCGGCCTCGGCGTGCGCCCGCGGCTGCGCTGGATGCGCAGGAATTTCAGGGCCGTGCTGGGCTTCGGGGCCTGCGCCGGGGTGCTCGGCGCGGTGCCGGTGCTGGGGCTCGTGGCGCTGCCCTTCGGCGTCGTCGGCGCGGCGCGCCTGGTGGCCGCCCTCGACGCCACGTGACGCTGCGCAGCGTCGGGCGCTCCGTGGTACTCCGCTCCACCCGTCCGCCCATGACCCTCCGCGAGCTCCCGCACCGCCACGCCGCACGCATCTTGAGGCTCAACCTCGACGCGTCGGAGACCCTTTGGCTGCGGGCCCTGGGCCTCGCCGAGGGCGCCGCCGTCGAGGTGCTGCGCGCGGGCCTCCTCGGAGGTCCGCTGCAGGTGCGCGTCGGCGGCCACGTGGCCTTCGCCATCGACCGCGCGGTGGCCGGCGCCATCGACGTGGAGCCCGCGCCGTGAGCGCCGACGCGAGGCTCCTCGCCGACGGCGTCTCGGTGCTGCTCGTGGGGCGCCCGAACGCCGGCAAATCGTCGGTCTACAACCGCCTCACCGGCGGCGACGCCAAGGTCGGGAACTTTCCGGGCATCACCGTCGACGTGCTCGCGGCGCCGCTCGCGCTGCCGCGCACCGGCACCGTGCAGGTGCTCGACCTCCCCGGCGTGTACAGCCTCGACGCGGCCATCGACCCGGGCACCGACGAGGGCGTCGCGCGGAGCTTCCTCGACCGCGTCGCGGCGGAGCGCGGGCGCGCGCTGCTGGTGCAGGTGCTCGACGCCACGCAGCTCGCCGCCAGCCTCGCGCTCACGCGGGAGCTTCTGCGAAGGCCGCTGCCGGTTGTAGTCGTTCTCACGCAGCGCGACGTGCTCGAAGCCGAGGGGCGCTCCCTCGACGTCGCCCCGCTGCGCGCCGCGCTCGGCGTGCCCGTCATCGCGGTGAACGCCCGCGACGCCGGCTCCCGCGAGGGGCTCATCGCGCTGCTCGACGCCGAGGCCTCGCGCACCGACTGGACCCCCGCGCGCCCGGCCGCCACGTGGACCGCCGAGGCCCTCGCCGCCGAGGCCGTGCGCGACGCGGCGGTGGTCTCCGACGAGGCCCTCGCGCGGCGTCTCCGCAGCGACCGCATCGACCGCGTGCTGCTCCACGGAGTGGCCGGCCCGGTGCTCTTTCTCGGGCTCATGGTGGGGCTCTTCGCCGCGGTCTACGCCGTGGCCGACCCCGTCTCGTCGCTCCTCGACACCGTCCTGCAGGGCCTCGGCGCGGTGCTCGCTCGGCCGCTGGGCACGGGGCTGCTGCGCTCCTTCGTGACCGACGGGCTCCTCGGCGGCGCGGGCACGGTGCTCGCGTTCCTGCCGCAGATCGTGATCCTCACGGCGGCGCTCGAGCTCCTCGACGCGAGCGGCTACCTCGCGCGCGGGGCGTTCCTGCTCGACGGCGTGCTGCGGCCCTTCGGCCTCGGCGGGCGCTCCTTCGTGCCGATGCTCACGGCGCACGCGTGCGCGGTGCCGGCCATCGCCGCGACGCGCATCCTCCGCGACCCCCGCGAGCGCCTCACGATGATCCTCGTGCTGCCGCTGCTCACGTGCTCGGCGCGCATCCCCACCTACGGGCTCATCCTCGCGGCGTTCTTTCACGGGCGCCCGGTGCTCCAGGCCGTGCTCTTCGTCGCGCTGTACCTCTCGGGCATCGTCGCGGCGGTGGTCGTCTCGCTGGTGCTGCGGCGCAGCGCCACCAAGGGACGCCGGCTCCCGCTGGTGCTGGAGATGCCATCGTACCGCGCGCCGGACCTGCGAGCCGTCGGACGCACCTGCGTGCTCGCGGCGAAGCGCTTCGTGCACGACGTGGGCACGTCGATCCTCGCGTGCGGGGCGGTGCTCTGGGTGCTGCTCCACGTGCCCGCGCCGGGCGCCGCGCCGCTGCCAACCGGGGCCACCGCCGGGGCCGTCATCGAGCACAGCGCCGGCGCCAGCCTCGGACGCGCCCTCGAGCCCGTCACGCGGCCCCTCGGCTTCGACTGGCGCATCAACGTCGGGCTCCTCGCGTCCTTCGGCGCGCGGGAGCTCATGGTGGGCACCCTCGGCGTCATCTCCGGCGTCGAGGACGCCGACAGCGACCCGCGCCCCCTCGCCGACCGCCTGCGCACGGCCCGCGACGAGCACGGCGCGCGGCGCTACGGCACCCGCACGGGCATCTCGCTGCTCGTGTTCTTCGTCTTCGCGTGCCAGTGCATGAGCACCCTCGTGGCCATCCGCCGCGAGACGCGGTCCTGGCGCTGGGTGTTCTTCGTTGCGGGCTACACGTACGCCCTCGCGTGGGTCTGCGCGTTCCTGGCCTCGCACGTGGCGGCGCTCCTCGGAGCTTGACGGGGGCGTCGTGGCCGAGCACCCGGCGACGACCTCCGAGCTCACCCGCGCGCGGCGCGAGGGGCGCGTTCCGTTCTCGTCGGTGGCCGTCTTCGCGGCGGTGTGGTGGGCCCTCGTGGCCGTGCTCCCGACGGTGCGCGCGGGGCTCGTCGCGTCGATGCGCACGATGCTCCGCGCCCTCGCCGACCCTTCGGTGAACGCTCTTCACGCGGCGTCGTCGAGCGCCCGCGCCGCCGTCGTCCCGGTGCTGGGCGCGCTCGTTGCGGTGGCGCTCGCCTCGTCGCTCGCGGTGCTGGCGCAGACCCGCGGAGCGAAGATCCGGGACCTTTCCGATGCGCGCGACGTCGACCCGCCGAGGGCTCGCGATGCGCTCTTCGGAGCGGTGCTCGCGGCGGTGGTGTTCGGGCTCTCGCTGGTGCATGTCACCGAGCTTCCGCGGCGCCTCGGCGTGGTGCTGCTGGTGGCCGCGGCGGCCGACGTCGCATGGCGCCAATGGCACTGGAAGCACGCCCTGCGCAGCACCGACGACGAGCGGCGACGGGCGTCCCGCGACGACGAGGGCGACCCGGCGATGAAGCGCGAGCGCGCTCGCCGTCAGCAGGTCAGCGGCACTGGAACGTGAGGTCGGCGTGGAGCGTGCTGCGGTCCGCGTTGAGGAGCTGCGTGTTCACCGCGGTGCACAGCGCGAAGTTCGGCTGCGCGGTGACGTACATCTCCACGCGCTCGCCGCGGCAGCGCGCGGGCCACGGGATCGACAGCCGCCCGTTCTCGACGCGCAGCCACTCGGGTCCGCCCTCGGAGTTGATGTACGTGGTGCAGCGCGGAGCCTGCGGCTCGATCCACACCTGGTGACGGCCCTCCTCGGGGCAGTCGAAGGCCACCTGCACGCAGAGCGCGCCGGTGTAGCGCCGCCCCTGCGGGGGCCCTTGGTTGCGCCAGAAATCGAGCTCCACGTGGGGCCAGCGGCGGCACGCGTCGCCGAGGCACGGCGGGGGCACGTGCCGCGCGCAATCCGTCGCGAGCGCGGCGAGCAGGAACAGCGGGGCGGCCTTCATTCGCGAGGACATCGGAGCTCCCTCTCGTAGCGGGTGAGGTCGGCCTCGGACAGCCGGACTTGCGGTCGCGCGAGCGCGTTCATCGGGCGAAGCTGCATGCGCACGTGCTCGGCCATCGCGGGGTCGCGGAACGAGCAGTCCATGCTGGCGATGGAGGGCAGGTTGCGCTGGAGGAAGCGCTCCGCCGCGCCGCTGCTGTGCGAGGCGACGATCTGGTCGACGCCGGCGACGAGCGTGCGCTGCGCCTGACGATGGATGGGATCGCGCTCGGCGGTCTGCGCCGCGGTGCCGACCTGTCCTTCGCCCTGCTGCGCCATGGCCACGTCCTCGCGCGGGCGCGGCGGGAGGCCGGAGCCGCCGGTGCTGCTGGGACACGGGGTCGGCGGCGCGCACACGACGCTTGCGGGGCACTCCGGGCACGCCGGTGCGGGCGGCGGGATCACGGCCACGGGCTGCGGCGCCGGGTGGTCGATGACGCGCGGCGGGCGGCGGTACAGCACGACGTTGCCCACCAGCGACATCGCCAGCAGCGCTGCCAGCGCGCCCTCGACGAGGTGCGACGGGCGTTGCGGAACGCGGAGCGGTTCGTGGTCCTGCGGGTCGAAGGTCATCGCGGCGGCGGAGGCTACAGGAAAGCGAGCGCCCTGCCGACGTGGTCAAGGCTCCGCAGTGGTGACGGCGAGCTCCACCACCCGGAGGCGGTTCGGCTGCGGGCAGCGCTCGAGGCGCACGCGCACCGCGAGGCGGCCCTGGCAGTACCACCGCACGTCGGCGTCGGAGCCCGGCGGACCGGTCTCGGGCTCGTGCTCGCACACCGGCCCGAACATCTGCACGTACTCCTCGGGGCCCATGCACGCGCCCGCGGCCGGCGATCCGGGCACGAGGCGCAGCGGTCCTCCGGCCTCGGGGAGGTCGGCCTGACCCACCGCCAAGGGCGCACCCGACGCCAGGAACACCCACCGACCGGACACCCGCGCGGGCGTCTGGCACCCGAGCGACGCCGCCACCCACAGAGCCACGCACGCACGCTTCATCACGAGTGCGCGGACCGTATCACGCCCGGCCGCGGCCCTTGCGGTCGATCTTGCTCCGCAGCGCCTCGAGGTCCGCTGCGACGTCCTCGTCGCGCGGCGGTGCACGGTCCGCGGCGGCGTCGACGCGCACGCCGGTGCGTCGCGGCGCCTCGCGCGCGGGCGGCTCCGGGGCCGTGGCGTCGCGCAGCGTGCGGCCGACGTTGTCGAGGAGCCCCGCGACCCCGAGCTTCACCGCGTCGGCGAAGTCGTCCCGGGCCTGCTTCATGGCCTCGTCGGCCTCGCGGCGCCGGGCCTTGCGCGCGGT
>CAIMWA010000622.1 GCA_903845045.1 uncultured delta proteobacterium | reverse complement strand
TAAATTCAATATTTTAGGATCGACTTGCAAAAAATATTCCTTCGGTTTTAACCAACGAAGACCCACATAATAATACGCTCGAATTTCCTTTTCGAATGTATAATTATTGAAACAAAAATGTAGACCTAAATACTTTTTTGTTGGCTCAGAAGTTAAAACTATATCTTTGATTTCATCTTGGAATAAATCGTGCTCACTTATAATGCTTTTTCTAACCATTTTTGGAATTCATTTGCTATTGTTTCTTTTGCTTCTTCAACTAAAACACCATCATTTAGATATTCTTTCGTGCTTCTCCTTCTGCGCGCGCCTAGGAACATCCGCCCGCCCTCGCGGGTTGCCCCTCTCACCGCAGGAGGCCATCGCATGACCCACCCGTCCCGCTCGAAGGTTCTTGGTCTGGGCGCCGCCGCCGCGGTGTCCGCCGCGCTGGCGCTCTCCGTTCGCACCGTGCATGCCCAGCAGGTGCAGCCCGCCGCCCAGCCCGCGGCCCCCATCGCCGTGCTCTCGGTGATGGAGCAGCTCTCCGGCGGCTTCGCCGACGTGGCCTCGCAGACGCTCCCCGCGGTGGTGAGCCTCCGCGTCGACGTCGAGAACCACGAGCCCCAGGGCGGACCGCAGGGCTTTCCGTTCCCGTTCCCCTTCGGCGGACCTCCCCGCGGCGGCACCCCCGAGCTCGCCCACGGCACGGGCTCCGGCGTCATCGTGCGCGCCGACGGGGTCATCGTGACGAACAACCACGTCGTCGATGGAGCCGTGCGCATCCAGGTGCACCTTCGCGACGGGCGCGTGCTCCCCGCCCGCGTTCTCGGCACCGACGCCGCGACGGACCTCGCCGTGGTGAAGATCGAAGCGACGGGGCTGCCCACGGCGCGCTGGGGCGACTCCGAGAACGCCCGCGTGGGCGAGTGGGTGCTCGCCATCGGCGCGCCCTTCGGCCTCGAGGCGACGGTCACGCACGGCGTGCTCAGCGCCAAGGGCCGCGCGGGCCTCGGCCAGAACCCCATCGAGGACTACCTGCAGACCGACGCGAGCATCAACCCGGGAAACTCCGGCGGGCCGCTCATCAACCTCCGCGGCGAGGTGCTCGGCATCAACACCATGATCCTCGGCCGCGGCACCGGCGTGGGCTTCGCGGTGCCGTCGCGCCTCGCGCGCCTCGTGAGCGAGCAGATCATCGCCCACGGCCAGGTCACCCGCGGCTGGATCGGCCTCGGCCTGCAGGACCTCACCGCCGAGCTCGCGCGGAGCTTGGGCGTTCCGCCGGGCGGTGCCCTCGCGTCGCAGGTCGATGCGCGGGGACCCAGCGGCCACGCGGGCATCGCCCTCGGCGACGTGATCTCCGCCGTCGACGGTGCGGCGGTGCACTCCTCGAACGAGGTGGTGCAGGCCGTCACCGCGCATCACCCCGGCGACACCGTGGCCCTCACGGTCACGCGACAGGGTCAGACCCGCGTGGTGCGCGTGCAGGCCGGACGCCGCCCGGACCCCGACGCCCGCTCGCCGCGGGAGCCCGGCACCGCGGCGCCGCGCGAGAACGACCACACCCTCGGCATGGAGGTAGCTCCGCTGCCCATGCCCCGCGCGCGCCAGCTCGGCGTGGACCGCGCCGTGATGGTCACCGAGGTCATCCCCGGCGGCGCGGCGGACCGGGCGGGGATCCACCGCGGCGACGTCATCCTCCAGGCCGACCAGCGCCCCGTGGGCAGCTCCGGCGACATCGTCGCCGCCACGCAGGACGGCACCGCGGCGCTCCTCGTGCGCCGGAACAACGGTCAGGTGTTCGTGCCGTTCACCGTGGAGTGACGGTCAGCCGAGGCGCTCGCGGTCCTCGCGGGGCTGCATCGCGGCGAGCAGGACCACCGCCAGAAGCATCGTCGCAGCCAAAAACCAGGACGCCGCGAGCATGCGCCACGGCGGCACCGGGACCGGTGCGCTCGGGCCCGGCGGCGTCGGGGGCGGCGGAACGCCCGCCGGCGCGCTGGTCGTCGGCGGCGGCGGGGCCCAGGGGTTCGTCGTGAAGATCTCGTCGAGCACGGCGTCGAGGCGCGCGACGTGCGACGGCGCGATGTCGTCGTCGGGGAACACCACGAAATACCGCGGCACCGCGCCGGGTACGAAGCGCGGCGGATCGAGCAGCAGGAAACCCGGCCTCGCGCCGTTGCGCAGCCGCACCTCGAGGCGCACCGCCCCCTCGGACGACAGCCCCTTGAAGGAGAAGCTGTACGACGCCTCGACGACGTCGTCGCCGAGCGCCCCGTTCCGCGCGCGATCGAGCAGGCGCTGCAGCCCCGCGAGCCCCGCCGGCGTGAGCTGCTCGGCCTCGGTGCGACCCTCGGCCAGACCTCCGCCGAGGAGCGCCGCCGCCAGCACGCATCGCACCACCACGGGCCTCACGTGCGCACCTCGACGAGCACGGACTCCCGCGCGGACCAGCCGCGTGGCGCGCGAGGCTGGGGCTCCGGCGGATGCCAGTACGACAGCGCCGCGAGGGCCACCGCCATCGACACGATGAACTCGACCCACGGACGGCGCTCGGGCGGCACGAAGCGACGCACGGGCCACGCGGCCACGAGCACCGACGCCAGGGCCATCGGCGCCACCACCGGCGGCAGGTACCCGGGCAGGAACGCGTGATGGATGATCCGGAGGTACACTACCCCGAGCGCGTACGGACCGGTCAGCGCCGCGAAGACGATGAGCGAGCGCAGCTCCGGAGCCATCGCGCGAAACCGTGGGTTGAGCGCGCGTCCGACGGCGACGAGGAGCCCGATGCCCACGACGGCGACGGGCAGCAGGCCGACGCCGCGGATGGCCCAGAAGTTACCCCCGAGCGTCTGCCACGACGTGGCGGCGGTGGCGACGACGTAGCTCGCGACGGCGATCCCCACGGCCCGCAGCGGCGATGAGCGCGCCCCGGCGGCGGCGATGAACACGAACGCGGGAAGGATGCTCACGCCCGACGCATGCGCCGCGAGCCCGTGCGCCGCCAGCGCGGTGCCCACGACGAGCGCCCCCGGGCGGCTGGTGAGGGCGTACACGAGCAGCAACATCGATCCCGTCGCACAGAACAGGAACGTCACCGAGGTGTCGAGCAGCGGCACCGCGAGGGTGTGCGACGACAGCAGCCCCAGCGCTGCGACGGCCGCGGCGCCGGCCACCGCGGGCCGGGCGAAGCGCGACGCCGTGAGCAGGATCACGCCGACCCCTGCGGCGAACATGCCCACGACGATGGTGTGCGCGGTGTCCGCGGTGCCGCCGTAGTGCCGGATGGCGACCTCGAGCGCGGGCCAGACGGCGCCGTTGTTCAGCAAGACCGACGACCCAGGTCCGATGGTGTAGCACTGCCCGAAGAGCAGGCAGTCGACGACGGTGACGAAGATGACGTTGCCGGAGGGCGTGCCCGCGTTGACCACGCGCAGCCACCCGTACGCCAGCGCGGAGACGGCCACGGCGGCGGTGACCTCG
>CAIMWA010000621.1 GCA_903845045.1 uncultured delta proteobacterium | reverse complement strand
CTGGAGCGATGTTTCTGCTTCGACGGGGCGCGTTTGGAACAACCGATCACATGCGAAGGAGCACGCGATGGAGCAATGCAGGAGCATCTCGAAGGAGCAACGCTAGGCAGCCAGGTACGCAGCGGAGGCCACAACACGTTCGCATTTGAGGAGCGAACACGTTCCCAACACGATGCGCCGCGTGTCCCGGACCGGGATGCCCGCCGCCCTCGACGCGGGTCGCACCGCCGTACGGCGCGCGGGGTCCTCCGCGCGGGTGGCGTCGGGATTTTCAGCCAGTGCTCGTCACGCGCGCCGGCGTGAAACCCCTACGAACGCAGGTCCCCCGGAAGTTCGAGGAGCGCATCGAGCGCCTCGAGCCTCCCCTGGATCTCGTCTCGCGCCGTGCAGAAGCGCGCGAGCATCGCATCCCGTGACAGCGACGGGTCCTTGCTCGCAGGGTCGGGGATCGGCCAGTGCAGCCGCCGCGCGTTGCCGAGGAAGACCGGGCACACCTCCTCGGCGCACAGCGTGACGACCGTGCCCACCGTCGAGGGGTCGATGGTCTGCACGGACTTCGAGCGGTGGGTGCCGAGATCGACGCCGACCTCGCGCATCACCTCGACGGCCCAGGGGTTGACCACCGACGGCTCGCTCCCGGCGCTCTGCACGCCGAGCCGCGCGCCAAAGCGCTTCCGGGCGAGCCCCTCGGCCATCTGGCTCCGAGCCGAGTTTGCGACACAGAGAAACAGGATGTCCTTCGGGTGGGTGTCGGCGTTCGGCATGTCAGTCCATCGGTGACGCCCGGCGAAGGGCTTGGATTGGCGGCGGGGCAGCGAGCGGCGCGGTCCGCGTGGTCCACGGCTCGAGCACGATGCGGGCGGCGTGGCCGACGAGCTCCTGGAGGTGCGTGGCCTCGTGGGCGCGACGCGCACGCAACACCGGGTCGGTGACCGAGAGCGGCGTCAGGCTCTGGTTCACGACCCACGCGAAGGGCTTGATGTCCGCCCGCGCGAGGTCGCGCTCCAACTGCATCGCCTCGTGGATCGGCGTCGCCTCGGGCAGCGTCACCAGCACCACCCGGGTGAACGCCGGGTCGCGAAGGCGCGGCAGCAGGCGCTGCACGGCCTCGGGGCTGCCGCTCGGCTTGCGCAGCACCTCCCGGTGGTACGACTCGGCCGCATCGAGCAAAAGCAGCGTGTGCCCCGTCGGCGCCGTGTCGATGACGACGAAGCGGTCCTCGCCCTGCGCCACGGTCTCGGCGAAGGCGCGAAACACCGCAATTTCCTCGGTGCAGGGGCTACGGAGGTCCTCCTCGAGCAGCGCCCGGCCCTGGGCGTCGAGGCCCGCGCCGGCCGCCGCCAGCACCTCCGCGGTGTACCGACGCGTCTCCAGCGCCGGGTCGATGCGCGTCACGCGGAGCTGCGAGGCGCCGCCGCTACTCAACTCGAGCGCGGCCGCCGCGACGTGGGCAGCCGGGTCCGTGGTCGTCAGCGTCACCGGAAGCCCGCGGTACGCAAGGGCGTTCGCGATACGCGCCGCCACCGTGGTCTTGCCGACCCCGCCCTTGCCCATGGTCATCACGACGCCGTGTCGGTGCTTCGCAATCTCGTCGATGAGCGCGTCGAGATGCTCACCGCGAAAGGTGCTCGGCGAGTCCGTCGGCACCGTCTCGTCGGCTGACGCACCCGGGCTACCCATCTTCCGGAGGGCGTCGATGCCGACGAGCCCGAAGGCCAGCAGCGGCACGTCCACCCGCCGGAGCCCGCGCAACCCCACGGGGAGTGCCTCGAGGGCGGTTCGGCCGCGAGCCTCCATCGCCACCGCGGTGGCGTCGCTCGCGTCGCGCGCCCGAAACACGCCGTTCAAGATCAGCTGGACGTTGGCGACGCCGAGCTGCGCGAGCTCGGCCCGGGTGCGCTCGGCCTCGACGAGGGACGAGCGGTCCGGTCGAGCGACCAGCACCAGCGTCGTCTGCGCCGGGTCCCGGAGCGCCTCGTTGGACGCGGCGTACAGGGCCTTCTGCGCGCTGAGACCGGACAGCGGGCCGAGACACGAGGTGCCCCCGACGTTGGCGTCGATGAACGTGGACCACGCCGCCGGAAGCTCTAGCAATCGGAGCGTGTGTCCCGTCGGCGCGGTGTCGAAGATCACGTGGTCGAACGCGGCCGTGGCGACCTTGTCCCCGAGCAGCTTCGAGAACTCGTCGAAGGCGGCGATCTCGACGGTGCAGGCGCCCGAGAGCTGCTCCTCGATGCTGGCCACCGCGACGGCGGGCAACACGCCCCGGTACGGGCCGACGACGCGCTCGCGGTAGGCGTGCGCCGCCTCCTCGGGGTCGATGTTGAGCGCCGCAAGCCTCGGCACGCTCGGGACCGCCGTCGGTGCCGCCGAGAGCTTCACCCGCAGCACCTCGTCGAGGTTCGACGCGGGGTCCGTGCTCACGAGCAGAACCCGCTTGCCGGCGTCGGCCAGGCCGATGGCCGTGGCACACGCCGCGGAGGTCTTGCCCACGCCACCCTTGCCCGTGAAGAACAGAATCCGCGTCGGGTCTTGGATGAGCGTGGACATGGCGGCCCCCTTCAGCAGCAGCCGGTGCGCTTCGATGCGGCGGTCGCCGAGCTCCCGGGACTGCAGCAGCCACCCGACGCGGCCTTCGGCGCAGGCGCGGAGACGTTCACCCCGGCCCAGGCGGCGAGCTCGTCGCGGGACGGGTACGCACCGCTGCTCTTCACCTGGCCGTTCACCTTCACGAGCGGCAGCCCCGCCTCGCCCTTCGTCTCGAGGGCCGCCTTCACCGCGGCGTCGTCGGCGAAGGCCCCGGGCTGCTGCGCGAGGTTGAAGCGCGAGACCGCCACGCCCTGCGCCTTGAGCCAGTCGAGGTCCGCCGAGAAGCGCGCAAGCTGCGGATCGACCGACGGACCGCAGACGCCGGTGGAGCAACACATCGCGGGGTCGAAGACACGAACGTCCATCATCGGAGCTTCCTTTCGTTGATCGGCAATCGCCGATGGATCACAGGCACGAACACGGTCACAGCCCCGCCACGAGCACCTTCAGACGGCGCAGGGCGCGGGGCTCGATGCAGTAGCAGACGCGCGGACCGTCCACCTCGCCGCGGATGAGCCCGGCCTCCTTCAACACCTTGAGGTTCTGCGACACCGTGGACTGCGCCAGCGGGAGCTCATCGACGAGGTCCCCGCAGACGCAGCTCGTCCGGTGAGCCAGGAGGCGGAGGATCTGCACGCGCGCGGGGTGCCCGACGGCCTTGGCCAGCGCGGCGAGCTCTTCGTCCGCCTCCG
>CAIMWA010000620.1 GCA_903845045.1 uncultured delta proteobacterium | reverse complement strand
CTCGCCTCGCCGCAGACATACCCGCCGCCGCCGCCGCCGCCCGCGAGGCCGCCGCCGCCACCGCCACCACCACCACCGAAGGTTCCGGTGCCGAGGTGACCGTTCCAGCCGCCGCCGCCGCCGCCGCCGCCGAGGCCGCCGGCCCCGCCCACTGCCAGGGTGCCCGCCACGCCAGGCGACGACGCGAGGCCGCCGGTGCCCGCAGAGCCGCCGCTCGGCGACGCGACCGACGACGTGTCACCGCTGGCGCCCGTCGTGGGCGTCCCGGTGACGCCGCCGCCGCTGCCCGACGCATTGTCGACGCAGTTCGTGTGCGGACCGCCGCCGCCGCCGGACAGGTCGATGGTCCCCGAGATCACCACGGAGCCGGTCGCGCGCAGGTCGAGCACGCCGGTGCCGCCCGCGGACACGGTCACGGTGACGCCCGTCGGGATGTTGATCGTCGTGAAGTTGTGAACGCCCGGCGCGAGCGAGGTGCTCGCCGTCGGCGCGAAGGCGCCCTCGGCGCTCGTCGACGGGAACCGCGTGCACACGCCGCCCTGGCACGTCGCGCCGCTCGGGCACACCGCCCCGCAGCCGCCGCCGCAGGTGGTGCGCGTGTCGACCTCGCAGCCGTTGGCCGCGCTGCCGTCGCAGTCCGCGAAGTTCGGGAGGCACGCGACGAGGGAGCAGTGCCCCGCGCTGCACGCCCCGACGCCGTTGGCGTAGGTGCACGCGGTGCCGCAGCCGCCGCAGTTGCTCACGTCGGTCTGCAGGTCGCGGCACGTTCCCGAGCAGTTCGTCTGCGACCCGCCGCAGGACACCACGCAGCGTCCGCCGGAGCACACCTGACCGGCCGCGCACGCCGTCGCGCACGCCCCGCAGTTGGCGATGTCGGAGGTGAGGTCGCGGCACGTGCCGGAGCAGTTCGTGAGCCCCGCGCCGCACGACACGACGCAGCGCCCGCCGGTGCACACCTGGCCCGCCGCGCAGGCCGCCGCGCAGGCCCCGCAGTTGGTGCGGTCGTTGACGAGGTCGCGGCACACGCCGGTGCACGCCGTGAGGCCCGCGGCGCAGCTCACCACGCAGCTCCCCGCGGTGCACGCCGTGCCCATGGGGCAGACCGTTCCGCAGGCGCCGCAGTTGCCGTTGTCGGTGGTGAGGTCGCGGCACACGTTCGAGCACGCCGTGGAGCCCGTGGGGCAGCTCACGACGCACGCGCCCGCGACGCAGCGGTTGCCCGCGGGGCAGGCGCGTCCGCACATGCCGCAGTGGTCGTTGTCGGTCTGCAGGTCGCGGCACGACCCGCTGCACTCGGTCTGGCCCGAGGGACACGTCACCACGCAGGCGCCCGCGACGCAGATGCGGCCCGAGGCGCACACGGTCCCGCACGCGCCGCAGTTGCTGGTGTCCGACGCAAGGTCGCGGCACGAGCCGCTGCAGTTGGTCTGCGAGCCCGCGCACGACACGGCGCACGCGCCGGCGATGCAGAGCTGCCCCGACGGGCACGTCATCCCGCAGGTCCCGCAGTTCGTGGGGTCCGTGGAGAGGTCGCGGCAGTTGCCGGCGCAGTTGGTGAGGCCGGCCTGGCAGGTCACCGCGCACGCTCCGGCGGTGCACACCTGGCCCGCGGCGCAGGCCGTGCCGCACGCGCCGCAGTTCGCGTTGTCGGTGGTGAGGTCGCGGCACACGCCGCCGCACTCGACGGACCCGCCGGGGCAGCTCACGAGGCAGCGCCCGGCCACGCAGCGGTTTCCAGCGGGGCACGCGAGGCCGCAGACGCCGCAGTTCGCGGTGTCCGTGGTGAGGTCGCGGCAGACGTCCATGCAGTTCACGGTGCCGCCGCCGCAGGTGACGACGCACGCACCGCGGGAGCAGAGCTGCCCCGCAGCGCACGCGTGTCCGCACGCGCCGCAGTGGCTCACGTCGGTCTGCGTGTCGCGGCAGGCGCCGTCGCAGTTCGTGAAGCCAGACCCGCACGCGACCATGCACGCCCCGGCGACGCAGAGCTGCCCCGCAGCGCACGCGGTGCCGCAGCCGCCGCAGTTGCGCGGGTCGCTCGCAAGGTCGCGGCAGGCGCCGTTGCAGTTCGTGAAGCCGACGCCGCACGTCGTCGTGCAGTGCCCGCGCAGGCACACCTGGCCGAAGCTGCACGCCGCGCCGCACATGCCGCAATTCACCGGGTCCGCGGTGAGGTCCGCGCAGATCTCGGCGACCACCGCGGGACCGCCGTCGCTGGCATCGACGGACGCATCGACGCCCGCGTCGGCGGGGGCCGCGCAGGCCGTGAGCAGCTCGGAGCAGCTCCGGTGGCACTGCGACCCCATGCACGTGAACCCGTCGGGGCACTGCGCGCCGCACGCGCCGCAGTTCATGCGGTCGGTGACGATGTTCGCGCAGTACCGCCCGACGCCGCCGTCGACGCCGCCGCCGCCGCACTGCACCGTCGCGCCGCCGCACTGCAGCCGGCACATGCCCGAGGAGCACACCTCGTCGGTGTTGCACACGTGGCCGCACGCCCCGCAGTTGCGCACCTCGGTGTCGAGGCGGGCGCACACCACGCCGCCGTCGCCGGGGCACAGCGCCTCGTCGGGCGCGCAGCTCGGAACGCACGCTCCATGCTGGCAGACGTTGCCCGTCGCGCAGCTCCGGCCGCACGCGCCGCAGTTCGCGCGGTCCGCGTCGGTGTTCGTACAGCTCCCGGCGCACACCGTCTGGCCCGACGCACAGACCACGTCGGCGGCGGCGTCGAGGGCACCGTCGGCCGCCGCGTCGTAGGTCGGTCCGCCGACGACGGTGAGGCCGTCACAGCCCAGCGCGAGGGCCACGTGCACGACGAACACCAGGAGCGGCCAACGGGAGAAGACGGGGGGGCGCATCGGTCCATGGCACCGCGTCCGCACCCGCGCCGTCAAGCGCAATGCCGCCTTCGGTCAGAGCCGCAGCACGCCTGCCGTCGCGGTGGTCCCCGCGGCCAGCGTCGCGGGCGTGCCCTCGGCCACGACGCGGCCGCCCGACCGACCGCCGCCGGGACCGAGCTCGACGATCCAGTCGGCGGAGCGCAGCACCGACGGGTGGTGCTCGATGACCACCAGCGAGTCGCCGCGGTCGACGAGCTGCTGCATCACGCGAATGAGCCGCAGCACGTCGGACACGTGGAGCCCCGTGGTGGGCTCGTCGAGCACGTAGAGCGTTCCGCCGCCGCCGGTCTGCAGCTCCGTGGCGAGCTTGATGCGCTGCGCCTCGCCGCCCGAGAGCGTGTGCGATCCCTGCCCCAGCGCGAGGTAGCCGACCCCCAGATCGTGCAGCAATTCGAGGGGTTTGCGCACCTTCGAGACCTGCGCGAAGACCTGCCGCGCCTCCTCGACGGTGAGCCCGAGCACCTCGCCGGCGTCGTAGCCGTGGAGCTTCACGTCGCGGGTCTCGCGGGAGAACCGCGCGCCCGCGCAGACCTCGCAGGGCACCACCACGTCGGCCATGAAGGCCATCTCCACGGTCTTCACGCCGGCGCCGTCGCAGGTCTCGCAGCGCCCGCCGCCGCTCTCGGCGCTGGTGTTGAACGAGAACCGCCCCGTCCCCCAGCCGCGCGCCTTGGACTCGGGCAGCGCCGCGAAGAGCTTGCGGATCTCGTCCCAGATGCCGACGTAGGTCGCAGGGACCGAGCGCGGCGTGCGACCGATCGGCGACTGGTCGATGGCCACGGCGCGCTTCAGCGTCTGCCACCCGTCGAGGGAGTCGAAGTCGAGCGGCGCGTCCGTCGCGAGCTTCAGCTTCTGGCGCACCGCCCGCAGTAGGATCTTCTCCACCAGCGTGCTCTTGCCGCTGCCCGAGACGCCCGCCACGCACACGAAGCGGCCGAGCGGAAAGCGCGCCGTGGTGGCCTGCAGGTTGTGCCCCCGCGCGCCCTTCACGGTGAGCATCTTCACGCCCTCCATGGTGCGTCCGCGGGGACCCTCGCCGGCCTCGAGGCGCAGCGCGCGGGCGGTCGGTCCGTTGCCCGCGAGCACCTCCGCCGCGGGACCATCGGCGACCACGTGCCCGCCGCCCTTGCCGCCGGCAGGACCGAGGTCGACGATCCAGTCGGCGCTGCGGATCACCTCGGCGTCGTGCTCCACGACGATGACCGACGCGCCGCGGTCGACGAGGGCGCGCATGGCCTTCACGAGCCGCGCGGTGTCGCGTCCGTGGAGCCCGATGGTGGGCTCGTCGAGGACGTACAGCACGCCGGTGAGCCCCGCGCCGATCTGCGCCGCGAGCCGCAGCCGCTGCATCTCGCCGCCGGACAGCGTGTTCGCGCGGCGGTCGAGGGTGAGGTAGTCGAGGCCGAGGTCGAGCAGCGTCGCGAGCTTCGCGTCGAGCTGCGCCCGCGGGGCCTCGGCGATGATCTTCTCGCGGGCGCCGAGCACCATCGCGTTCAGTGCGTCGCGCAGCTCCTCCGGCGTCGACGCCATGGCCTCGTGAAAGCGCCTTCCGCCGAGGCGCACCGCGCGCGGGATCGGTGCGAGACGAGCGCCCGCGCAGGCACGGCACGGCACGCCCTCGTCGTCGGCGCCGGCGCCCTCGCACACCTTGCACTGGCCCTGCGGGGTGTTGAACGAGAAGTGCCGCGGGTCGAGCTCGGGGATGCCCATGCCGCACTTCGGACACGCGCGCCGCGTGCTCACCAGCACGGGCTCGCCGACGCGCCCCGAGCGCTCGTCGCGCTCCACCACGCAGTGCCCCTCGGCGAGGGAGACGGCGCGGCGGATCAACGTCACGAGGCCCGCTCCGTCGGCGGCCTTGGCGGTGCCGAGCCAGAGCCACACGTCGTGCACCTTGGTCTTCTTCAGCGTCGGGACCTTCGCCGGGTCGTAGTCCACGCCGTCGACGCGCACGGACTCGATGCCGGCCTTGCGACCGCGCTCGATGACCTCGCCATGCAACCCCTTGCGGGCCCGCACCACCGGGGCGAACACCGAGAGGTTCGCGTTCGCTGGATGCGTCGCGCGAAGCTCCTCGGCGATGGCCTCGGGGGGCCGCGCGCCGATGGCGAGGTCGCACTTCGGGCAGTGCGCCACGCCGGCCTTGGCGTAGAGCAGGCGGAGGTAGTGCGCGACCTCGGTGACCGTCGCCACGGTGCTCATGGCCCCCGCGCGCGCCGTTCGCTGCTCCAGGGAGATCGCCGGCGGAATGCCCAGCACGCGGTCGACGTCGGCGCGGCCGAGCGACGGAAGATACTGCCTCGCGTAAGGGCTCAGCGTCTCGAGGAAGCGCCGCTGCCCCTCGGCGTACACCACGTCGAAGGCCAGCGAGCTCTTGCCCGAGCCCGACGGCCCGGTCATCGCCACGAGCTTCTCCCGCGGGATCTCGAGGTGCACGACGTGAAGGTTGTGCTCCCGCGCGCCGTCGAGGACGATGGCGTCGGGCACCGTCACCACCGGCGCCGGACGCACCGCGCGGGCCCGGGTCACGCCGCGCGAACGCTTCGTGTCGAGGGCATCTTTCAAGTACGGCGCGAAGCGGGAGCGGGGGTTCGCGGCGACCTGCTCGGGCGTTCCTTCGGCGACGATCTCGCCGCCGGCGTGGGCGGCCTCGGGACCGAGGTCGACGATGTGGTCGGCGCGCGCGGCGACGTACGGGTCGTGCTCGACGATGACCACCGTGGCCCCCGCGTCGACCATGCGGTCGAGGGTGTCGAGCACCCGCGCGATGTCCCGGCGGTGCAGCCCCGTCGCCGGCTCGTCGAGGATCACCACGGTGCCGCGGTGCACCTCGGCCAGCGCCGCCGCGAGGCGCAGGCGTTGGGCCTCGCCGCCGGAGAGGTGCGACAGCGGCTGGCCGATGCAGAGGTAGCCGAGGCCCACGTCCACCAGCGACTGCAGCGCCGCCACGATGGCCGCGTCGTCGCGAAAGTGGTCCGCCGCCGCGGCCGCCGACATCTCGAGCACGTCGGCGATGGACGCGCCGCGGAGCCGCACCTCGAGGACCTCGTCCTTGAAGCGCCGGCCCTGGCAGTCGGGGCACTTGAAGCTCACGTCGGCGAGGAACTGCATCTCGACGGTCTCGTAGCCCGCGCCCTCGCAGCTCGGGCACCGCCCGCCGTCGACGTTGAACGAGTAGAACCCCGGGCTGTATCCGCGCTCCTTGGACTCGGGCGTGGCGGCGAAGCGCGCGCGGATGCGGTCGTACACTCCGAGGTACGTCGCGGGGTTGCCGCGGGTGGTGCGTCCGAGGGCGCCCTGGTCGACGTATTTCACGTCCGTTAGCCCCTCGACGCCGTCGAGCACGTCGTAGGGGAGCGCCTCCTCGGAGCGCACCGCGTGGCCCTTCGCCGCGAGGGCGCGGGTCAGCGCAGGAAAGAAGGTCTCGCCGACGAGGGAGCTCTTGCCCGAGCCCGACACGCCGGTGACGACGGTGAGCACGCCGCGGGGGATGCGCAGCGTGACGCCGCGGAGGTTGTGTCCGTGCGCGTTGCGGAGCACGAGGTCGCCGTCTTTGCCCTTGCGGCGGGGACGCGAGATGCCCTTGGCGCGCAGGGCCTCGCCGGTGGGCGTCGAAGCCTTGGTGAGCGCCGCGGGGTCGCCGTCGAAGACGATGCTTCCGCCGGCCTCGCCGGCCTCGGGGCCGAGCTCGATGACGCGGTCGCTGGCGGCGATGACGTCGAGGTCGTGCTCGATGACCAGGGCCACGTTGCCGAGCTCGGCGATGCCCCGCGCCACGCCCACGAGGCGCTCGGCGTCGCGCGGATGGAGGCCCGCGGTGGGCTCGTCGAGGACCATGAGGGTGCCCGTGAGCGACGTCCCGAGGGCGGCGGTGAGGGCCACGCGCTGCACCTCGCCGCCGGACAGCGTGCGCGACGCGCGCTCGAGGGAGAGGTAGCCCACGCCCACGTCGTCGAGGTACCCGAGGCGCGCGCGGATCTCGCGGAGCACGCGGTCGGCGGCCTCGTCGCTGCGCGGGAGCTCCGCCAGGCGCGCGCGCAGCTCGGACACCGGGAGCGCGCCGGCCTCGCCGATGGAGAGCCCGACGACGCGGTAGCGGTTCACCTCGGGGCGGATGCGCGACCCGTTGCACGTCGGGCACGTCACGTACTTGCGGAAGCGCGAGAGGAACACGCGCACGTGCATCTGGTACGCCTTGCCCTCGAGCCAGGTGAACCACTCGCGCACGCCGGTGAAGCCCTTGGTGCCCTCGACGATGAGCGTGCGGTGCTTCTCCGCGAGGGCGCTCCAGGGCTGGTCCATGGGGATCTTCTGGGCCTTGCAGAGCGTCGCGAGGGCCTTGCGCTCGTAGGCCGTGGTCTTCGTCGTCCACGGCTTGATGGCGCCGGTGGAGAGCGTGAGCGACGGGTCCGGGACGACCTTGTCCCAGTCGATCTCGATGATGCGTCCGAAGCCGCGGCACCCGGTGCACGCGCCCAGCGGCGACTGGAACGAGAACAGCGCCGGCGACGGCTCGGGGTACGTCCGCCCGCAGTGCGCGCAGTCGAGGCCGCGGCTGAAGCGCAGCACGCGCCCGTCGTCGACCATGTGCACCTCGGCGCGACCGCCGCGGGCCATGGCCACGGTGAGCGCCTCGGCGATGCGCGGACGCTCCGAAGCACCCACCTTCAAGCGGTCGGCGATGACGTCGAGGCCGCCGCGGGCGATGACCTCGCCGGGCGCCACCTCGTCGAGGTCCTGCGCGCCGGTGCCCACGAGGGCGCGGCGGTAGCCCTCCTCGACGAGGCGCTCGCGCACGCCGAGGTAGCGCTCGGCGTCGTCGACGGCGACGCGCCAGGTCACCACCGCACGAAGGCCGTCCTCGGCGAGCACGGCGTCCGTGGCGGCGGAGACCGTGCCCCGGGTCACCTCGCGGTTGCAGCCGTCGCAGGTGATCGTCGAAGACCGAGCCCAGAGCAGACGGAGGTGGTCCGTGAGCTCGGTCATGGTGCCGACGGTGGAGCGCGAGGTGCGAACGGGCGAGCCGCGGTCGACGGCGATGGCGGGCGGCACCGGGTCCAGCGACCCCACCGGCGGGCGGTCGCGGCGCTCGAGGAACTGCCGCGCGTACGCCGAGAAGCTCTCGACGAAGCGGCGCTGCCCCTCGGCGTAGAGCGTGTCGATGGCCAGCGAGCTCTTGCCCGCGCCGCTCACGCCCGCGATGGTGACGAGCTGCCCCGCCACGAGGTCGAGGTCGATGCCCTTGAGGGTGTGCGTCCGAGCGTTGCGTAGACGGGTGGGTTCCATGCTGTTGCCGGGCGCCGTACGCCGTGGGGCGCGTGCTAGTTTCGATCCCGATGCGGCGCGTGCTCGGGTTCGTGTTCCTCGCGGTGATGGAAGCTCCGGCGGTGGCCGGCGCACAGCCGGCGCGAGGCCGGACGGCGACGACATCCGTACACCCGTTCAGTACCCTCGTCGAGGCCCTGGACGCCGCCCGGGCCTCGGTTCGCGACGGACATCCTGCCGATGCGGTGGCCTTGCTCGACCGCCAGCGACCCGTCTGGAGGCGCTCCCCGGAGCTCGCCGCCGTACGGGGCGTCGCCCGCTTCGCGCAGCTCGCGCCGCCCCTCGAACCCTCGTCGGCGCGCACGCTGCCGGCCCCGGTGCAGCGCGAGCTCGACGCCCTCGAGCCGGTGCTGGAGCGCCAGGCCGTCGCGCACGCCGACGACGCCGCGGCCACCCTCGCCCTCGCCCGGCTCCAGCTCGTGCGGGGCCTCCTCGAGGCGTCGGCGCAGAGCTTCGAGCGCGCCGCCGAGGCCGATCCGCGCAGCCCCGTGCCCTGGAACGACCGTGCCATGGTGCTCGCGGCGCTGCACCGTCTGCCCGAGGCCGAGCGCTCGCTGGAGCGGGCCACGGAGCGCTGCGGCGGCGACCCCGAGCCCTGGGACAACCTCGGCAGCGTGCGCCTCGCGCGGGGTGACGCGCGCACCGCGGTGACGGCGTTTCGGAGGGCCTGCGAGCTCGCGCCGACGGCGGGGCGCTTCCGCTCGGACCTGGGCTCGGCGCAGCTCCAGGCGGGGCAGTTGAACGACGCCGTGGCG
>CAIMWA010000619.1 GCA_903845045.1 uncultured delta proteobacterium | reverse complement strand
GGTCGCCGCGGGCGAACCTACGAGCCTGCACCTCGCCGCTGCCGACATTGTCCTCGTCGGCGACGACGTGTTCCCGCAGGTGTCCGCGCGGCTCCCAGCGGACCTCGTCCCGGCGTCGGAGCTCGGGTCCATTCCCGAGTCCGACGCGGGTCGCTTTCGTCACGCGTGGTGGACGGCCGCTCTTCGCCCGCTCCACCGCTCGTATCGAGAGCGTCGCGCGGACGTGCGCGCGGCTGGAGATGCCGAGATTCACGAGGGGCGCTGGCTCGCCGAGCACGACTTCGGCGACGAGGTGGCCTGGCGTCTGACGCGCCACCACGAGCTCCGGCGCAGCCGCAACCCCGGCGAGCGTGATCGCCTCGACCGAGACGTCCGCGGCATGCTCCCTCGCGCGGCACGTCTCCAGACGGCCATCGACGAGATCGCCGACATTGGATTCCCGAGCGTGCTCGAGGTCCTCCAAGAGGGCGTCGGCGCCGCCCGCGCCGATCGCCGCAGCACCCTCACCGAGGGTCTCGGCGGGGCGCTCGACGCCCGCTTCCGACGCCTGTCGTTCCAACACCGCATGCACCCGGAGATCTCGGCCTTCGCGCGGGAGACCTTCTACGACGACTCCGCGCTCCGGGACGCGAACACCATCGGGCTGCGGGACGCGAAGATCGGCTGGAGACACCTGCCGTTCGCGAGCCGGCGCGTCTGGGTCGACGTGCGAGGTCACGAGCGTGACGGGGAGAACGAGGACGAGGCGCGGGCGATCGTCGGCATCGTCCGGGAGTTCGTGCGTTCGGTGGCCCGGCTCGGCCCTCCGGCGCGCCCTTCGCTGCCTCGATGGGAGGTCGCGTGCCTGAGCTTCTATGCGAAGCAGGAGCAGCTCCTCGCTCGAATGCTCTCCGAGGCCACCGGCGACACGCGTTCGACGCGGTTTCGATGGGGCGACGTCGACATCGTCTGCGGGACCGTCGATCGCTTCCAGGGACGCGAGGCGGACCTGGTCCTGCTGTCGATGCGCAACACCGGTCGCGCGGGCTTTTTGAACAGCCCCAATCGATTGAACGTAGCACTGACCCGCGCGAGGCAGCAGCTCGTGATCGTTGGGAACGGCATGTTCTTCGGACGCTGCGGCACGCGAGAGCTCGAGGCCCTCGCAACGCGGTCTGCACATGTGAACGAACCACGGTGGATGGGAGGACGACGATGAGGTGCACGTTGAACATCGAGGTGGCCGTGGAGCGCTTTGCGGCGTTCGCGGAGCTGGCGTGGATGGAGCGCCGGCCGGAGCTCGCGGCCCTCTGCGAAGCGGCCCGTGCCGCAGGTGGACGACTGACGCCCGACGGCGTGCGAGCGGTGCTGCCGGGCGTCTCGGAGCCGGGGGCGAAGAACGTGATCGGCTGGTGCCGCGCGCTCCGGCTCTTCGACGAAGGCGGGGCGCTCACCGCGCTCGGGGACGACGTCGCAAAGACCGGCGAGGCACCGGTCCCGGAGCAAGGCGTCTTCGACTTCTGGACGGTGCGCCATCCCTTGCTCGGGAGCCGTGCGCTGCACGTCGAGCGCATCACCGCGACGCAGGACGGGCGCTTCGATGCGATGACCGCGATCACACAGACGCCGGAGCTGGGCGTGGTCTACCGCTCGTGCGTCGATCCGCGGGATCGCTTCATGGTCCGTGTGATCTGCCCCGGCGGGTCGGTCGTCGGCATGGTTCGTCCGACGGTGGCGCGCTGTCGCGTCGCATGGACGCTGGACTTCACGGCCGGCACCGAGCGCTTCACGCTCACCGGCACCATCGACGGCGACGGCGCCCCCCGTCCGATCCGGCACGAGGCAGAGAGCGGGGGCGACGACCTCGAGGCAGTGCTCGCGTCGTGGGCGCGCGGACCGCTCGCGGTGTTCGGTCGCTGGGACTCGCAAGGGCGACGCCTCGCAGTGCCCTTCGCCGACCTCGCGGTCGACGCCCAGGATCGTTTCCAGAAGGCCCTTTCGCTGGATCACGCCGAGGTGCCCGGACGCGGTACCTGGAAGAACGTCCAGATCGACGGTGTCCCCATCGGACCGGCGACGGCAGAGGACGCAGCGCGATGGTCCATGGCCCGTCTCGACCGCCGCCTCGCCGAGGGCTTCCGCTACCGCACGCACGACGACGTCGCCGCGTTGTTCGCGTCGATCACGCGCGCGACGCCGCTCGAAGCCCACGCGCCGGCGCTCCCGGCGTCGAAGGCGCTCCTGGACCGCCATGCGGCGACGCCCGCGATCCTCTGGAGCCTCGCGGCGCCGGCGGATCTCTTCCCCACTCAGATCGAGGTGCTTCGATGAACGACCGAGGACAGATCCCGCCCCGCCTGCCCGCTCGCCGGGAGGCCGATCGCCGCGCCGAGCGACTTCGGACCGCATGGGTTCGCGAGGCGCGGGAACATCGCCTCCCGGGCACCCGCGTGCTCCTTCGCGACGACCGACCGCCGCCCGCGCTCGCGACGCGCTCCGACGTGGTCATCGTCATGCTGTCGGGTGCGTGCGACGCCGCCGTCCAGGCGATGCTCCACGCGGCCGGCGCCGGTGCCCGCGTGTACGTCCTCGCGCCTCCGGGATGGGGCGACGGTGCGACGAGCCCCCTCGGCGCGCTCTCGCGTGCGTCGGTGCTCGTCCGCCGCGTCGAGGGACTCCCGGCGACGGCGGTGTGGACCGATGCCGCGTGCCACCTCTGGACGGGGACCACGCCCGATCGCCCGGCGTGGCGCATGGCCCTTACGCCGAATCAGTCGCAGGCGATGCGTCTCGCGATGCTACGACTGTTCTGGCACCACGGCATCGACGAGGCCTGGCTCGCCGACGGGCGATGCGCCTTTCGATCGTGCGCGAGCCGTCCCTTCGACGTGCCCGACGCAACGGTCGAACTCCCGATCCGGTTGATGCCGCAGGGAAGCGCTCCCCCGATGCCGGCCCTGTCGTCCGTCTACGTGCCCGTGGGGTCGAGCCGACCGACGGGTGCACGCAGGGTCTGGATTCCGCCGTCGGGCAGCTCGCACGAAGAGCACGCGCTCCTCCGCACCGCCGGAACGCGCGTGGTCTGGGACGAGCTCGGGCTGCCGATGTGCGGCGTCGGAGAGCAGGCGGGCTGCATCGAGGCCACGTCGTCGCACTGGTCGCTGCGCGTCACCCTCGACGAGTCCCAGCGGAACGACCTCGCGCAGATCCTCGACGGCGAGCCCTCGTGGCACTTCGAGGCCGACGTGGCGCTCGGCGACATCGAGCGCTCTCCGGGTGCCATCGTCTGGCTGGATGGCCAGAAGTCGGCGGCGCCGCTTCGGCCGCTCGAGACCGTCGAGATGGGCGACGCTCCGGCCGCATCGCTGCGGGCCTGCGCGACGACCGAGCCCGAGGTGCTGCGTGCGCCGTCGCCCCTCGCCGTCCAGGTGGAGTGGCGGTGGAACGTCGTCCCGCCGAAGATGCCCACGAAGGCGACGGACCATCCGCTCGTCCACGCTTGGCGTTCCTTCGACGAGACGTTCCGTCGTCGGGCCGAGAGGATGGTTGGAGCGCTCGCCGACGTCGCCGCGCGAACGGACGCGTTGGATCGCACCGACCAGCGGATGCGTGGGCCCGTCGTCGGCTTCGCGCGAACCCGCGCCGAACTCGCCGCGAGGCTCGCGCCGATGAAGTCCGTCGTGCCGTCGTCGCTCGGCACCACGCGGGCCGCGGCTCAGCTCGACGCGCTGCGTTCGCTCGAAGGAGACGTCGCGAACCTCTCGAAGGCACTGACCGAGGCCGAACACCGCTCGCGCGAGGACCGCGAGCGCGATCGACAGCGCGCGTCGCATCGGAGCAGCGTGCAGCGCGCGGTCGCCGACCTTGGCAGGCACGAGGCCGAGCGCGCGGAGAAGTGCGCGAAGCTCGAACGGGTGCGCGAGGAACTCGGCGCGTCCGCCGCCGGCGTACCGACCGACAAGGACCGCGCCGTGTTGGAGAAGCGGTGTCGCGACGACATCGAACAGCTCACGAAGCACGTCGAACGCCTCGACGCACAGATCGCCGAGTGCCGGCGAACGGCGGAGACCGAGTTCGTCTTCCGTCCCGGCGTCTCGAACACGCCCGGCACGAACGGGCATCGCCCGAGCGGCCCGGCGTTCGTCCCGGAGGCGTCGGCGGAGGACACCCTTCGCGTGCCGCCGACGTCGCTCCCGGCGGTCGGTCGTCTGGTCGTCGTCGGGGACGAACCGTACCTCGGCATCCAGCGATGGGAGCACCTCGAGGACGGCGAGCGGGAGTGCCAGCGGCTCTCCGTGCGACTGGTCGCGGACGTGGAGGCAGCATGAAGGAGCATCGGATCACCATCGCCATCGATGGGAACGGAGCGATCCACGCGGACGCCGAGGGGTTCTCGGGGGACGCATGCGTGAAGGACCTCGAACGCCTGCTCGAAGGGCTCGCCACCGAGGGCGGTGCCATCGAACGGAAGGCCGATCATGCCGGTCCCGGGGCGCGTCGCACCGTCGTGGCGACGGCCACCGTGGGGAGGAAGTCGTGAGCGCGTACGTGACGCTGAGCGTTCCGATGACGGACCAGGACTGCCTCCTGGCGGCGCTCGCCGACGTGGGCTTCGGGCCCGGCGTCGTCGAGGTGCACGAGGTGGCGGTGCCCCTGATCGGGTACGAGGGCGATCGACGCGTGCAGCACGCCCACGTCGTCGTTCGTGCCCGGCACGTGGGGTCGAGCTCCAACGATCTCGGCTTCGAGCGCACGGACACCGGGTTCCGGCTGCACGTGAGCGACTACGACGGCAGGCGCTTCGGCGAGACGTGGAGGCGGGAGCTGCGGACGCGCTACAACGTGCATCACGCGGTGAAGCTCGAGCGCCTCGCCGCCGAGGAGCGACGCCGCGAGGAGGAGCGACGCGAGGCCGAACGCCGCGCGCTGGTCGAGGCGCAGCGCCTGTCGGTGCTGGAGAAGGCGAAGAAGCTCGGCTACCGCGTCGAAGAGTCGCGGGAAGGCGCGACCGTCCGGCTCGTGCTGCGGAGGAGGGTCTACGGATGACCGCCGACGGAGGTATCCACGTCGCGCGGTGGCTCCATCGGAGCCGCGTGAACGGGCCCGGCGAGCGCTTCGTGCTGTGGGTGCAGGGGTGCTCGATCCGATGCCCCGGGTGCTGGAACCGCGACACCTGGGCCCACGCGTCGCGAGAGCCGATGTCCGTCGCGGACGTGCTCCGCGAGATCGATCGGGCCGGCGACGTCGAGGGCTTGACCCTCACCGGCGGCGAGCCTTTCGAGCAGTCCGGCGCGCTCGTTCCGCTCGTCGATGCCGTACGGGAGCGCGGCTTGTCGGTGATGGTTTTCACGGGGCGCGAGGATCACGAGATGCGCGATCCCGCGTCGGCGGCCTTGATGGCGCGTACCGACGTCCTCGTGGCAGGTCGCTACATCGCGTCGCAACGCTCGCTCGACCTCGCATGGCGAGGATCGCGGAACCAGCGCGTGTTGTTCCTGACGGACCGGTACGGGCCCGGCGACCTCCCGGAGGCCGGCGAGGCCGAGGTGCACCTCGCCGCAGACGGGTCGCTGGCCATCACGGGATTTCCCGATGCGGGGTTGTGGGGTCGGTAGCGCGGGGCGGCGTCGGCGGGCCCCGGCGGTGGCCTTTCCGTCGCGATCGAGGCGGTCTGACGTCAACCCGTGCGAGGGATCGACTCGCCAACGCGATCGCTCGTTCCGTCGACACGACCCGGGAGTCGGTGCTGGTACGATCCGCCGGTCATGACCTCCATCGACCCCGCCAACCTCGTCGACGTCCCGACCGTGCCAGAGTACATGCGAGCATTCCTCGAATGCCGGGAGGAGATGTCCGAAAAGCACTTCGCGATGCTGAAGGCGCACTATCACGCACCGGGACGGACGGTGACGGCAGGCGAACTCGCGCGTGCCGTGGGGTACGAGAACTTCAACGCGGCCAACCTCCAGTACGGCATCTACGCCAGTCACCTTTGCCGCGAGCTCGGCCGATCGCCGACCTTCTTCATCGCCGTCCTCGCGACCTTCACCGTCGGCGAGCAGCAGGGCGACGAGTTCATCCGCTGGACGATGCTGCCGCAGGTCGCGGAGGCACTGGAGCAGCTCGGCTGGGTGAAGCGCGGAACGTAGGTCGTCGGCCCGGACCGCGAAGGCTGGGGAGCGGAGCGCTTCGACGGGGACGCGAGGGAGGCGGAGTTGTGTCTGCGGTGACTGCTCGCCGATCGCTGTGGACACGTAGGCGACAGAGCTCCGCACATCGTAAGTGATCGTCGAGGTCCGTGAATTCAACGAGGACACCGAGCTCTTCATCGCCATAGGTGACAATCCGCTTGGAATCAGACCAATGAGGTTCCCGGATGGGCTTCGCGTCCGGTCAGCGCCGAGACGCGTGATCGACGCGCTGGACCAGACGAGGCGATCGCTCGCGAGGTGCTCCCCGCGGATCCCGGGCTTCGAGCCGTCAGCCGATGGCTCGCCATCCGCGCCCGAGCGGCCTGAGCGCGCAGACGACCTCGCCGCACAGATCGCTGAATCGCCAGCGCCGTCTCCGCGTACCATGGAGCCATCGTGACGGAACCCACCGACGCTCTCCTTCTCGCGGCGAACGACGCGCCCCGGCACGCCGACGCCTTCCGGCGGGCTGTGCAGACGACCGCGCACCAGCATGGATCGCGCGCGGTCGCCCTCGTCGAGTCGTCGCGTGAGCTCTCGCATCGTCACGACCTTGCGCTCGCGCATCGACGAAGCCGCCTCGAGGCCGCGCATGCCCGCGTCGCCTCGCTCCACGACCGCATCACCGAGTCGCTCGCCCAGTTCGACGCCGACGCGAGCGCTCTCTCCCACGCGTTGCAGTCGCACGGAAGCGCGGTGGGCTCCGCCGGGATCTCCGTCGGTCATGCCCAGGAGCAGCTCCGCACCGCGGCGATCGACCACGCGCGGGATCTCTCCGACGACGGTCGACACGTCGCGCACGGCGCCGGGAGCCTCGTCGCCGAGGTCGACGCTTCCGTCGAGCAGCTCCGCGACCTCGTCTCCGAGGTGCACGACCGGCTCGCGAGCTTGGACCACGACCTCGGGGAGCAGGTCGCCGCGGCCACCCGAGCGCTGCAGAACGCGGGCGAGCGCGCCGAGCGCCTCGCGGACGACGTCGCCGGACGGCTCCGCTCCACCGGGAGCTCGTTCCGAGACACGGCCCAGCGCGCGCTCGTCGACGAGGCGGCCGGTACGCTCGAGCGCTCGTCGCACCGTCTCCACGACGCCCTCGACGGGCTCTCCCACGGTGCGCTCACCGAGATGCAGGGCATCGACGGCCACGTGCGTGAGGTGCTGCCGGTGATGGAGTCCGTGATCCACCTCGTCGACACCATCCGGCCGGTCCTCGAGATGGTACAAGCGATGCTCGGCTGAGGCGCGCGACGACGAGCGAAGGGGGCGAGCGCACCGATGGAAGAGCTGCACCAGCGCGACACGTGGGACGATGCACTCGCGTGCCTCGCCTCCCTCGCGCACGATGACCTGCCGGGGCTCCACGACGACGTCGACGGCGGGGACGTGGCGGCGTCGACGATGCCCCAAGGCGCCCCCGTCGACCTCGACGGGCCGCTGGGCGCTGCCGAGGACGCGCTGCTTTCGCACCTCGAGGCGTCCCTCGCGGCCTTCGCCGCCGCCCGTGGTCTCGTCGAGGAGGGCGATGCCGCGCATGCGTCGCTGTCGGCCTGGCACGACGAGTCGCACGCCTCGGTGACGTCGTTGCACTCCAGCCTCGGCGCCGCTCGGACGACAGCGCACGACCTCGTCGCGGACGTCGAGCGCCACCGGAGCGAGCTCCACGCGCATCATGGCACCACCCGCGCCACGCTCGAGGGCATCTCGCACGACGTGCAGGGGCGCCATACGCACGACGGTCACGCGGCGTTTCGCGCCCTCGTCGACGCGCTCGATGTCCACGGACGCGGCGCCATCGACGACGCCTTTCGCCACGTCGACGACGCGATCACGCACGCGTTCGATCAGGCGGGGCACGAAGCACAGAGCCACGCGCACGCCTTCGAGTCCTTCGCCGAACGCCTCCTGCTCGAGAGCGCCGAGCGGATCAGCCGCGACGCGGCCGAGCAGCTCCGGCAGGCGTTCCAGCAGCTGCTCCAGCACGGCGTCGAGGTCATGGTCGAAGAGGTCTCGGCGCAGGTCCTCACGATGACCGCAGGATCCTCCGTCAGCGCGGCGCTCGCGCCGATCCTTCCGGAGCTCGTGGCTGCGCGGATGGCGCTGCATGCGATCAACTTCGTCGAGGGATTGCTGTGACGGGACCGGCCTTCGACGCAGAGGGCGCCGCAGGGCCCTCGGCGCTCCTCGCGCGCCTCGCGGCGTTGCGCGACCGGCGCGACCACGTCGGCGTCGCGCTGACGACGATGGCCGCGACGCTGGCGCACGAGCTGACGGCTGTGACGGCGCTCCGCGACGAGGTCGCAAGTGCGGTCGCTGAGCTCGAGGGGTCGCCGCCGGGCATCGATCACGAGCTC
>CAIMWA010000618.1 GCA_903845045.1 uncultured delta proteobacterium | reverse complement strand
TGAAGCCCGCAGGGCGGGCTGCAGCGCCATCGCATCCACCGGGTGAGACCTGTGGACAGCCCGTGGCACGGGCTTCACCCACGGTGCTGCGGGCTTCAGCCCGCCGGCACCAAGGACCCGGAGCGAAATCCATGCTGAGCCCGTGCTGCGGACGGCGCGCCGTGCGTTGACGCGCGTCATCCCGGTTTCGTCCGACGATTCGGGGGAGGGGCTGCGCACCACGGCGCGTGGGCTCGCGACCCCGCGTTGTCGCCCGCGCCGCGCGCCCCGATGGTCGGCGCCGAAGGAGCCTCCCCGATGTCCATTTCCTCCCTCGGAGCAACGAACTCGATCTTCACGAACACGGCCACCAGCAGCCTCACGCCCGCCGGGAGCAACGCCGGCGGCGTCGATGCCGACGGCGACCACGACGGCAGCGGCCCCGCGTCGAGCACGCGCGTCTCGGGCTTCGCGCAGTTCTTGAGCACGCTGCAGACGCTCGAGCAGACGAACCCGTCGCTGGCGAGCGAGACGCTGACGAAGCTCGCCGACCAGGTGCGGTCGCAGGCCCAGACCGCGGGCTCGGACAGCGCGGGCCTCGCGCAGTTCGCCGACAAGCTCTCGCAGGCCGCGCAGACCGGAGACCTCAGCGGGTTGAAGCCGTCGGGCGGCGGCCACCACGGCCACCACGGGCACCATCACCACGCCGACGGCGGTGCGTCGTCCGCTTCGGCGTCGCAACCGAACCCGTACGCGCAGGGGTCGGCGCCGCCGACCACGTCGTCGCTGCTCGACCTGCTCAACACGACGCTGCAGCAGGTGCAGGCGTCGATGGCCACGTCGTCCTCGACGTCCGCGGCCCTTCCGACGAGCTCTTCGGGCAGCACGGGCAGCACCGGCTGAGCACACGCGCGCGCCCGTCGACCGGTGGTGCGATGCGGACCGCCGGGGCTACGCTCGCGCCCATGAACGCCTGGCGCGTCCGCGGGATGCTTCGGCCGACGCTGATCACGCTCGGCTTCGTCGCGGGCTGCACCGATCCCACGCCGGCGGTGCCCGACGCGACGACGATCCGCGACGCGGCGCTCGCCGACGTGGCCCTCGACGCGGGCTCGCCGATGGACATCGCCCCGGACGTCATCGGCCCCGCGTCGCAGCGACGCTTCATCACCGACGACCAGGGGCGCGCGCGGATCTTCCACGGCGTCAACGTCGACTCCCGCGCGAAGAGCGACCCCGACCGATCGCCCACGCTCACGGCCGAGGACGCGCAGCGCATGGCCCTCAACTGGGGCTTCGACTTCGTGCGCTACCTCGTGTTCTGGGACGCCGCGGAGCCCTCGCCGGGCGCCATCGACCAGGCCTACTTCGACCGCGTCGCGCAGCGCCTCGACTGGTTCGCCGCCAACGGCATCGCGGTGATGCTCGACCTGCACCAGGACGTTTACGCGCATCGGTACTGCTGCGACGGCGCCCCGGCATGGGCCATCCGCGACGACGGGCTTCCGTTCACCATGCAGACGGTTTGGTCGTTGAACTACTTCCAGCCTGCCGTGGAGCGTGCGTTCGACAACCTCTTCGCATACGCCCCGCCGAACCGCGACCTGCAGGACCACTACGGCGACGTCTGGGTCGCCCTCGCGCGGCGCTTTCACGCGCACCCCGCGGTGGTCGGCTACGACCTCATCAACGAGCCATCGCCGGGCTCCATGGTCGACGCGTCGGAGATCGCGCGGGGCGTCGGCGCGGGGCCCGAGAGCCGCAGCGCGCTCTTCGACCAGACGCGGCTCGGGCCGTTCCAGCAGCGCTTGATCGACCGCATCCGCACCGTCGACGCCGACGGGTGGATCTTCGTCGAGCCGCGCTTCGGCGCCGCGGGAAGCGGGGCGGTGCAGTACCTCCCGGAGTTCCACGACCCGCGCAGCGGCGAGAGCCACGTCGCGTACGCGCCGCATCTTTACTCGTTCTCGTATGAAGCGCAGAGCCGCTACGACCCGAGCGATCGCACCGTCGCGCGCTGGGAGGCCGCCCGCGCCGACGAGGCACGCACCCAGAACATGCCGTTGCTCATGGGCGAGTTCGGCATGGACCAGACCTTTCCCGGTGGCGTGCAGTACCTCGACGACGTGCTGCAGATGGCCGACCGCACCATGACGTCATGGGCCTACTGGAGCTGGGACCCCGGCACCTGGGGCTTCTGGGACCCCGTGGCGCGCACCGAGAACGCGAACATCGCGCAGCTCGTACGCGTCTATCCGCAGCGCATCGCCGGCGCGCCCCGGCGATGGTCCTGGGACCGCACGGCGCGGCGCTTCGAGCTCGCCTTCGACACGGCGCCCGGCGTCAGCGGACCCACGGAGATCTTCCTGCCCGCGCAGCGCTTCTTCGCGAGCGGCTACGACGTCGCCGTCAGCGACCCTGCCGGCACCTGGGGGCAGTCGTGGAACGCCGCCCGGCAGGTGCTCTCGATCACCGTGCCGGCGTCCGAGGCGACGCACGTCGTCACGATCACGCCGCGGTGATCGTCGCCGCGCGCGCGATCAGAGGTGGCCGACGAGGCAGGTGGAGACGGCGCCGGTGGTGTACGGACGTTGATACACCGTCACCGCGCCGCTCGACGGGCACAGGAAGCGTCCCACCGGGCACGTGCTGCACGCGTCGTCCTCGCCGTAGCCCGTGAGCGCCTGCGTCGCGATGCGCGAGACGCCCGCGCACTGCGTTCCCGAGCCCGCGCAAACGCGGATCATCGGATCGCCGGAGCAGGTGCCGACGCGGGCAGTGCAGGTGCCGGCGTCGACGGGCGCGCCGCCGGTGCAGCCGATGGTGACGTAGGTGCCGACGGTGCAGGCGATGGTCGTGGCGTAGATCCAGCCGCAGTCGAGCGTCAGGCCGGCGGTGCCCGCGGCGCACGCGCCGGTGATGCTCGTCGTGGTGCCAGTGTCGACGACGCCGGAGTCCACGGCGCCGCAGCTACGCGCCCAGCCGCCGAGGCCGGCGAGGCAGTCGGCGGGGTTCGTCGGTCCCGACGCGGTGCCGTCGAGGCACGTGCCGAGTCCCGAGCACCAGCCGCAGCGCGTGTCGGCGGTGCACGTCCCGCAGCTCCCGTGCGTGCCGCAGGTGCTCGTGCAGGTGCCGCAGTCCGTCGGGCACGTGGTGCAGGTCTCGGAGCCGTTGCAGGTGCCGTCGCCGCAGCGCGCCGCACACGTTCCGCAATCGGTGGGGCACGTGGTGCAGGTCTCGGAGCCGTTGCAGGTGCCGTCGCCGCAGCGGGGCGCGCACGCACCGCAATCCGACGGACAGCTCGTGCAGGTCTCGGATCCGTTGCATGCGCCGTCGCCGCAGCGCGGGGTGCAGGCGCCGCAGTCCGTCGGGCAGTTCGTGCACGTCTCGCTGCTGTTGCAGGTGCCGTCGCCGCAGGTGGGCGCGCAGGCGCCGCAGTCGGACGCACAGCTCATGCAGGACTCGGTGCCGTTGCAGGTGCCGTCGCCGCAGCGCGGCGGAGTGCCGAGGTCCACCGTCGTGACGACGTCGGTGCCCGTACCGAGGTCGGTGCCAGTGCCGACGTCGGTTCCCACCAAGGCGTCGTCGCCGGCGGTGCCCCGGTCCGTCGGAGGAAGCATGGTGCCGTCGGACCCCGTGCCGGCGTCGCTGCCGCCCCCGGTGCTGAAATTGCCGCGAGCGCTGCACGCCAACGAACCCACGACAAAGATCACCCACCACCGGGAACCGTAGGACCGCACCAGGAATCTCCTCTCCGCTGCGGACGCACCTCCGCGCCACAACGTCGGCGCAGTCCTAGCCGAGCGGCTGGGCATGTCAACGGGCGCGCGTGACCCGGCGCAGGTGCCGGGCCGTCGTCGTCGAAGGTGCGAGGGGGCGGAGGCGTAGCCGGGGCGCCCGCGGGCACCCCGACCAGGAAGGGAGCTCTCAGCGGCAGGTGCCGGCGGTGCAGATCGCCGAGCCGCAGCAGCCCGCGCTCATGGTGCACGCGCCGCCGACGTTGTTGCAGCACGCGGTGCCGCCGAGGCCGTTGTCGGCGCAGGTGCGGCCGCCGCCGCAGCACGCCGTGGCGCCGGCGGTGCAGCGCGCGCCCTCGGCGAGGGTGCACGTCGTGGCCGGGGTCTGGCAGGTGCCCGAGGTGCACGTGAGGCCCGTGCAGCAGCCCGACGTCGCGGTGCACGCGCCGCCCGAAGCCGTGCACGCCGGGGCCGCACGGCAGGTGCCGGACTGGCACGTGTTGCCGGTGCAGCAGTCGGCGTCGGCCTGGCACGTGGCGCCCCGCGCCTGACACGCGCAGTGGCCGCCGGTGCAGAGCATCTGCCCGCAGCAGTCGTAGTCGGTGGTGCACGCCGACGTGCTCTCGTGGCAGCAGAGCGTCGAGCGCCCCGTGGCGCGGCACGTGAGGCCCGTGCAGCACGAGCTCGTGGCGCCCGCGGTGCACGCGCTGCCGCTGGCCGTGCAGGCCGTCGCCGAGCAGTGACCCGCGACGCAGGTGTTGCCCGTGCAGCAGTTCGCGGTGGCGGCGCAGGTCGCGCCGGTGGCGGCGCAGGCCGTCGCCGAGCAGTGACCCGCGACGCAGGTGTTGCCGGTGCAGCAGTCCGCGGTGGCGGCGCAGGTGGCGCCGGTGGCCGCGCAGGCCGGAGCCTGGCACGTGCCGCCGGTGCAGGTGAGGCCCGTGCAGCACGCCGTCGTCGCCGAGCACGTGGCGCCCGCGGCGGCGCAGGTCGTCGGCGCGCGGCAGGTGCCGGTCTGGCAGGTGAGGCCGGTGCAGCAGTCGGCGTCGGCGGCGCACGGCGAGGTGGCGGCCTGGCAGGCGCAGTGACCGGTGCGGCAGAGCATCTGGCCGCAGCACTCGTTGCTCGTCGTGCAGGCCGCGGCGGCCTCGCGGCAGCACGCCGGCGTCGTCGGATCGGCGCGGCACGAGAGCCCCGTGCAGCACTGTGAAGCGCCCATGGGGCAGGGCGATCCCGCGGCGGTGCACATCGCGGTCACGCAGGTGCCGGCCTGGCAGGCGAGGCCCGTGCAGCAGTCGCCGTTGGCGGCGCAGCGCGATCCGCTGGGCTGGCAGGCGCAACGGCCCGTGCGGCAGAGCATCTCACCGCAGCACTCGGCGTTGTTCGCGCAGGTGCCGCCGGCCTCTTCGCAGCACGACGCGGTGGTGGGGTTGGCGCGGCACGAGAGGCCCGTGCAGCACTGGGCGGCGGTGGTGCACGTGGCGGCCGCGGCGGTGCACATGCCGGCGACCGGTCCGCAGGTGCCCATGGTGCAGGCGAGGCCCGCGGAGCACTGGGCGCCGGTGGTGCAGCAGGGCTGGCCCGACGCGCCGCAGGTCACGGCGACGCAGGCCGATCCCGTGCAGCTCTGACCCGACGGGCACGCGTGGCCGCAGGCGCCGCAGTTGCGCGCGTCGGCGGTGGTGTCGACGCACGCCATGGCGCAGCACGCGAGGGCGCCGGCGCAGGCCGTGCCGGTGGCGCAGCACGCCTGGCCCGACGCGCCGCAGGTCGTCGCCGGGCGGCCGCACATGCCGCCCTGGCAGGTGAGCCCGGTGGTGCACGCGGTGCCGGTGGCGCAGCAGGCCTGGCCGTCGGCGCCGCAGGTCGTGGCGGCGTGGCAGGTGCCCGCGGTGCACATCAGGCCGGTGTTGCAGCGGTTGCCCTCGCAGCAGGCCTGCGTGTCGGCGCCGCAGACCACCATCGCGACGCACATGCCCGCGGTGCAGGTGAAGCCCGTCGCGCAGGTGCTGCCGGTGCAGCAGGGCTGCGCGCCGTTGCCGCAGCTCGTCGGGGTGATGCACGTGCCGGTCATGCAGACGAGGCCCATGCCGCAGGTGGTGCCCATGCAGCACGGCTGGCCCGTGGAGCCGCACGTCGACGTCGCGTGGCAGGTCCCGGACATGCACGCGAGGCCGCCGTTGCAGCTCCCGTCGGGACAGCACGCGGTGCCTTCGGTGCCGCACGCGCCGCCGTCGGCCGGGGTCGCTCCGTCCGTGGCGGTCGATCCGTCGTCCGGGGTCGCAGCGTCGCTGCCGCCGGTCTCGTCGACGGAGCCCGCGTCGGCGGTGGTGCTGCCGGTGTCGGTGTTCGTGCCCGTGTCCGTCGTCGTCGACCCGGTGTCCGTCGGCGAGCCGATGTCCGTGTCCGTCGAGCCCGTGTCGTCGACGGACCCCGAGTCGTCCGTCGGGAACGTCATGTCACCGTTCGCGGGAGCGCTGTCGCCGCAGCCCGCGAGACCACCGAGGACGCAGGCCATGCCCGCGAGCCACCGAACCCGTGTTGCAATCGCCGTCATGGCACCTCCTGAGTGCTCGCGGCGAGCTCGGGTACGAGTCGCACCTCCACGCCGCGGCGCCGCGTCTCACACGGCCACGGCGCGCGGTCAACCACCCCCGCGCGCCCCGCGCAGGTGCGGAAGTCACCCCGCATCCCGGGTCGGCGTCGCCGCGTCGGGCGTTGCCGCGGCTGCGGCGCCGGACGCATGGCGGCGCATGTACGCGCGCACCTTGATGAGGCGCTCGGGGTCCACGCGCCAGTCGCCGGTGAACGCGTCGTCGAGGTCGCGGATCACGTACAGCACGTGCGACACCGCTCCGGCCATGGCGCTCGTGAGGAACGCGTGCATCCACGGGTTGTCGAGGGCGAAGAGCCACATCGAACCCACGACCAGCGCGGCGCCTCCGTAGAGCAGCAGGTGCAGCGCGCCGGGGATGCGGGACTGCGCGCTGGTGAGGCGGTCCGAGCGCGCGTCGGAGAGGTCGTTGAAGCGCTTGAGGGCCTCGTTGAAGAGCGCGGCCTCGCGCCGGGTGCCGGGCTCGAAGCGCTGCAGAGCGTCCCACACGCCGTCGAGGATGCGACCGACGGGGTTGCCGGCCTCGAGGCGCCCGCACGCCATGGCGTCCCACTCGCCGTCGAGCACGGCGTCGACGTACGCGCGCAGCCCTTCGCGCACGGCGCAGCGCTCGGCGGGCTCGAGGGCCTCGACGGTGCGGTAGAGGTCGAGCACCTCGTTGGCCTCGCGGTCGACGAGGGCCCGCGCCTCGTTGAACTGCCCCCACACCACGTAGACGACGAACGCGAGGAGCACGGCGTAGATGCCGCCGAGGGTCTGCAGGTAGTTGCCGACGACGTCGTTGCTCGCGCGCAGCACCGCCATCGGGATGAGCCGCCGCACCACGAAGAGGCCCGCGATGGAGAGCCCCGACGCGATCAAGATCGCGCTGACGACGGAGCGCAGCCCGACGACCCAGCGGACGACGCCCCTCATCGCGGCGTCACGCGCCCCCGACGCAGATCGGGTGGCGCCCGGCCTTGTCGGTGTAGCTGCCGCAGTGATCGCCCGTCGCGCAGTCGCAGTCGACGGCGCAGGGACGTCCGCACATCTCCTGCAGCACGACGCCGGAGAACGGGAGGCAGGTGTACCCCGTACCGCACGCGGCGCCGTCGGTGCGGGTGCCGCAGTACTGCATCGTCGGCGCGGGCGCGATGGCGGGGCGCACGCACGCGTCGGCCTGGGGCGCGCCGGTGTCCGCAGGCACGTCCCCGGGCGCGTCCACGGAGCCGGTGTCCACCGGGCCCGTGTCCATCGTGGTGTGGTCCGTCGTCGGCGCATCGGCGACCGGCACGTCCGAGGTCGCGACGTCCATCGCGGCGACGTCGGGGCGAGGGCCGGCGTCCGTGACGGGCGTGTCCAGCGCCGGCGCGTCGACGACCGACGTGTCGGCAACCGCGGCGTCGCCGTCGACGGAGGTCACCGTGCCTCCGCAGCCGGCCAGCCCGGCGAGGGCTGCGACGAGGGTTCCGGTGACGACGAGGCCAGCTCCAGGGGCGCGCTTCATGGCCGCGGAGGATGCCCCAAAGCGCGCACCCCGGCGACCCGCGCGCGGTGGTGGCCCCGGCGCCAACGGTTGTAGTGTGCGCGCGCCCGATGTCGACGCTGCACAACGACGAAGCGATGGCGCGCGCGCGGCAGGCCCTGCGCGCCGGGCAGCCGCTGGCAGCGGTGCCGATGCTCCTCGCGGCGGCGTCGCAGACCCATCTGCAAGCGCGCGAGTACGACGAGCTCGTGCGGCTCCTCGCCGACGCGCTCGCGCAGGGCGGCCTCGCGCGGGCCTCGGCGTCGGTGTTCCTCTACCTCCGCGACGGCGCGCGGGTGGCGCAGCTCTGCGCCGGCGACCCGAGGGACCTCGCGCGCGCGGCGATCCTCGACGGCAACCACGCCCTCGCGGCGCAGCACTACCGCGCCGCCCGCTGGCCCGCCCACGCCGCCATCGCGTCGGAGAAGGCGCGGCTCTTCCCACAGGCCCGTGCATTCTGGGAGGAGGTGCAGACGGACCCGCGGCTGCGCGACGACCCGTACACCGCGGCGCTCGTGAGCTTCAACCTCGGGCGCGTGCTCACCGAGCTGCGGGACGCCGCCGGGGCCCAGCGCTGCCGCGTGCGCGCGATGCGACTCTTGGAAGAGGCCGCCGACGGCTTCGAGGGGCGCGGGCTCCGCGAGCGGGCCTTCGACTGCTTCCAGGTGCTGCTCACCCTCGGGGCCGAGACCGGCAGCTTCGAGAACCTCGCCGAGGGCTCCCTCAACTGCATCCGCATCCTCCGCGAGGACCACCTCAAGTATTACGCGATCCAGTATTATTTCGACTTCATCCACCGCGCCGAGCGCGCGCAGGAGCACCACGCCGTGGCGACCATCGTCCACGAGGCGGCGGACTACGCGCGGTCGCTCGGGCTGCCGTTTCATCCGGCGCTGCGGGTGCAGGAGGCCGAGGCGTGGCGTCGCGCGGCGGAGCAGGGTCTGCGCGCCGGCGGCAGCGTGGAGCTCGCGGAGAACGCGCTGCTCGCGGCCATCGGCGCGTTCATCGGCGTGGGCATGCACGGCCGCGCGGTGTCGGTCTTCGGCGTGCTCGCGCAGCTCCCGGGCATCGAGGAGGAGCGCGCGCAGCGCTACACCCGGCTCCGCGAGCGCTATGCCGGCGCGCAGGACGAGCCGTCGCGGTCCGCCGAGGTGCCTGCGTATCTCACCGAGCGCGTGCCGCTGCCCGACATCTGGAACGTCGACGTCATCGAGTGGGAGGAGGCCGGCGACGCCGTCGAGGCCTGCGGCGAGGTGCTCCTCGAGGGGTCGCTGCCCGACTTCGTGCGCCGTCGCGCGCTGGTGGCGCGGCTCATTCCGCTGGCGGCGCGGGAGCCCGGGCACCCGGGCACGCTGGCGCAGCTCGCCGAGGCCCTCGGGCAGGTGCAGCTCTACGCCGTGCTCGCGCCGCTGGAGCACCTCTTCGAGGGCGGCCGCCCCGAAGTGCGCGTGGCGGTGCTGCGGGCCGCGCGGGCGCTGTATTTCAAGCGCACCTTCACGCTGTTGATGAAGGCCGTGGCCGAGGGCGATCCCGCGGTGCGCGGCGCCGTCGTCGAGGCCATCGGCGCGCTGCACTTTCCGCACGCCTTCGACCCGCTGTCGCGGCTGCATCGCGACGGGTCCGACCCGGTGCTGCGCGCGGCGGCGCTGGCGTCCATCGGGCGCATCCCGTCGCTCGAGGCCGTGGAGTATCTGTTGGGCGCGCTGCGCCACGGTGCGCCCGAGGAGCGCCAGCGCGCCGCCGACCTGCTCGTTCGGCAGGACGCGACGGACGCGACGCCGGCCATCGAGGCGGCGGCCGCGCAGGAGACCGGGGAGCTTCAGCAGCTCCTCGTGGCGGTGTTGCGCCGGCGCAGCCGGTGACGATCGAGGAGGTCCGTCGATGAGCTTTCCGAAGCAGGGGATGAACAAGGATGCCGTGCTCGCCGCGCTGCGCGCGAAGCAGGGCGGCGACGCCGACTGGCGCCACGGGCGCACCTTCTCCCTCGTCTACTACGCCGGGCCCGAGGCCCTCGACGTGCTCTACGAGGCGTCGCGCGCGTACTTCTCCGAGAACGCGCTGAACCCCATGGCGTTCCCGGGGCTGCGGCAGTGCGAGACCGAGGTGCTCGCGGCGGTGGCGGAGATGTTCCACCACCCCGACGCGGCGGGAACGATGACCAGCGGCGGCACCGAGAGCATCTTGATGGCCGTGAAGACGGCGCGCGAGTGGGCCCGGGCGCACAAGCCCGAGGTCACGCGCCCGGAGATGCTCGTGCCGGTGACCGTGCACCCCGCCTTCGAGAAGGCCGCGGCGTACTTCGACGTGAAGGCCGTGCACGTGCCCGTCACCGACGACTTTCGCGCCGACGTCGCCGCCGCGCGCGGGCTCGTGAACGACGACACGATCCTCGTCGTCGGGTCCGCCCCGCAGTACCCGCACGGCGTCGTCGACCCCATCGAGGAGCTCGC
>CAIMWA010000617.1 GCA_903845045.1 uncultured delta proteobacterium | reverse complement strand
CTGCCGCAGCCCGGCGCGAAGGAGGCAGCGAGGCAGGCACACACCACCGGAGCGAGCTTGGAATGCTTCATGGCGATCTCTGTTGTGGGGGGTCTCGAAGGGTTGCGAGGGGCGCGTCGGCGGGCGACGCGATCAGGAAGGGTTCGCGCGGCGTCGACGGCGCAGGCCGAGGAACGCGCCGAGGGCCGCGAGGCCGAGCACCGAGCGGTTGGCGCCATCGCGCGCGCCGACGCGGCAGCTGCACCCACGGTCCGACGGAGCCAGGCTGCCGGTACCCGTGGACGTGCCGGTCTCGGGCCGATCGGCGGTCACCACATCGTTGGTGCCGGCATCGCGCGGACGGCCGGCGTCACGCCCCGCATCGGCGCCTCCGTCCCCTGTCGGAACGGAGCCGTCGACGGAGGTGCCCGCGTCGCTCATGGGGATCGGGTGCGCGCCCGGAATGCATTGTCCGAGCTGGCAGACCTCGCCCGCCGGGCAAAGGATCGTGTCGGGACCCGTGGCGCAGGAGTCGAGGCACATGCCCGCCTGGCAGTACGTGCCGGTGGGGCAGGTGATGCCGACGCAGAGGTCGTCGGAGCAGAAGCCGTCGGGCTGGCAGGTGCGGCCCATGGCGCACGGCACGCACTGGCAGCCGGGGATGCACTGCCCGAAGGACGTCGAGGTCGGGTCGCCGTCGCAGACGTCGCGGCCGTCGCACACCACGCCGTCGCACGGGTTCACGCAGCGGCCCGCGCGGCACACCTGCGCGTGCGGACACACCACGCCGTCGCACACGGCGATGCAGCGGCCGTCGGCGCAGCGCTGCCCGCTCGGGCACGTCACGGTTAGGCACGTCGTCTCGACGCAGGTGCCGCGGTCGGAGCAGGTGCGGCCGGCGAGGCAGCCGAGCTCCGGCTGGCAGCGGTCGACGCACTGTCCGCGGTCGCACACCTGGTTCGACGCGCAGAGGTCGTTGCCCTCGTCGACGGTGCCGTCGCAGTCGTTGTCGAAGCCGTTGCACGCCCGGGCGCGCGGCATGTTCACCTGGCGGCAGGTGGTGCCCATGCCCGCGCAGATCGTCACGCCGTCGGCGCACGCGCCCATCTGACCCGTCACGTTGCACGACATGGCCGCGCCGGTGCATCCGCCGCCGACCATGCCGCCGCGGATCTGGAACCGGAACAGCCCCGGTGATCCGCCGGAGACGTTGGTCTGGTTGCAGACGTTGATGATGTCCGCGGTGCGAGAGTTCGGCAGCGCCACGTAGTGCGAGCTGTCGCCCGCATCGAAGCCGATCTGCGCTGGCGTGCCTCCGCGGCCGCCCATGCCGCCGGACGCGTCACCGGTGGTCCACTCGCAGCGGTTGTAGCGAAACTCGACGTCGAAATCGCCGCCCGTCGTGCACGTGTTCGATGTCGACAGCACGAGCTGGAAGTCGTTGAGGTGGTCGTTGTGCGACCCGAAGTACCCGACGTTGTGCCAGGTCACGACGACGCGGTTCGGCTCGACGTGGTAGCAGATCGAGTTCTGCGACGGCTGGCCGCCGCCGCGGGTGTCCACGTCGGCCCAGTACGGAGCGATCATCGGCTGCATCGCCACGGGGAACGCCGACGGCGTGTACGTGCCGAGGGCTCCGCGGAACGTGATGTTGCCGTTGGTGTTGAGGTAGAACGTGTTGTACGTCGCGCCGAAGAACGACAGCCCCGTGGGGAAGGCGGGCGTGAGGTCGATGGCCACCTCGGGGTAGCCCGTGCCCGTTGGACCCGAGTACCCGCCATCGTCGTTGGGCGCCACGCAGTGGTCCGGCGTGCCGTAGCCCGTCGGTCCCCCGAAGCCGTCGAGCAGCGGGATGGCTTGGGCGGTCGTGGTGGTCAGCAGCGCCGCGGCGAAGGCAAGCAACGGGCGGGGAATCGTTCCCTGGGCGGTCATCGTGAAGGGCCTCGTCGTCGTGGGAGCGACACCGCTCGCGCAGTGCCATCGAAGGTGAGTCCCGCCAGGATATCCCAGCGTGCGCTTCGTCGTCGAGGGAGCAGTGACGTGCACCCCGCACCGGTCATGGCCGGCGCGAGGCGAGCGTGACGGGGAGGGACGGTCAGCGGGTCGAGCGGCGGCGGCGGAGCAGCGTCGCGACGGCGCCGAGCGCGATCAGTCCGAGCGCGCGGGGGCGGGGGGTCTCGCGTGTTCCGACGTGGCACGCGCAGCCGGTGGTGGCGGGCGCCCAGTACACGACGCCGCGGTCGGAGGTGGCGCCGGCGTCGCGACGGCCCGCGTCGACGGTCGGTCCCGCGTCGCGGCGACCGGCGTCGGTGGTGGTCGTGCTCCCGGCGTCGGAGCGCGTTCCGGCGTCGGGCGTGACCGCCGTGGCGCCGACGCACTCGCCGAGCTGGCACATCTCACCCGCGGGGCAGAGGTGCATGTCGGGGCCGACCATGCACGAGTCCGCGCACGAGCCGTTGAGGCAGTGCTGGCCCGTCGGGCACGTCACGCCGGTGCACGCGTCCTCGGTGCAGTGGCCGTCGGGCTGGCACGAATGCCCCGCCGTGCACGGAACGCACTGGCAGCCAGGAACGCACTGGCCGAAGGTCATGGAAGTCGGGTCGCCGTCGCAGACGTCGCGGCCGTCGCAGACCACGCCGTCGCAGGGGTTCACGCAGCGGCCGGCGCGGCAGAGCTGCGCCCAGGGGCAAGACACGCCGTCGCACACGCCGACGCAGTGGCCGCCGGCGCACCGCTGACCGCTCGGGCAGGTCACGTTGAGGCACGACGTCTCGACGCAGGTGCCGCGGTCCGAGCACGTGCGGCCGGAGAGGCAGCCGAGCTCGGGCTGGCAGCGGTCGACGCACTGGCCGCGGTCGCAGACCTGGTTCGTCGGGCAGAGGTCGTTGCCGTCGTCGACCATGCCGTCGCAGTCGTTGTCGAAGCCGTTGCAGGCGCGCGCGCGGGGCTGGTTCACCTGCGAGCACGTCGTCGACATGCCCGAGCAGATGGTCACGCCGTCGGCGCAGGCGCCCATCTGGCCGGTGACGGTGCAGGGCTGGCCGGCGCCGGTGCAGCCGCCCGCGACGCCGCCGCCGCGGATCTGGAAGCGGAAGAGGCCGGGCGCCCCGCCGGACACGTTGGTCGTCGTGCACACGTTGATGATCGTGGGCATGCGCGAGTTCGGGAGCGCCACGAAGTGCGTGCGATCGCCGGCGTCGAAGCCCACCTGCGCCGGCGTGCCGCCGAAGCCGCCGGTGCCGCCGGAGGCGTCGCCGGTGATCCACTCGCAGCGGTTGTAGCGGAACTCGACGTCGAAATCGCCGGAGCTGACGCACGTCCCCGACGTCGAGAGGATCATCTGGAAGTCGTTGAGGTGGTCGTTGTGCGAGCTGAAGTACCCGACGTTGTGCCAGGTGATGACGATGCGGTTCGGTTCGATGTTGAAGCAGATCGAGTTCGTCGACGGCTGGCCGCCGCCGCGGGTGTCGACGTCGCCCCACCACGGCGCGATCATCGGCTGCATCGAGACCGGAAACGGCTGCGGGGTGAACGTCGGCAGCGCGGCGTTGAAGGTGATGTTGCCGTTCGTGTTGAGGAAGAACGTGCGGTAGGTGTTGCCGTAGAACCGAAGGCCCATGGGGAACGCCGGGGTCAGGTCGATGGGCACCGGCGTCGCGAAGCCCGTGGCGCCCGGACCCGCGTAGGATCCGTCGTCGTTGGGGTGTACGCAGTGGTCCGCGGTGCCGTAGCCGGTGGGGCCGCCGAAGCCGTTGAGCAGCGGGATCGCCGAGGCCTCGGGCGCCGCGGCGAGCACCGCCGCGAAGGCACAGACCGAGGCCAGCGGGCGGAGCAGTCGTCCCGGAGCGTTCATCGTGCTTGGATCTTCCTCGTCAAGGTGTGGGGGAGCGCAAAGCTGGTTGCCCGTCGATGGTAGTCCAGGCATCGCGCCGCCGTCGAGGGCCGCGCCCGGCGGTCACTGCGCGGTCACGGGCGCCGCAGGGGCCGCGAGCGCCGCCCACTCGACGCGCTCCCCGTCCGCCGAGCGCGGGAGCGATCGCTGCAGCGACGCGAGCAGGGCGCCGCGCACGTCGGCCACGCGCCGCGGGTCGCACTTCGCCGCCACGCGCCACGACACCTTGTCGGCGGTGAACTCGAGGGGTCCTTCGACCTCCGGCGCCGCCCGCATGCCGAGCTCGGCGGAGCGCTCGGTCAACGGCGCCACGGCGCTGCGCAGGGCGGCGCGGGTGGCGTCCACGGGCGCGCACCACGGCGTGGTGATGTCGACGACGGCGCGCTGCCAGGAGTGCGTGCGGTTGGTCACGGTGCCGATGCCGCCGTTGGGGATGAAGTGCACCGCCCCGGCCGTGTCGCGCAGCACCGTCACGCGCATCGTCATCTCCTCGACGGTGCCCGTGATGGCTCCGATGGTCACGATGTCGCCGACGGCGAACTGGTTCTCGATGAGGATGAAGAAGCCGCCGAAGAAGTCCTTCACGACGGTCTGGGCGCCGAAGCCGACGGCCACGCCCGCGATGCCGGCGCCGGCGACGACGGGCGTCACGTCGATGCCGATGGCGGAGAGCAGCACCACCGACGCCACGCCGTACACCGCCGCGCGCGCGATCGATCCGGTGACGCGGACGAGGGTCTCGACGCGGTGCGACGAGGCCAGCATGGAGTCCGACGGCCGCGCGCTCGCCGAGGCCCGCGCCGCCACGCGGGAGGTGACGACGCGCTGGAGCCGCGGAACCAACCGCAGCAGCGTGCGCGCCACGGCGAGGGTGAAGGCGATGCGTCCGACGGAGACGGTCACGTCGCGCACGGCCGCCGGCAGGGCGTCCCAATAGGGCGCGAGGAGGTGATCGGCTTCCTGGAACGGCTGGAACATCCAGCGGAACATACTTCGCGCGGCGGCGACGCTGGTACAGACTCGGCGGCGTGGAGCATCTGATCACCGGCGCGGCCGGCGCCCTCGGCCGAACGCTGGCCTCGCGGCTCACCGCGGAGGGCCACGGCGTTCGCGCCATCGCCGGACCCCACGACGACGCGACGGTGGTCGAGGCGGTGCGCGCGCTTGGCGTGCGGTGGGTGTCCGGCGAGGCTCGCGACGAGGCGTCCCTCGACGAGGCGCTGCGGGGCGTCGACGTGGTGTTCCACTGCGCGCAGGTCGGACCGAACGCGGACCGTCGCACCGCCGAGCAGGTGAACCTCGTGCAGACCGAGAACGTGCTGTCGGCTGCGCGCCGCGCCGGCGTGCGTCGCTTCGTGCTCCGTTCGAGCGAGCGGGTTACGCGTGGGCCCGCGGTGCGGAGCCACGTCGACGAGGAGCTTCCGGGGCCGCCGGTGTACGTTGACGCGTCGGCCGAGGCGCTCGCCCTCGCCGAGGACCTCGTGCTCGCCGCCGGGGATGCCGGGTTCGGCACGGCTGCGATCCGCCCGGGGATGATGTGGGGCCCCTTCGACGACGAGACGCTGCCGGACATCGTCGCGAAGGCGCGGGCGGGGAGGTGGAAGTGGATCGAGGGCGGGCGTGCCTTCGTCCCGACGGCGCACCTCGCGAGCGTGGCCGACGCCATGGTGCGGGCGGCGTCCGCCGAGGCGCCGTGGGGGCGTGCGTACTACGTCACCGACGACGAGCGGGTGACGGCGCGGGAGTTTGCGACGCGGCTCGCGAAGGCGGCCGGCGTCTCGCTCGCCGGGGCGGCGAACGTGCCCTACGCCTGGGCCGCGGCCTCGGCGTGGCTGGGCGCGCGTGGCTTCGGCGACGCCGCCTGGTCCTCGGTGGCAGTTTCGCGCTGGGGGCGCACGGCGATCTTCAACGTCCAGCGCGCCCGCAAGGAGCTCTCGTGGGTCCCGTCGGTGACGGTGGACGAGGGGATGCGGACCCTCGCCGCGGGATGAGCCCCGTCGGAGAGGGTAGGTAGCGGCCCGGCTGCACCGCAATCAACGCTGCCGTTGCTTCGTTTCCGACCTGGCGGGGTTCACGAGCCGCGGTCAGCCGGGCCATCAAATCACCGGGAGCGAACTCCCTGCGACGGGCGGGTGGATATCGCAGGCCGGGGCCGAGCGCAACCGGAAGCGCCACGGGCCGGTTCCGCGAGCGGCGGTCGCTCGCCGGGCCAATCGGGCGTGGGCGGCTGGAACCGCGGCGCCAGTTGGGGGTACAAGCCCGCGCCCATGGGTGACATCGAGATTCAGGAGATTGCGGCCGGCGAGGATCCTCGCGCGTTCATCGACGCGTCGCACGCGGTGTTCGAGGGCGACCCGAACTTCGTCGCGCCGCTCGAGATGTTCGACATCAAGCCGCGGCTCGACCCCAAGAAGAACCCGTTCTTCAAGCGCGGCGAGGCCGTGTACTTCGTGGCCCGCCGCGACGGGAAGCTGGTGGGCCGCGTCTCGGCGAGCATCGACCACGAGCACAACCGCGTGTGGAACGAGAAGACCGGCTTCTACGGCTTCTTCGACACCGTCGACGACGACGCCGTGGGCAAGGCGCTCATGGCCAAGGTGGAGGCCTGGCTGAAGGCCAAGGGCATGACCCGCATGAGCGGCCCCTACGGCCTCTACGCGAACGAGGAGATCGGCACCCTCGTCGAGGGCTTCGACTCGCCTCCGCAGCTCATGATGGCGCACTCGCGCACGTGGCAGGGCCGCATCAGCGAGGCGTGCGGGCTCGTCAAGGAGAAGGACCTCTTCGCCTGGCGCTACGACGTCGGCACGTTTCCGAAGCGCGTCGAGAAGGCCTGGGCGGACATGAAGGCCCTGCCCGAGCTCAAGCTCCGCTCGGTGGACACGTCGAAGATGCACGAAGAGCTCAAGCTCATCATGGACATCTACAACGACGCCTGGGAGGGCAAGTGGGGCTTCGTGCCGGCGCTCCCCGACGAGATCGCGAAGACCGCCGAGGACCTCGGGCTCATCATCGACAAGGACCTCGCGTTCATCGCCGAGATCGACGGCAAGGCGCAGGGGATGTGCATCCTTCTTCCGAACATGAACGAGTGCATCCGAGACATCGGCGGCAAGGAGTTCCCGTTCGGCATCGTCAAGGCGCTTTGGCGGCTGAAGGTGAGCGGTCCGAAGTCTGCGCGGCTCATGCTCCTCGGCATCCGCAAGGAGCTGCGCGGCGTGCGCAAGTACATGCCGCTCAGCGCGGCGATGTACGTCGAGGTCGCGAAGCGCGGCGCGGCGAAGGGCTACACCTGGGGCGAGCTGTCGTGGACCCGCGAGGACGACTCGCCGATCAACAGCGGCATCGCGACCATGGGCGCGAAGATCTACAAGCGCTACCGCATCTACACCAAGGACCTCTGAGCGCCTCGCGCGTTGCGGCGCCGCGGGCGCTCGCGCAGAATCGCGCGGTGTCCGTCGGCCGCTTCGCATCGTTGGCGTGGGGTCTCGGGGCGCTGCTCGGCGCCCGCACGGTCCGCGGTCAGCTTCGACCTTCGGCGCGGCCCGTGTGCGTCTCCGCGGCGCACGCTCCGGTGGCCCCCGAAGACGCGCTCGACGTGCGGTTCCCTCCGGCGATGGCGCTCGTCGGCGACGGCCTCGCGGTGCTCTGGCGCGACCGCGATCGCGCGCTGCGACTGCAGCGCTACGCGGCGGACCTGCGCCCGTCGACGGAGCCTCGGACCCTCGCGCAGCCCGTGGACGTCTTCGCCTTCGCGCCCGCGGCGGCGGGAGCGGTCGCGGTGTGGGTCGAGGAGGAGCGCGAGGTCGTCCTCGGGCGCTTCGGATCGTCGCTCGAGGCGCAGAACGTTCCGCGGGTGCTGGCCGCGGCGAACGGACCGGTGACGGCGGTCGCGGTGCAGGCGACGGCCACGGGCTTGCTCGTCGCATGGAGCTCGGCCGCTGGGGTGTATCGTGTCGCGACGACGGCCACGGGCGTTCCCAGGGCGGCGCCCGCGCCGTTGCTCGGTGGCTTCGTCGCCGGAGCGCTGTCGTTCGACGGGGCCGAGCCGGCGGGCCTTCGCGCCGAGGCGGCGCCCCGCGGGGCGGACGCGTGGGTGTTCACGCTGCGAGGCGACGGCGCCGAAGAGGGGCGCGCGCGATGGCCCTCGAGCGTGTCGGGGCCCGTGCGTGTCGACGGTCAGAGCATGGGCGGGCAGGTCACCGCGCAAGGGGCCCCGGCGTTGCTGCGGGCTCCGGTGGAGGCTCCGCCGACGCTGCTGGCCGACCCCTCGGTGGCCCCGCGCGCGCGCATCGACGGGCTCGCCGCCGACGGCGACCTCTGCGTGGCGACGGTGGTCGACGTCGCGTCGGGGCGGGCTTCGCTCGCGCGGCTGCTCGCGGACGGCAGCGCGGCGTGGCTTGGACCGCTCCGTGGCTTGCTCTCGGGTCCGACGACGATGGCGGCGCGCGCCCCGGGGACGGTGTGGATGCTGTCGCGGGAGCCCTCGCACACGGGGCCGCACGACGTCGTCACGCGCTACGCCTGCGCGGTGCCGTGAGCCGCGTTCACCGCGGGCTGAACGCGACGGAGACGGAGTTGATGCAGTAGCGCAGCCCCGTCGGGGGCGGTCCGTCGTCGAAGACGTGGCCGAGGTGTCCGCCGCAGCGGGCGCAGTGGACCTCGGTGCGCACCATGCCGAGGGAGGTGTCGCGGTGCTCCTCGACGCGTCCGCCCTGCGTGGCGCGCGTGAAGCTGGGCCAGCCGGTGCCCGACTCGAACTTGTCGGCGGAGTCGAAGAGCGGCGCGCCGCACGCTGCGCACGCGTAGCGCCCGGCGCGGTGCTCGTTCCAGTAGGCGCCGGTGAAGGGTGCCTCGGTGCCCTCCTCGCGCATCACGTGAAAGCGCTCGCTCCCGAGCGTCGCGCGCCACTCCGCCTCGGTTCGCACGACGCGGTCGCCGCTCGAGGCGCCACCGGCATCGGCGGGGGTGCCCGGCGACGATCGGGGCGCGCCGTGAGGGATCGCTGCAGCCGCGCGCGCGCACGCTGCGGACCCGAGGAGGTGGGCGACGGAGACGAGCCAGCCGCGTCGGTTCATGGGTCGCATTACGCCGTCGGGCATTGCTCGGATACGAACGCGCTCACCGCAGCTTGCGGCGCAGGCCCCACGCCCCGAGGCCCACCGCGACGGCCGCGGGAATGGCCTTCCAGACCCAGGACCAATCGCCGTCGCGGGCGTGCGTGTCGTGGATCGCGGGAGGCGGTGCGGGCGGTGCGTCGACGGGCGCCGAGCGGGGAGCGTCGGTCCAGCCGTCGTGCCGGAGGGTGGCGGTCTCGAGCGTCGAGCCGTCGGGGCGAAGCGCGGTGAAGCGCACCTGTTCGCGCTCGACCTCGACGCGCACGTAGTGGTGCTCGGACGCGAAGAAGCGGGTCATCGGGCGCACCTCGTCGCGCTCGTAGAGCGGAGCCCCGGCGCCGCCGGAGACCAGGAAGCGCAGGCCCTCGTCGTCGCCGCGCTCGTAGGCGTGGTCGTGGCCCGAGATGACGAGGTCGACGTGGTGGCGCCGCAAGATGCCGTCGACCGCCGCACGCTGGAGGAGCACGTTGTCGCCGTGGGGTCCGGAGGACCGCGGACCCCAGTGCATGACGACGAAGAGCCACTCGTTCGGCGCCTCGCTGCGGGCGCGTCCGAGCTCCCGGTCGAGCCAGTCGCGGGCGGGGCCGGACCAGTCGTCGTACGCGTTGGCGAGCACGAAGCGCACGCCCCCGTAGCGGAACACCCAGTCGAGCTCGTTGCTTGGTCCGCCCGGTGCGACGTGCACGTAGCGACGAAAGTTCTCGATGCCGTTGGAGAGCGGCCGCGCGATCTCGTGGTTGCCGATGACGGGGACGAAGGGGCACGAGCGCAGCAGCGGCGCCTCGATGTCGAAGAAGCCCTGCCAGTCCTCGTCGTCGCGTCCGTCTTCGAGGAGGTCGCCGGTGTGCACCGCGAAGGCCGCGCCCTCGTGCACGATGGCCTCGACGGTGGTCCCGTGGGCGCGGGCGTGGCTGCGGGTGTCGCCGTAGATGACGAAGCGGAACGGCACGGGCTCCGCGGGCGCCGTCGCGAAGGTGCCTTCGACGACGTCGAGGTCGGGAGCCGACACCTCGTAGCGGTAGCGGGTGCCGGGACGGAGGCCGGTGACGGCGAGCTCCTGCAACTGCGCGTCGACGCCGGAGCGCGTGGTGACGACGCCGTCGGTCTGGTCTCCGCCGGGGCCCTGCGGAACCGCCCGCACCACGACGGCTCCCGGCGTCGCCCGCTCGGCCATGACGACGACGCCGTCGGTGCGAAGGTCCATGAGCCACGGGCCCTTGCGAAGGCGCTCGTTGGCCGAGGCGGCGAGGGGGACCGCGAGGATGCACAAGGCCCACGTCGCGACGGTCGCTCGCCTCACTGCGCGCACACTACGACGGGTCGCGACAGGAGACACGCCCGGCGTACGGACGAGCGGTCGTGGTATCGATCGGCGATGGCTCGCGCCGCTGCTCCCCGGTCGTCGCTTCGCGCCGACGCGCGCACGAAGATCCTCGACTGCGAGCGGCGGGCGCTCGAGCCGCAGCACCTCGCCGATGCGGTGGCGCGGGATCCGCTGCGCTTCGCGAGGGATCACGGAGGCGATCGCGACGATCGCATCCTCGTCGCGCTGCTCGGGGCGCTCATGGCCTTCGGCAACGTCGACGTCATCAACAAGAAGCTGGGCGAGCTGCTGGGCCTCCTCGGCGCCCGACCGGCCGCACGGGTGCGGGCATCGACGCGCGCGGAGCTGCGGTCGAAGCTCCGCGGCTTCGTTCATCGAACGTTTCGAGGGGAGCACGTGGCCGACCTCCTCTTCGCCATCGGCCAGGACCTCCGCGCCGGCCGTGGCGTCGTCGGGCGCCTCGAGGAGGCCTACGGCGCGACCGGCGACCTGCCCGGCGCGCTGTCCGAGTGGGTGACGTCGCTTCGCGCGGTGGCGTGGAAGGACGGAGCGAAGCGCGCGCAGAAGCACCTGCTCCCAGACCCGCAGGGCGCGAGCGCGTCGAAGCGGCTCATGCTCTTCCTGCGCTGGGTGGTGCGTCGCGGACCGCCGGACCTCGCGCTCGTGGAGACCATTCCGCCATCGGCGCTGGTGATCCCGGTGGACGTGCACATCCTCCGCATCGCCCAGGACCTCGGGCTGACGAGACGCACGACCGCGAACTGGAAGACCGCCGTGGAGATCACCAAGGCGCTGAGCGAGATCGACGCCGACGACCCCGTGCGCTTCGACTTTCCGCTGTGCCACCAGGGCATGGATCGGTCCCGCGAGCGCGCCGCGTCGAAGGCCTCGCTGAACCCGCCGCGGCGCCCGCGCAACGGAGCAGTCTGAGTGCAGACCGTGGACGCCGAGCGGGTGATCGTCGATGCGCTGCGCGCGGGTCGGCGCGTGGGCTGGACCGTGCGCGGGAGCAGCATGTGGCCGGCGGTGCGCGACGGCGCCGTGGTGGACGTGGATCCGTCGGGCCTCGAGGGTCTGCGCGCCGGCGACCTCGTGGCCTACGAGCGCGCCGGCAAGGTGATCGTGCACCGCGTGGTGACGGTGCTGCCTGCGGGGCTCCGATGCCGCGGCGACGCCGTCGCGGTGGACGATCCCTTCGTGCCGCGGACGTCGGTGCTCGGGCGCGCGACGGTGCGGACGCAGCGAGCGCTCGGGCTTCGCGTGCCGCGCCCTCGCGAGTTCGGTGCGGTGCTGCGCGCGCTGCGTGGCGCGGTGCGGGGAGCATGGCGTCGATGAGGTTGAGCATCGCCGGTCTCCGCTGGGACCTCGCGTGGCGTGGG
>CAIMWA010000616.1 GCA_903845045.1 uncultured delta proteobacterium | reverse complement strand
GGCACGCCGTCGTGCTGATGTACGCGTACTACGCCATCGCCAACGAGGACTCGACGGCGGCGCGCTTCGCCCGCGAGCTCGACGACGTCGTGCCGCGCATCGCGACGATGAGCTACGCGCAGGCCAACGGCGAGAGCGCCCTCGACGCGGTGCTGCGCGTTGCGGACGCTGGCGGCGGCGACGACGCGCACGTCGACCCGGCGGCGCGCAGCGTGCCCGACGTCCTCGGCGAGATGAGTGCGGCGCGGGTACGCGCGACGTGGCTCACGACCTGGGCCGCGCCGATGACCGGCAACCTGCCAGGCCCCCCGTCGGTCACCGGCGCGATCCTCAACCTCGCCGCGCGCCGGGTGATCCCCGAGCTTGGCGAGCGTCCCGAGCTGGGGCGGGCTGCGTGCATCGCGATCGTCCGCGCGACGGCGCGCCTCGTGCGGATGTCGGAGCGCGATCGAGCGCTCCTGGAGACGCTGGTCACGCGGAGCGGCTGGGTAGGCCCCGACCAGCGTACGGCCCTTCGTGCGCGCCTCGCGAGCGCCCAGACGGGTCGAAGCTGGACGAGCCTCTACGGCGCCTTCGCGGTGCTGCAGCTCGCGACGACGCTGATGTCTCCACCGGACGACACGGGCCGCAGTGCGGACCCGGCGACGGCGATCTGGGAGATGCAGCTCGTGGGCGGCACCGCGGGCACGCTGAGCGCGCTCTTTCAGCGCATCGGGGCGATGGAGCACCTCGGCGCGACGGCGGCCGAGCAGGCCGGTCAGGCCGCGGGCGTGCTCGGAAAGGCGGCGGCGTGGATCAACACCGCCATCGCGCTGGTGCGCTTCGGCCAGGCCGTCGAGGTCAACGTCGGCTCCCAGGGACAGAACACCACGCAGGTCGTGTCGACGGGCATCGCCCTCGTCGCGGGCATCGCGGCGTTCAGCGAGATCGCCCTGGTCGCAGCGGTCGGCGTGGTGGGGTCCATCTTCGGGTCCATGGCCTACGAGGCCATCGTCGATTTCCATGAGCGCATCGAACCCCCGGGACGGTACTTCCAGCTCGCGGCGGCGGGCTTCGAGGGGCGCGCCGACAGCGGCACGGACCCCCTCGGGCGCACGCTGCGACGGCTGCGCGCGGTGCACGGCGAGGACGAGATCGTGGGCGCGGTGCGCTCCGTCCGCGAGAACCTACGGAACGTCGTCCAGGACCTCCCGTTCCCGATGCTCGATCGCACGATCCACATCGACGGCCGGGCGCTGACGGTGCGCGCGGCGCTCCGGCTCTTTCACGTCTCGTCGCCCGAGGAGCTCGCGTTGCTGATCCCGGCGGGAGCGCCGCCCGGTGCGCCTCCCCTCGCGCCATCACGCTGACGCCGGTCGCCGACGCCTCACGCGAGGATGCGTTGCGCGATGTCGGCAGGGTCGTACCAGTGTGGAAAGTGGTTCGCGCCCGGGATCACCGAGAGCTCGGCGCCGAGGCGCGTCGCGAGCTCGCGGGAGAACGCGACGGGCGCCGCGCGGTCGCCCTCGCAGCACAGC
>CAIMWA010000615.1 GCA_903845045.1 uncultured delta proteobacterium | reverse complement strand
GGCTCGGGCGGAGCGCGCGGCACCGGCGAGGGCGGCATCAACGGCAGCGGCGGCGCGGGCGGCGGCTACGGTGGCGGCGGCGGCTCCGGCGGCGGCGGCTCCGGTGCCGTGCGGATCATCTGGGGCACCGGGAGGACGTTCCCGAGCAGCGGCTGCGCGGCGGGCATGACCCTCTGCGGGGCCGCGTGCGTCGACACGCTGAGCAACATCGCGAACTGCGGCACCTGCGGCAACGTGTGCGCCACCGGCAACACCTGCGTGAGCGGCGTGTGCACGGCGCCCGCGGGCCAGGCCCTCTTCACCACGCCGGGGAGCTTCACCTGGGTGGTCCCGCCGGGGGTCACGTCGGTGAGCGTCGTGGCCGTGGGCGGCGGCGGCTCGGGCATCGCCGGCGTCTACGACTCCGGCGGCGGCGGCGGCGGCGGCCTCTGCTACCGCAACGGCATCGCCGTCGCGCCGGGAGGCAACATCGCGATCACCGTCGGCGCCGGCGGCGTCGCGACGGCCCCGATGTCCACGGCCTCGGCGGGCACCGTCGGCGGCAGCACCAGCTTCTCGTACATCGTCAACGCCTACGGCGGCGGCGCGGGGACCTACAACCCCACGGCCGTGCCGATCACCGGCGTCGGCGGCGCCGGCGGGACCGGCTACGCCAGCAGCGGCACCTGCTTCGCGGGCGGCGCGGGCGGCAGCTTCGTCGGCACCGGCAGCCCGTATCACGCCGGCGGCGGCGGGGCGGCGGGCTACACGGGCAACGGCGGCGTCGGCGGCAACGCCAGCGGGTCCATGTGCCCGAACACGGCCACGGCGGGCGCGGGCGGCGGCGGCGGCGGCGGCGGCACCGGGAACAGCTTGACCAACGGCGGCGCCGGCTACGGCGGCGGCGGCGGCGGCGTGGGCCTCAACGGCCTCGGCGTCAACGGCGGGGCGGGCTTCTCGGTGTGCGGCTCCGGCGGCTCCGGCGGGAGCGGCCTGGGCGGCTCCGCCGGCGCGAACGGCGGCACTGGAACGACGGCGACCGGCGGTGCCTACGGCGGCGGTGGCGGCTCCGCCGACGGCGGCGGCGGCGGCATCCGGATCATCTGGGGCGGCCGCACCTACCCCACGGGCTGAGGCGACCGAAGCGACGCCCGACGGCGCTGGCGCGGACCTCACCGCGTCGGCGCCCTCGGTCCCTCACCCCGCAGCGCGCGAGAGCCGCTCCGTCAGCGCGCGGAGCTCGCCTCTCAGCCGCGCGAGATCGTCGAGCGTCGCCGTGCGCGACGGACCCGTGAAGCCCGCTGCGCACGCCACCGCCTTGGGCACCCCCCGCGCCTGCTCGCGCAGCCTTCGCCCGCTCGACGTGAGGTGCACGAAGACCTGCCGCTCGTCGGCCTCGCCCCGGCGGCGCTCCACGTAGCCGAGCGCCGAGAGCCGCTTGAGCAGCGGCGTGAGCGTGCCCGAGTCGAGCTCGAGGCGCTCGCCGAGGCGCCCCATGGGCACGCCGCCCGTCGCACCGTCGTGCCCCGCGTGCTCCTCCCAGAGCACGAGCATCACCAGGTACTGCGGGTACGTGATGCCCAGCGGCGCGAGCAGCGGAGCGTACGCCCGGGTGAGCGCGCGCGAGGCCGAGTACAGCGCGAAGCAGAGCTGATGATCGAGGAGCAGCGCGGAGTCCGAGGGGGGCATGCGGGTCCTTGGGAGGGGAGAGCGGTCTACGCACCCTTCAGCGAGAGATCGACCTGGATGTTGCCGCGCGTCGCGTTCGAGTACGGGCACACCTGGTGCGCGGCCTCGATGAGCGCCTGCGCCTGGTCGCGCGGAAGCTCGGGGATGTCGGCCTCGAGCACCACCGCGAGGCCGAAGCCCTTGCCGACGCTGCCGAGGGTGACGTGGGCGGTGATGGCGACGGGACCCGTCACGAGCTTCTGCGCGCGGGCGACGTGGGCCACCGCGCTACCGAAGCAGGCCGAGTAGCCGGCGGCGAAGAGCTGCTCGGGGTTCGTCGCGACGGTGCCGTTGCCGCCGAGGGCCTTGGGCGGAACGACGGCGAAATCGAGGACGCCGTCGTCGCTCTTCACGCGGCCGTCGCGGCCTCCGAAGGCGGTGGCGGCGGCGGTGTAGAGGCGCTTCTCGAGAGCGGCGGGGGACTGGCTCATGGCGATGGACTCCTTCGCGGTGTTCGTGGGGACAGAGACGGCGAGAGCATGCGTCGCACATCGATCGCGCGCAAGTGCATTGCGCACAATCAATGGGATGCGACGCGGCGGTGCCTGGGCCCGCGCCGAGGCTGCTCACTCCCCGGCGGCCGGCTCGTCGTCGGTCGCGCTCGGCGGGCCGTACTTCGCCATCTCCACCGAAGCGATGCCCTCGAATTCCATCGAGCCGACGTGCTTCAGCTGGCTCTCGGTGTCCAGCCACACCTTGCCGCCGAGCTTGCGGAAGCGGTGGCAGAACGCGAAGTCCTCGCTCAGGTAGACGCCGGTCTCGGGATCGATGAGGCAATCGAAGAGGTTGTAGAACGGCGCGCCCTCGTCGCGGGTCGCCGGATAGGTGTGCATCGTGCGGTAACGGGTCTCGGGATACGCGGCGACCATGCGCTCGATGGCGCTCCGCTTGACGAGCATGAAGCCCGTTCCGGCATACTTTCCGGTCACGAAGCCCCCGCGCTCCTCGCGCTCGGCGGCATCGCACGGGACCCCGACGAAGTGCATGCCGGCCAGGCGCAGCGCCTCCTCGGGCATGCCCGGCGAGAAGATCGCCGACATGCGCGACCAGTCCACGGCCTTCACGGGATACATGCCGGCGGCCACCTCTTCGTCCAACGCGAGGAGCCTGCGCACGGCGTCGGGCTCGAAACCGATGTCGGCGTCGATGAAGAGCAGGTGCGTCGCCGCGGGGGAGTCGAGGAAGGTCTTCACGAGCGCGTTGCGGCTGCGCGTGATGAGCGAGTCGTGCGCGGAGGTGACCAGGCCCGCGGTGAAGCCGTAGGCGCCCGCGGCCACCATGAGCTTGAGGAGCGAGTGGACGTACACGTGGGTCATGAGGCCGCCGTAGCAAGGCGTGGCGATCATGACCTTGGGGTTCGTTGCGAGCATGGGACGGCGCCGAGCAAGGGGCGCGCCGTGTCGTGCGGCGCTCGAACACGCGGTTTCAACGTCGTTTTCGAGGGTGCGAAGGCCTCGTGGGGCTGCCGTGGGCGTGGCGGCGTCAAGTGCGTGACGGCAGCGGGCGGTGAAGGCGGCTACCCGAGCGTGCGCGCGATGGCCTCCGCGCGCGACGCGCAGCCGAGCTTCGCGAGCACGCGCGCCACGTGGACCTCGACGGTGCGCTCGGCGCAGCCGAGGTCGTGGGCGATGCGGAGGTTCGACGCGCCGCGCGTGAGCCGGACGAGCACCTCGGCCTCCCGCGGGGTGAGGCCGTGGTGCACGGCGACGGCCTGCGCGGCGTGCTCGGCCCGCTTCGCCTCCTCGTGCACGATGACCAGCCGCAAAGGCCCCACGCCGCGCGCGGCGAGCGCGACGGACGTCACCGCGACGTCGGGGCGCGGGCGCGCCGTGGGCGCCAGCATCGCCCGGGTCTCCCGCGGTGCGCGGGCGAGCATGGTCCGCGCGGCGGCGTTCGCGAGCACGATGGAGCCGTGCGCGTCGACGACGAAGCCAGCCCCGGCGACGTGCTCGAGGATCGCGCGGCTCAACGGATCGACGGCGACGCCGAGGGCGCCGAGCTGCGACTCGACCTTCAGGCGCGCGCGCAGCGACGGCACCAGCGCGCGAAGCGCCTGCGTCGACCGGGCGTCGAAGGGCACCGACCGGAACCCTCCGACCCACGCGAGCAGCGCCGAGCCGTCGCATACCAGCGCGCGGAGCTGCGCGTCGTCGACGCTTCCCCAGCGCGTGAACAAGCTCCCAAACTTGTTCACGTCGACGAGGCGGCGGCTCTTCTCTTCGGTGGAGACGCCGGGCTCGCCCATGAGCGCCGGCAGCGAGCCGTCGATGGCGCTCCGCACCGATGGCAGGGCGAGCGCGGCGTTGCGCTGTGCGCGGTCGATGCGGGTGGGCTTGTAGAGCCCGATGCGATCGGCGCTGCGAATGGTCGCGCCGAACTCCTCCGCGAAGGTCGTTCGCGGGTGCCGGCGGAGCCCTCGGTCGATGACGAAATCCAGCGCCAACGCGTCCTCGTCGGCGCGGACGCGGTAGACGAGGCCCTTCTCCGCCCCGAGGACCTCGGTCAGCCTCGGCAGGATCCCGGCGAGCGGCGCGCGGTCCTCCACGGAGACCACGGCCAGCTCGCGCTTCAGCTCACGAATCGCGGATCGGTCTCGGGCTTCCAGCAAGGGGCTCCAGCGGATGACTCACCCGGGGCCGCCGAGGCGTCGAAGCGCACTCGGAGCCACGGGCCGTCGAGGACTCACGCGAGAATGCGTTGCGCGATGTCGGCAGGGTCGTACCAGTGTGGAAAGTGGTTCGCGCCCGGGATCACCGAGAGCTCGGCGCCGAGGCGCGTCGCGAGCTCGCGGGAGAACGCGACGGGCGCCGCGCGGTCGCCCTCGCAGCACAGC
>CAIMWA010000614.1 GCA_903845045.1 uncultured delta proteobacterium | reverse complement strand
GCCCGGCCGCCGCGGCCGGCACGATCCCGACAGGGCAGAGCCCGGCTGCTCGTCCGCCGGGCGTGGGCGATGCGAGCCGTTTCGTCGGGAAGAGTGGGGAAATGATCCTCCCCACCGGGAGTTCGTAGATGTGTAGAAGTGCCATGGGCTTCAGCCCGTGGCGGACCCGAAGTACACCCAGCTGTACCGCGGGGTACACCAAGCCGTACTCCCGCCGTCGCGCCGGCCATGCGACGCTCGGCCGTTGGCCGAACCTTCGACTCCGAAGACCGCGTCGACGCTCCCGGCGGCGCTCGCGGAGCGCGCCACCGCCGCTCACGGGCAGCGCCTCGCCCGCCTCGTCGTGCGCGACGCGAGCACCGCGGAGCTCGAGGCCGCGGCCAAGGCGTTTGGAGACGCGCGCGTCGCGCAAGCGCTTCGGCGCCATGGTCGTCGTGGATCTCCCGCTCGCGCTGTGGACCCAGCTCGCCCCGCCGCCGCGCACGCGCCGCTGACGGCGCCGGGTACACCTCGGTGTACTCCCGGGTACACCTCGACGTACGCCCGCCATGGTCACGACGCTGTCCGTGGCTCCGGCGCCACATCGCGGCGCGGCGGAGCTTGGTGATAGCGTTCGCCACCATGGCGCAGCGCACGACCTCGACGATCGCTCGTCTCCTGATGCTCGGGCTCGTCGCCAGCTGCTACGGCGGCGACCCGCTCGATCAGACCGTCGAGGACATCAACGTCTGCCACACGACCGTCGTCGAGGGCATCGACGTGTCGGAGTTCCAGGGCAACATCGACTGGAACGCGGTGCATGCGTCGGGGCGCCAGTTCGCCATCACGCGCCTCGGCGACGGCACCTACCACGACCCCACCTTCGCGCGGAATTGGGCGGGCATTCGCGCGGCCGGGATGATCCGCGGCGCGTACCTCTTCTGGCGTCCGTCGTCCGATCCGAACGCCATGGGCGACGCGATCCGCACGAACATCGGACACCTCGGTGCGGGCGATCTCCCGTTCACCATCGACGTCGAGTGCATGTGCCCGGCGAGCGCGCGCACGTGCGCGGTGTCGGGCCCCGGGTGCATCGGCACCGCGGCGGCCGTGGCGAACCTGCGCACCCTCGTCGCGCGGGTCACCGCCGACACCGGCAAGGCGCCGATGATCTACACCGGCACGTGGTTCTGGAACGGCGGGACGTACCTCAACGGCGCGGCGAGCTATCCGTCGCTGGACCTCTGGGTGTCGGGCTACACCAACGGCTGCGTGTCGGTGCCGAGCGGCTGGACCGACTGGCGCTTCTGGCAATACTCCGACGGCACCTGCGCGGGCTGCCCCGTCGCGGGCTCCGCGGTGCCGGGCGTGCAGAGCTCGCCGAGCGTCGACCGCAACCGCTTCAACGGCACCCTCGCGCAGCTCCAGGCGTTCGCGGGCATGGCGGCCGGTCCGCCGGATTGGGCAGCGCAGTACGTGGCGCAGTCGTTCCCGCTCGCCGCGGCGGGCGCCGTGACGCTGCACGTCGGCGAGAGCGTTCCGGCGTACATCGAGATGCGCAACGTCGGCGGCCACGCCTGGGACACGCGCACGCGCCTCGGCACGACGCAGCCGCGGGACCGCGCGAGCGTCTTCGCCGGCGCCGACTGGACCAGCCCGGGCCGCCCCGCGTCGGTGACCGGAACGGTGGCTCCCAACGCGACGTTCCGCTTCAACTTCACGCTGCACGCGCCGTCGACGCCGGGCACGTACACCGAGTACTTCGGCATGCTCGAAGAGGGCGTGGTGTGGTTCAGCGACGCCGGTCAGGGCGGTCCGCCGGACAACCAGCTGCAGGCGCGCATCGTCGTGCTCCCGGCGGTGGCCACGCCCGACGCGGGACCGCCGCCGCCCGTCGATGCCGGTGTTCACGACGCGGGATCGCGCGACGCGGGTTCGCCGACGAACGATGCCGCGCTCTCGGACGTCGCGACTGCCGACGCCGCCGACGCCCCGGGCCCCGATGACCCATCGACGACGCCCGACGCGAGCAACGTCCGTGACGGAAGCTCGGGGGACGGCGCCGGCGACGCGGCCGTGGCCACCGCCGACGGCCCCTCGGGATGTGGTTGCCGCGTTCCAGGCCGGAGCACGCCGACGTCGATGCCGTTTGCCGTCGCGGCCGTCGCGATCGCTGCGACCCGTCGTCGTCGCCGCGCCCGCAAGGCCTGACGCCGGCACTCGCTACGCCGCGCCGTCCTCGGCAAGCGCTTGGATCAGCCGCGGCAGCGCGAAGTCGAGAAAGGCCCGCGTGCGCGAGGGCAGGTGCGCGCCGCCGACGTGCAGCACGTGCAGCGGCGTCGGCGGGACGGCGTACGAGGCGAGCACCGGAACGAGGCGCCCCGCCCGCATCGACGCTTGCGTGAACAGCGTCGGCAGCCGCGCGATCCCAATGCCCTGCTCCGCGGCCGTGCGCAGCACCACGAAGTCGTCGCTCACGAGGCGTCCGCTCACGGGCACCTCGATGGAAGCGCGTCCGCGCACGCCGAAGGACCACGTGGTCCGCGGCGCCGCGCCGATCCTCGCGAAGCGCAGGCACGCGTGCGCGGCGAGATCCGATGGGCGGCGCGGGGTGCCGTGGCGCGCCAGGTACGCCGGGCTCGCGACGGTGTCGTACGCCGAGCTGCCGACGAACTTCGCCACCAGCGACGAGTCCGGCGGCGTTCCGGCGCGGAGCACCACGTCGAAGCGCTCGGTCACCAGGTCGACGCTGCGGTCGGTAAGGTGGAGCAGCACCTCGACGCCCGGGAAGGCCTCGAGAAATTCCGCGACGATGGGGCCGAGAAAGCGCTGTCCGAGGGACACCGTCGTGGTCACCCGGAGCTTGCCGCGGGGCTCGCGCTGCAGGCGTGTGACGGCGTCTTCGGCCGCCTCGAGATGGGCGAGCGCGACCTCGGCCTCCTCGACGAACGCCGCGCCCGCGTCGGTGAGCGCGAGCGTCCGGGTCGTACGCCGCAGGAGCTGTGCGCCGAGCTGCTCCTCGAGCTCCGCCACCTTGCGGCTCACCGTGGTCTTCGGCATGCCGAGCGCGCGCGCCGCGGCCCGGAAGCTCCCCTCCCGCACGACGCGCACGAGCACCCTCGCGGCGTTCACGTCGAACTGTCCCATGGGCAGGACGGTCTATCCTGAAGATCGCACCTTGTCCCGCTTCCTCGGTGAACGAACAGTGCCTGCGTCGTCACCCCACCCCGTCCTCGAGGAACACCATGAAGCTCCTGACCCCGCTCCAGCTCGGCAAGCTCCACCTTCGCAACCGCGTCGTCATGGCGCCGATGACCCGCAACCGCGCCGATGCGCGCGGTGTCGTCGGCGCGACGACCGTGCGCTACTACGCTCAGCGCGCGACGGCCGGGCTCGTCATCACCGAGGCGACGAACATCTCCGAGGAGGCCAAGGGCTATCCGATGACGCCCGGCATCTGGAGCGCCGAGCAGGTCGAGGCGTGGAAGGCCGTCACCAGCGCCGTGCACGCGGCCGGGGGCACCATCGTCATGCAGCTCTGGCACACGGGCCGCGTCGGCCACTCGGACGTGCGCGACGGACGCGTACCGGTGGCTCCGTCGGCCATCGCCATCGAGGGACAGCAGCACTTCACTCCCACGGGCCCGAAGCCCTACGAGGTCCCACGCGCGCTGACGACCGACGAGGTGCGCGCGACCGTCGACGACTACGAGCGCGGCGCGCGCAACGCCAAGGCCGCGGGCTTCGATGGCGTCGAGCTGCACGGCGCCTTCGGGTACCTCCCCAACGAGTTCCTCGTAGACGGCGCGAACCAGCGAACGGACGCGTACGGCGGCAGCGTGGAGAACCGCGCTCGCTTCGTACTCGAGGTGATGCAGCGCCTCGTCGCGGTGTGGGGTGACGGCCGGGTCGGCATCCGGCTGTCGCCGACGCTGGCCTACAACGGCATGGTCGACACCGATCCGCTCGCCACGTTCTCGTACCTCCTCGAACGGTTGAACGCGATGCCGCTCGCGTACCTGCACCTCATGCGCGCGACGCCTGACGCTGGGCGCTTTCCGTCGTGGCCGCGGGACACCATCGCGACGTTCGGGCCGCTCTTTCGCGGGGCCCTCGTCGTCAACGGCGGCTACGACCGCGACGCGGCCGAGGCCGTCGTGACGAGCGGCGCCGCGCACGCCGTGTCCTTCGGCGCGCCCTTCGTCTCGAACCCCGACCTCGTGCACCGCCTCGAGTCCGGCGCACCGCTCGCCACGCCCGACCGCAACACGTTCTACCAGGGTGGCGAGCGCGGCTACGTCGACTACCCCGCGCTGGACGCCGACCCGCCGCAGGCCCCGAAGGGATACTGGCTCGTGCAGGCGACCATCACGGATCCGGCGCAGTTCGCGAAGTACGCTGCGGCCGCCGGGCCCGTCATCGCGTCCTACGGGGGCCGCGCCATCGCGCGCGGCGACGTCGCCGAGGTCGTCGAAGGAACGGTGCCGCGACGCCCGTACTTCGTCGAGTTCCCGAGCCACGCGGCGGCGCGCGCTTGCTACCGCTCGGCAGGCTACGAGGACGCCATCGCACTGCGCTCCGGAGCCGCGCACTTCGACGTCGTCATCGTCGAAGGGACCGGGGGCTGACGCACGCCCGCGGCGGTCCTACGGCGCCGTCGCGCGGTCAGAAGCGGACGGTGCCGAAGGCCTGGCCGATGAACGCGGCGCCGTTGGCGAAGCCGATGGTGCTCGCACCCGCGAGGGCGCCGAGCTGCCAGCGCTCGTAGGTCCAGCTCGCGAGGGCGCCGCCGATGAGGTCGAGCTCCGGGAGACCCTTCGCGGCGCGGGCGGCCTCCTCGGCGGGCGAGCCGTCGCCGACGTCGACGCGGGCCTGCGCCGCCACGCCCAGCGCCAGCGAAGGGATCACGCGCCACGCCGCGTACACGCGCCCCTCGACGTCGTGGCCGTCGGCCTCGGTGAGCGACTGCCCGAAGGTGCCCTGCGCGCCGACCTCCCAGCGCCGCGCGCGGTACTGCACCTGGAACGACGCCTCGATCTCGGGGTCGCCGGCGTTGTAGCCGACGCGCTTGCCGGTGAGCGACACGCCGACCTGCCATCCGTGGCCGTCGGGCCGCCCGAAGATGTGGTAGCGCACCTGCACGAACGGCGTGAACTCGTCGGCGACGCGGGACTGATCGCCGCCGAAAAACGTCGTTCCCGCCGCGAGGGTGAAGCCCGCGGGGAGGCCGATCTCCGCGGTGATGAGCGGGCGCACCGGGCTGAACACGCCCGTGGGCTGCACGTCGGCGCCGAGAGTCACGCGTGCGTTGAAGCGCGGGAGCGCCGCGGCCGGCGTGAAGAGCGTCGTCGGCGCGGTGTAGGCGCCTCCCGTGGGGTCGTCGAGGGGCACCCGCGGCGCGGCGGGGGCGTCCACGGACTGGGCGAACGCGCCCCCGGAGACGAGGGAAACGACAACGAAGGCCACCAGCGAGCGAACGCGCAGCATGGCGCGGACCGTACACCGGGCATCGGGGCCGATGCGAGCCCGACCCTGCGCCGCGACAGATCGACGCAGCGAGGGTCCACGAACGCCCGCGCGGCCGGCCGCCGAAGCTGCGGTATCGTGCGCCGCATGTGCGCCGAGCCACGCCTCCGACACCGCCTCGCGAAGCCCCGGGGCGCCCGGCGATGAGACCCCCGCTCCGCATGCCGCAGGCCGCCAAGGTCCTCGCGTTCGCCGAGCACGCGAGGGAGCGCGTTCGCCGGGGCATGGACGCGACAGTGGACCGCTGGCTCGGCGACGACGCCCGCGCGCGCTTCGACCAGCTCGCCTGGCACGAGACGTCCGGCGGCGTCGACCCCTTCGGCTTCGATCCGCGCGTGGCGAAGTACGCGGTGCTCGTCGCCCGCGCGCTCTACCGCGATTGGTTCCGCGCCGAGGTGCGGGGCCTCGAGAACGTGCCCGACGGACGGGTGCTGCTCATCAGCAACCACAGCGGCCAGCTCCCCCTCGACGGCCTCGCCATCGCGTGCGCGCTGCTCCTCGACCGCCAGCCGCCGCGCTTCGTGCGCAGCATGGTCGAGCGGTGGACCGCGACGCTGCCCTTCGTCTCGGTGCTCTGTCCGCGCGTGGGCCAGATCGTCGGCGTGCCCGAGAACTGCGCGCGGCTCCTCGAGGACGAGGAGGCCATCCTGGTGTTTCCCGAGGGCTCCAAGGGCATCTCGAAGCCCTTCTCGCAGCGCTACAAGCTCACCGAATTCGGCATCGGCTTCATGCGCCTCGCGCTCGCCACGAAGACGCCCATCGTCCCCGTGGCCGTCATCGGCGCCGAGGAGCAGTACATCTCCGTCGCCGACCTGCAGCGCGTCGCACGCGTGCTCGGCATGCCTGCTTTCCCGGTGATGCCGCAGCTCTTGATCCCGGGCGGGTTCCTGCCGCTGCCGACGAAGTACCGGCTGGAGTTCGGCGAGCCGCTGGTGTTCACCGGCGACGCCGACGACGAGGACGCCGTCGTCGAGGAGAAGGCCCTCGTCGTGAAGCGCACCATCCAGAGCATGCTCAACCGCGGGCTGAAGGAGCGGAAGAGCATCTTCCGATGAAGGTCACCCGCAAGCTGATCCTGGGCATCGCCCTGGTGCTGCTCACGGTCACGCTGGTCACCACGGCGCTGCGCATCAACCGCGAGCGCGAAGTCTTCCGCGAAGACACCGTGCGCGACCACGACTTCATCGGCCGCGTGCTCCGCGCCGCGTGGCTCGACGTCTGGGACCGCGACGGCACCGAGGCCGCCGACGCCATGATCGCCGACGTCGACGCCGCGGCGCCGGAGGTCCACGTGCGCGCCCGCATCGACGGCGACTGCTGGGAGCACCGGCGCGGCGGCACCGAGCGCACCCTCGCCCGCAGCTTCGAGCGCGCCGGCGAGGCCGTCAGCTGCTACCCGGTGCGCGCGCCCGACGGCACCGAGCGCGTCATCGAGGTGCGCGAGTCGCTGCGCCCGCGGCAGCGCTTCATCCACGAGAGCATGCTCCGCAACACGCTCATCGGATTGATCTCGGTGCTCGTGAGCACCCTCGTCACCGCGCTGCTCGGCGCGCACTTCGTCGGCGCCCCGGTGCGCGCTCTCCGTCGCAAGGCCCAGCGCGTCGGCGCGGGGGATCTGAGCGGTCCGCTGGTGCTGCGCCAGCACGACGAGATCGCCGAGCTCGCCGCGGAGTTCAACGCCATGTGCACGCAGCTCCGGGAGGCGCAGCTCCGCGGCGACGAGCACCACCGCGCGAGCCTCCAGGCCATCGAGCAGCTCCGCCACGCCGATCGGCTGCGCACCGCGGGACAACTTGCCTCGGGCCTCGCGCACGAGCTCGGCACGCCGCTCAACGTCATCCTGGGGCGGGCCGGCCTGCTCTCCGGGGCCGAGAGCACGCCCGAGGAGATCGACGAGACGTCGCGGGTCATCGCGGAGCAGACGCGCAAGATGACGGCGCTGATCCGCCAGCTCCTCGATTTCGCGCGGCGCAAGGGCCCCGCGATGAGCCCGGCGCCGCTCGCCGGCGTCGTCGACGCGACGGTCTCGCTGCTGCGACCCATGGCGCAGAAGGCCGACGTGCGCGTCGACGTCGACGCCGACCCGCGCGCCGTGGCGAACATCGACGCTGGGCAGATCCAGCAGGTGCTGAGCAACCTCATGGTGAACGCCATGCACGCGATGCCGGGCGGCGGGCACCTCGTCGTGCGCGCGGGCAAGCGAGAGCTCCACCCGCCCCCGGACGTCGGCTCCGACGACACGTCCTGGAATTTCATCGCCGTCGAGGACGACGGCACCGGCATCGCCACCGAGGACCTCGCGCGGGTCTTCGAGCCGTTCTTCACCACTAAGGGCGTCGGCGAGGGCACGGGCCTCGGGCTGTCCGTGGCCTACACCATCGCGCGCGACCACGGCGGCTGGATCATCGCCGAGCGCCGCCCCGACCGGGGCAGCCGCTTCACGCTGTTTCTCCCCGTCGCGACGGGATCAGACGCGGCCGTCGAGCAGTAGCGCGAGGCGCGCCTTGGCGGCCTCGGGCACCGTCGCCCAGTTCGTCATGAGCGCGCCGCGGAGGGCTCCATGCGCGGGGCTCGCGGAGACGTCGGGCATGTCGCGGGCGATGGATGCGATCACCGACTGCGCGTGCTGCACGTTCTTGTGGAGCACGGCGACCACCGCCGCGACGTCGACGCCCTCTTCATGCGGGCGCCAGCAGTCGTAGTCCGTCGAGAGCGCCAGCGTGGCGTAGGGGAGCTCGGCCTCGCGGGCGAGGAACGCCTCGGGCACGTTGGTCATGCCGATGACGTCGGCGCCCCACGCGCGGAACATGTGGCTCTCGGCGCGGGTGCTGAAGCGCGGTCCCTCGATGCACACGTAGGTCTTGTCGACGTGCGTCTCGGAGCCCGTGGCGCGGGCGCCCTTGGTGATCGCAGCGGCCATGATGGGGCACACCGGGTCCGCCGTCGGCACGTGCACCGCGACGTCGCGCTCGAAGAAGGTGCCGGTGCGCTGCGTCGTACGGTCGATGAACTGCGACACCACCACGAGGTGCCCGGGGACGATCTCCTCGCGCAGCGATCCCACCGCCGACACCGACACCACGTGCGTGGCGCCCAGCTTCTTCAGCGCCCAGATGTTCGCCCGCCCGTTGATCGCCGACGGCGGCACGCCATGCGACCGCCCGTGACGCGGGAGGAACAGCACCGTCGTGCCGTGGATGCGGCCGCGCAGGATCACGTCCGAGGGCGCCCCGAAGGGCGTCTCCACCGCGACCTCCTCGATGTCCGTCAACGCGGCCATCTTGTAGAGGCCGCTCCCGCCGATAACGCCCAGGACTGGTTGCCGTTCGGTCATTGTGGGCGGAGCCAACCACAGCGCGGCGCCCCGCGAAAGCACCTTCGCGCGGTCACAACCCCCGCGGGCCGCCGAAGGGGAATTGATCCCGCTGCCGCGCCGCGATCTCGTCGAAGCGCGCCTGCTGCGCAGGGTCGAGCACCGCGCGGATCTGCGTCGAGACCTCGACGTGGTGCGTGCGAAGCTCGGCGCCGCACTGCTCGTACATGTGCTGCGCGAGCTGACGGCGCGTGCCCGCGCTCGACTGCAGGATCGCGCGCACCCGGTCGCGTTGCTCCGGCGTCAGGTCCAGCGAGCGCTCCAACGCGCGCAGCCGGCGGGGATCGCGGAAGCCGTGGTGCTCGTCGTCCTGGCCTGCGGCCTCGCGGTGCCGAAGCCACGCGTAGCCGCCGCCGGCGCCGCTGACCGCGCCGAGCGCGAAGACCACGCCGAGCACGCCCGCGGCCCGCAGCGACGCGGCGTTCACTCGATCACCATGGCGTCGAAGCCCGAGGCGAGCGCGCGATCGGCGTCGTGGCCGGTCTGCACCGCCCAGCCCACCGCGAGCACCGCCGCGAGCAGCGCCGCCGGCACGAAGCCCCGCGCGGCCCGAAAGAGCCCGTCGGCGAAGGGCGACCGCGAGGCCGCCACCGCCTGCATCACCCGGTCGTCGAAGCCGCCTCGGGGACGCAGCGACGCCGTGTCCGTCGCGAGGCGCGCCAGCCGCTCATCGATCGCGTCGTGGACGTCGCTGCTCATGATCCCAACCTTTCCCGGAGCGTCGCCCTCGCGCGCACCAGCCGCTGTTCCACCGCGCCCTCGGAGCATCCCATGATCACCGCGATCTCGGACACGGCGTGGCCCTCGACGCTCTGCAGCACCACCGCCGCGCGCTGCTCCGGAGGAAGCTCGCGCAGCAGGTCGTCGAGCTCCGCCAGCGCCACCCGCGCATCGGCGCTGCCCTCGACGCCGAAGCCCACGTCGTCGACGGTCTCGCTCGGCACCGGCCTCCGCGCCCGACCGCGCAGCGCGTCGATGGCGCCGTGGGTGACGATCTGCCGCAGCCAGGTCGCCACCTTCGCGCGCTGCTCGAAGCGCCCTCCGGAGATCGCCTGGAACGCCTTGACGTACGCCTCCTGCACAACGTCCTCCGCCTCGCTCTGGGAGCCCGTGATCCGCGCGCCGAGGCGCACCAGCGTGGCGCTGGTGGCCGCGACGATGCGTCGGAACGCCGCAGCGTCACCCGCTGCGACACGCCGTACGGCGTCGTCGAGATCATCCAAGCGCGGCCTCGTGCCCGGCGTTCATCCTTCGTTCCTGGAGACGCCCGCCGAGCGGCGCTCCCTACGCCCGGTCGAGGTCGCGCTGCACTTTGGCGTCGCGCGACCGTCGCGTGCGCAGGACGCCCCTCAGGGGGCGCCGCAGCCGGCGCCCGGAGGCGTGGGCTTGTTGCCGGCCTCGCCGCTGGGAACCACGGCGTGCGCGGGCACCGCGGTG
>CAIMWA010000613.1 GCA_903845045.1 uncultured delta proteobacterium | reverse complement strand
CCACGAACCGTGCGCCGGAAGGTAGACCACCCCTTCGTCGGCGGCGCGCAACGACGCGGCCCAGGCGCGCACCTCCGCCACGGAGCCGCTGTAGAAGTCGTGGTTTCCGAGCACGAACAACACCGGCACGCCGATGGCGACACGCACCCGCTGGACGAGCTTTCCGACGGTGTTCGCCACCGCGATGTCGCCGGTGAGGAACAGCGCCTCGGGCTCCGTCGCACGAATCGCCGCGACGAACCGCTCGAAGCCGTCGTCCTTGAGGAACTCGAGGTGAACGTCCGTGGCCCAGGCAGCGCGCATGATCGACGACCGTAGCGCATCCCGTCGGTGTCCACCGGCGGTTGATCGCGGTGCGCCGAGCCGGCCCCCGCTCAGAGCCCCACGCGCTCGCGAAACTGCGCCGCGGCCGACGGCATCAGAAACGCGCGGGTGACCTGGTACACGTTCTCCCTGTCCACGACGCGGGGCCAGAGCAGCGCGCCGATCTCGACCTTGGCGTCGTCGAGGGCGACGTTGCGCATCAGCGCCGCGACCTGCGCACAGGTGAAGCGACGACCGCCGACGAGAAAGTCACGCACCCTCGCGACCTTGTCGTCGTCGAGCGCGACCTCGTCGAGGGACTGCTGCAGCTGCCGGAATTCATCGCTCGACACCGTGCCGTTCGCAGGCGGCGCGGCCACCGGCGGAGGACGCACCGGGACGGCGATGGCATTGCCCACACCGACCGACGGCGCCGCGGGCCTCGCGCCACCGGCGTACCGCAAGGCGGCGGCGCCCGAGCACCGCGCCGAGGCGACTTGCCAGTCGAGTCCCTGCGCGCGTCCCGCTTCGAAGCACGCCACGGTGCCCTCGGCGCTGAGCGATGCCTGGCAGAGCGTGATGGCGTTCTCCCATCGCCAGCGCGTTCCGCCACCCCAGTCGACGCCGCCGTGCATGACCCGATCGAAGCACCGAGCGGGCTCGGCGGCACGTCCGCCACGGCACAGACGCTCGACGTTTTGCTGCGCCCAGACGGTGTTGCCCTGGTCGTTCCACGCGACGCGCCCCTGGAGCGCGAGCGTGCATGGAATCATATCGATCGCCTGCGCCGACGCCGCCACGGTGGCACCGATCAACGCACATCCAACGATCATCGCACGGGTGAGCTTCTTCATCGTCGAGACTCCTCAGTACGTGGCCGTCACGCTGAACGCGACGTCGCAGTTCTCGATCAAGTTGGTGCAATCGAAGCCCAGCACGTAGGACCCGGCCGGGAGGTTCTGCACCACATCCGACGTCGTGCTGACGCGCGCGTGGTAACCGCGCGCACCCGCCGTGCCCATGCGGGTGGCCCAGTTCGCGCTGGTCCAGATACCCACGTTGAAGGTGTCGCCGGCGGTGCTCGTGGCCGTGAAGGCGACCGCGGTGGTGACCGGAAGAAAGAAAGGCGCCGAGTACGTCGAGCCGAAGTACGCGTCGCCGCTCGCGAGCGTGTGGATCGTCGGCATCGTCGACGACGTGACGCATGAACCCCCGCTGCACGTCGTGCCCGACATGCACGTGCCGCACGAGTTTCCGCAGTTGTCGCTCCCGCAAACGCGCCCCCCGCAGGAGCACGTCGGCGGCGTCGTGCCGCTCGAACAGGTGCCGTGCGAGCAGGTCGCCGCGCCGCAGCTTCCGCACGAGGTGCCGTAGTCGTCGAGGCCGCAGACCCAGCCGAGCTGCCGGCAGCTCTGCCGCGTGTCCGTCGGCGTCGGCGTCGGCACGCATCCGGCCCCCAGCAGGAACAGCATCGCAACGGTGCGCTTCATCGGGTCCTCCTCGGCCGCGAAAGGAGCGGCCGCTCCAGCGCCCGCATAGCCCCGGCACGCGCACACGGTCAAACAAATTGTGCGTCATGATACTTACTTCAAGACCAAGCGCGGCCGTAAGTGCGTGTTTTGTACCCTGTTTTCGCAAGTCTGGATCATGCACCCCCTTTCGTCGTGCACACGCGCGCCGAATCGCGGCGTCCGTTCTTCGAGTCGCCCACGTACCGGCAGGTGCTCGAGCGGCTCGCGGCGAACGTGCGCCGACTACGCGCCGCCCGCGGCTGGACCCAGGAGGAGTGCGCCGCCCGCTGCGGCGACCTCGACCTGACGGTGCTGCGCGCCATCGAGGCCGCCCGGACCAACGTCACCGCCGCGACGGTCTCGCGCCTCTGCGAGGGCTTCGGCGTCGACGTGGCCGAGTTCTACGACGCCCGCACGGTGTTCGTGCGCCGCGGACCGGGCCGCCCCCGCCGCGCCGCCGTCGACCCCGCCGACGCGGTGATCGTCACCGAGGACCTCGCCATCGCAGCGCAGGAGATCGCGCCCGAACTGCGCGACGACGTGGTGACCTTGAAGGCGCCGACGCCGGCCGCGACGAAGAAGCCTCGCAAGCGCACGAAGT
>CAIMWA010000612.1 GCA_903845045.1 uncultured delta proteobacterium | reverse complement strand
CGCCGGCGCGGAGGGGACACAGTTAGCTTGTTGCATTCACGCGACGACCCGACGGCGCGGCGGGGACACAGTTAGCTTGTTGCATCCACGCGACGACCCGACGGTGCGCACACGCCGTTTTCGGCACGAAAGGGGGCGGTCTGCGGGGATTCCCGGAGCGCTCCCAGGGCGCCCGTGAATGCAACAACGTAACTGTGTCCCCATCCGGACCGTTCCCGTCGGCCCTTGCCCTCCCCCCCGCGGCCCTGCGATACCCCGCGGATCATGCCGTTCCGCCTGCACGACTCGCTGACCAACGCCCTCCTGCCGCTGCCGGAGCGCACCCCCGGGGAGACGTCGCTCTACGTGTGCGGCCCCACGGTCTACGGGTACATCCACGTCGGCAACGCCCGCCCCGCGGTGGTCTTCGACGTGCTCGTGCGGCACCTCGAGCGCGGCGGCCGCATCGTGCGCTACGTCCGCAACTTCACCGACGTCGACGACAAGATCATCCAGGTCGCCGTGGAGAACGGCGAGGAGCCGCGCGCCGTCAGCGAGCGCTTCATCGCCGCGTACCGCGACGACACGGCGTCCCTCGGGTGCCGCCCGCCCTGGGCCGAGCCCCGGGTGAGCGAGCACATCCCGGCCATCGTCGCCCACGTCGAGGCGCTCATCGCCAAGGGCTTCGCCTACGCCACGCCCGACGGCGACGTCTACTACGACACCGCGAAGTTCGCCGACTACGGCAAGCTCTCGCGCCGCGACCTGCGCGCGCAGGACGCCGAGCGGGGCCGCGGCAAGGCCGGCGACGGCAAGCGCGGCGAGTTCGACTTCGCGCTGTGGAAGTCGGCCAAGCCCCACGAGCCCGCGGGCGCGCGCTGGCCCTCGCCGTGGGGCGAAGGGCGGCCCGGGTGGCACATCGAGTGCTCGGCCATGTCGCACGCCCTCCTCGGCGACGGCTTCGACGTGCACGGCGGCGGTCCCGACCTGAAGTTCCCGCACCACGAGAACGAGATCGCGCAGAGCGAGCCCGTCTACGGCGCCCCCATGGCGCGGTCTTGGATGCACAACGGCTTCATCGAGGTCGACATCGAGAAGAACGCGTCGTTCAGCGACGAGGTGCTCGCGCTGCTCCCGGCCCTCAAGGAGGCCGACCCGGAGCTGCGCAAGATCTCCAAGAGCGACGGCCGCCGCCTCGCCGAGCTCCGCGCCCGCGACGCCTCGACGCTCACCCCCGAGGACCGCGCCGTCATCGCCGTGCTCGAGCGCAAGGTGCAGTTCGGGCAGTGGTTCCAGCTCCGGCGGCTGCGCGAGCGCGTCGACGGAGAGGCCGTGCGGCTCTGGATCCTCGGCACGCACTACCGCGCGCCGCTGTCCTTCGACCTGTCCGAGACCGCCGACGGCCCGGTGTTCCCCGCGCTGGACCAGGCCGAGAAGCGCCTCGAGTACCTCTACGACACGCGCGTGAAGCTCGCCGCGAAGATCGCCTCGGGCGGACGCGGCCCGGCGAGCGGCAAGCCGGCGCTCGTCGCGACCTTCGAGAAGCTCGTGCGCGACTTCGACGCGGCCCTCGACGACGACCTCAACACCGCCGGCGCCCTCGACCCCTTCGGCCAGGTGTTCGGCGCGGCCAACAAGCTCTGCGACACGAAGAAGCCCGACCCCCGGGACCTCGACGCCGCCGACGCCGCCATCGACCACCTCACCGCCGTGCTCGGCCTCGCCGAGGGCGACCCCGAGGCGTTCTTCGCCCGCGTCACGGCGCGCCGGGTGAAGACGCGCAACCTCGACGCAGCGCACATCGACGACCTCGTGCGCCAGCGCACCGCCGCCCGCGAGGGGCGCGAATTCCTGCGCGCCGACGAGCTTCGCGCGGAGCTGACGGCGCTCGGCATCGAACTTCGCGATGGCGCTTCGGGAACCGCGTGGCGCGCGGTATAGTCGCGCACTCACCAGACCGTTTCCGGAGCCGACGCACCGATGACCGCCCCCACTCCCCGGCCGACCACGGAAGGTAGCTTCGCCCGCACGCCGTTCGCGAACGTGCTGCTCTACGCCCGCGAGAAGAAGATGACGGGGACCTTCGTCGTGCGCATTCCCGCGCCGGCCGAGGGCGCCGACGACGACGGCGCAGGCACGTCGACGCTCGTCATGGAGCAGGGTTCGCTGGTGGCGGCGCGCCTCGAGCGCTTCGGACAGAGCCTCGGGTGGGTGCTGCACGGCCTCGGGTTCATCGACGACGACCTCTTCGTGCGCGTCGAGCAGGCCCTCGCGGCGCCGGGCGCCGAGGAGATCCCGACGGTGCTGCGCATGCGCGCGGCGGACCCGAAGTCCCTCGACGTGGCCCTGCGCGAGCAGTTCCGTCGCAAGGTGGTGGCGCTCTTCGGCTGGAGCGAGGGCACCTACGCGTACTTCGCGGGCACCGACCTCCTCGACGGCGCCGACCGCGCGCGCAGCACCGAGGACGTGCTCCCCATCGTGTGGCGCGGCATGCAGAAGACGCCGCCGTCGGAGCAGGCCATGGCGGCGGTCTTCGGCAAGATCGCCGGGCGCGGTCTGCGGCTGCGCGAGGGCCACGAGTTCGACCGCTTCGAGTTCGGCGACGAGCTCGGCCTCGCGGCGACGCAGCTCCGGTCCGCGGCGTCGAGCCCCGAGCAGCTCAAGGGCCTCGCGCGCAAGCCCGAGCTCGTTCCGGTGATGCTGTACCTCCTCGCGCTCACCAAGCAGATCGAGGCGGTGTCGCTGGGGTCGGTCTCGTCCGGCGCGCTGCCCAGCGTCGGCGGTGCCGCTGCGCCGAAGCCGGCGGGTCCGCCGAGCGTTCCCCCCGCGACGGCGGCCCAGGCCCCGGTGAAGTCGGTGCCGCCGCCCGCGACGCCCGAAGCCGCCACCATCAGCACGTCGCTGACGCCCATGGACGGCTCGCTGGTGCCCAACACCAAGCTCGCCGAGGCGCGCGTGCACGCGCAGCGCATGGAGCACTGGACGTACTTCGAGATGTTCGACCTCCCGCGGAGCGCGTCGCTCGAGGACGTGCGCGCGAAGTTCCCGACCATCGCGGCGCAGTGGCACCCCGACCGCGCGGCGACGACGGAGCTTCGGGCGCTGCACAACGAGATCTTCTCGCTCTACAACCACGCGTTCTCGACGCTGACGGACCAGAAGAGCCGGGACCAGTACGAGGAGACGCTGGCGGGCGGCGGCGGCACCCCGGCGGCGCAGAAGAAGGTCGCGGCGGTGCTCGACACCGTGCACGAGGGCCACCGCGCGGAGATCGCCCTCAAGCGCAAGGACTACGTCGAGGCCGAGCGCATGCTGCGCAGCGTGCTCGAGTCGAACCCCGACGACATCGCGCTCAACGTGCTGCTCTGCCAGTGCCTGCTCGAGACGAACCCCGCGCCGCACCTCGAGGACATCATCGTTCGCCTCGCGAAGGTGATCCGCACCACCGACGGCAACGACCGCGCGTACTACCTCATGGGCATGGCGCTGAAGTTCAAGGGCGACCGCCGCGCCATGAGCTTCTTCAAGACCGCCCTCGACATCAACCCGGGCAACCTCGACGCGCAGCGCGAGTGGCGCATCTTCGAGATGCGGCGCGACGCGCGCAACAGCGAGCGCAACTCCATCGAGGGCAAGCTCAAGGGCTTCGTCACCGGCCTCTTCGGCGCGCCCGAGAAGCCCAAGGGCAAGTAGTCAGCGCGTCGACACCGTCGCGCCCACGACGAGGCCGCCGGGCACGGGCTGCGCCGTCGGGATGATCACCGCGCCGTCGGCGGCGCGACCCAGCGCGAAGAACGTGCCCGCTCCGAGAAGCAGGCCGGCGATGCCGAAGGCCGCCGCGCGCTGTGCCGCCGACGCGTCGATGGAGCCGTCGCGGACGAGGTGCGCGACGAGGGTGCCGCCGCCGAGCAGGGCGACCCCGCCGATGCCGCCGACGGCCACCATGCGCAGCGTGCGCGGACCCGCCCGGAGCCGCGTGCGCACGCCGAGCGCGAGGCTCACCATGCCGAGCTCGCCGAGCAGGGACCACGCGCCGATCTGCGGTCCACAGCGCACGGCGCCGCAGCCGAAGGCGCCGAGGAGCGCGCCGCCCACGGCGGCCGTCGCGACGAGCATGGAGTCGGCCTGCGACGCGTCGGTGAGGTGGCCCACGAGGGCACCCAACGCGAGGCCCGACGTCGTGCCCGCGAAGGTCGCCCAGCCCGAGAACGTCGGACCCGACGGGAACGACTGGTGCTGCGCCCAGGCCGCCAGCGACAGCGCCGCGACGTAGCCCGCGCCCGCGCCCGCGCCCAGCGCGAAGGCCCGCCCGCGCCGCATCGGAAAGCGATGCTCGATCAACAGCGCCGCCGTCGGGAACACCAGCGCGAGGGTGCCCGGGAGGATCCAGTAGGTCTCGGGGTGCGGGTCCTGCGGCGTGCGGTCGAAGGCCCCGAGCATGATCGCCGTGCCGACGCGCAGGCCCAGCGTCGCCGAGAGCACACCGAAGACCACGCGCTCCTCGTTGGCCATGCGCGTGCTCGCCGCCGGCTGCGTCGAGGACGCTGGGGCTCGTGCGGGCGCCGTCTGCGCGAGCGCCGTCGAGCCCGCCGTGCAGAGCGCCGCGGCGACGAGCGCGCCGGCAGCGCGGTTCATGGATGCAGCGTTCCCGCGGCCAGCAGCGCCGCGACCACGAGCCCGAGGAGCACGCGGTACACGCCGAAGATCGCGAGGCCGTGGCGGCGCAGGTACGCGAGCATCCAGCGGACCGCGACGACCGCCGAGAGCGCCGCCGCCGCAAAGCCGAGCGCGAGGGTGCCCGGGCCGTACTCCGCGAGCATCACGCCGCCGCTCTTGAGCAGCTTGTACGCGGTGGCCGCGCCGAGGGTCACGAGGCCCAGCAGGAAGCTATACTCGAGGGCCGCCTCCATGGAGAGCCCGAGGAGCAGCGCCGCCGCCAGCGTCGCCAGCGATCGCGACGTGCCGGGCCACATCGCGAGGCACTGCGCGAGGCCGATGATCCCCGCGTCGCGCACCGTGAGCGTCTCGAGGGAGCGCCCCGGTCCGCGCGTGCTGCGCCAGCGCTGCAGCGCGAAGATTCCGAGGCCGCCGACGATCCACGCGGCGACCACGGGGCGCAGGCCGAAGAGGCGCTGCTCGATGGCCTTGTCGAAGAGCTTGCCGAGCACCGCGGCGGGCACGAAGCCCGCGATCACGTTCACCGCGAGCGCCTTGCCCGCGGCGTCGCGCCCCGCGAGGCCCGCCACCATGGACCTCACGCGCGGCAGGAACACGCCCAACACCGCGACGATGGCCCCGGCCTGCACGCACACGGCGAAGGCGTTGGCGGCCTCGCTCGCCTCGATGCCCAGCGCGCGCTGCGTGAGCAGCAGGTGCGCCGTGGAGCTCACCGGAAGGTACTCGGTGATCCCCTCGACGACGCCGAGGACCACGGCCTGCCACCACGCCATCATCGCCGACCGTTGTATCGCACCCCGCGCGGGGACGTCGCGGTATCTTGGCGGCGATGCGACGAACCCTCGTTCCCGGGGCCCTCGCGGCGCTCGCTGCGCTGTCGTGCAGCGGCCGTCCTCCGCGGTACCCCATCACCGATCCCGCCCTCGCGCTGCGCGGCGTGCTCGAACGCCAGGAGCGCGTGCACCGCGTTCGCGCGCACGGCTCGGCGGACCATTTTGGTCCGCAGGGTCGCATTCGCGGCGAGGTGTACGTGTTCGTGCAGCGGCCCGACCGCGTGCGCGTCGACACCCGCGCCTTCGGCACCACCGCCAGCACGCTGCTCTCCGACGGCACGCACCTCGCGATGGCCGACTTCCGCGGCGGCGGCTTCTACGTGGGTCCCGCGCGGGCGTGCGTGGCCGCGCAGCTCCTGGGCATTCCGCTGGAGTCCGCCGAGGTCGTCGCGGTGCTCGGCGGCGGCCCTCCGCTCCTCGACGGACCGCGCCGCATCCGCTGGAGCGACGGGCGCTACGTCGTCGACATCACCGGGGCGCAGGGCGCATCGGAGTCTCTCTCCCTCGAGATCCCCGACGCCGAGCGCGAGACCGCGCAGCCCGATGCCCAGCACCCGCGACCCACCCGCGCCGAGCTCCGCGACGCCCGTGGCGTGCGCGCCGTGCTCAGCTTCGACGACTGGTCCGACGCCGACGGCGTGCCCTTTCCGCGGCGCGTGCGCGTCGAGATGGAGCGCGACGGCATCGACCTGCTCGTGCGCTACCGCGAGGTCGCCATCGACCCCGAGCTCCCCGACGACGTCTTCGACCAGGCGCCGCCGCCCGGCATGACCGTCGTGCCCGTCGACTGCGACACCCACGCCCTCCCGCGCGATACCGCCGACGCTGCGACCGCGCCTTCGGACGCGTCACGCCCATGACCGCGCGCACGGATGAGCGCGTGTCGCGGTGGTTGCTCCCCGCGATGACGCTGCGCTTCCTGGCCGCGTGCGGGCGCACACCTTCTCCCGCGCCGCGTCCCGACGTGCCCGCGGTGCCGCGCGATGCCGTCACCGCCGCAGCGCCCGCGGTCGTCGTCGACGCAGGACCGCCCGACGTCATCGGGATCGGCCTTTCTCCTCGGGTGACCGTCAGCGCCTGCGGCGACCTCGCGCTCACGCCCACGGTGATCGCCGAGGCGGCGCACCACGACGGCGACGGACGCCTCGGATGGATGCTCGCTCCGCTGGCCCCGCTGCTCGGCGGGCGCGCCATCGCCTTCGTCGACCTTCGCGGGGCGCTGTCGTCGCACCCGGGCACGGCGTCGCGAGACCGCTTCGTGGGTGCCCTCGACATCGCCCGCGCCATGTCGCGCACGGGCTTCGACGTCGTGCAGCTCGCCAACGACCACGCCCTCGACGACGGCGCGGCGGTGCTCGGCGAGACGCTCCAGGCATTCGCGCCGCTGCGGGCCGTGACCACGGGTGCGTGCGTGACGGCGCGTCCGTGCGCGCCCACGGTGGTCGAGCGCGACGGCGTGCGAACGGCCTTTCTCGCAGCCACGACGCGCTCCTCCCGCGCGGGCTCGGACCACCCCGGCGCCGCCGACCTCGGGCGCGTCGAAGGCGACGGCAGCGGGCTCGTCGAGCAGGTGCGCGCGGCGCGGGCCGGCGTCGACGTGCTCGTGCTCGGCCTCCACGTCGGACGCGACGGCCTGCCCCCCGCGGGATCGTCGCGCCGCGCCCTCGTCGACCGGCTCCTCGAGGCCGGCGCCGACCTCGTGCTCGTCACCGGACCGGAGCGCGTCGGCCCCGTGGAGCGTCGCACGACCCCGCGAGGCGATGCGGCGGTGGCGTGGTCCCTCGGGAGCGTGCTGTCGGGCCTCGGTGCGGGCTGGCACCCGGGAGTCTCCGCGGCCGCGGTGGCCGCGAACCCGTGGGTCTACGACCCGTCGTTGCGCGACGGCGTGGTGCTCCACGCGACCTTCGACACCAGCACCGCGGGCCACGTGACGCTGACCGGGCTCACGGCGAACGCCCTCTGGATGAGCCGCGCCGACGACGTGCTCCGCGTCGTTCCGCTGCGGACCATGGAGCCGGTGCACCGCGACGAGCGGCTCACGGCGCTGCGTTCGGCGCTGGGGCCGGCGGTGCGGCTGCGGCCCTGACGATCCGGCGCGGCACCTCCCGAAAGCGCTACGGCCCGGGGCGCAATTCGACATAGCATCGCAGCTTCGGGCCGGAGCATCGGCCCGCCGCACGCCACATGGGGTGATCGACGGTGTCCACGGCACGCAGACTCATCGGATTCGCAGCCGCCCTCGCGCTCTTCGTCGCCATCGAGCACGGCACCCGCGCGACCGCCGGCGAGTACGCCGTGCGCGTGCTCGCGATGTGCGGGATCAACGCCATGCTCGCCGTGGCGCTGAACCTCGTGAACGGCACCACGGGGCAGTTCTCCATCGGCCACGCGGGCTTCATGGCCGTGGGCGCCTACGCCGGAGCGGTCACGTCGCATCTGCTCGCCCCGTCCCTCGGGGCGTCGCACCCGGCGGCGTCGCTGCTCGTCGCATGCGTCGTGGGCGCGGCCCTCGCGGGCGTCGCCGGCGTCGCCGTGGGCGTTCCCTCGCTGCGGCTGCGCGGCGACTACCTGGCCATCGTCACCCTCGGCTTCGGCGAGATCATCCGCGTCTCCATCGAGAGCTTCGCGCCCATCGGCGGGTCGCAAGGGTGGCCCATCGGCGCCGAGAGCATCCCCGCCACGGCCACGCTCCCGTGGATCTGGGGCGGCGCCCTCGTCGCGGTGCTCGTCGTCGGCAACCTCACGTACAGCTCCTACGGCCGCGCCCTCGGCGCCATCCGCGAGGACGAGATCGCCGCCGAGGCCGCGGGCATCCCGACGACGCGCTACAAGGTCCTGGCCTTCGCGGTGAGCGCCACGGTGACGGGCATGGCCGGCGCGCTCTACGCCCACGACGCTACGGGCGGACAGCACATCGACCCCGGCGCGTTCCGCCTCGACCGCTCCGTGGACATCCTCGTGATGGTGATCTTCGGCGGCCTCGGGAGCATCACCGGCGCCGTGCTGGGCGGCGTCGCCGTGGCGGTGTCGCTGGAGCTGCTTCGCGAGTTCCAGGGCTATCGACTGATCATCTACGCCCTGCTGCTGATCGTGCTGATGCTCGCGCGCCCGCAAGGCCTCCTGGGCAACCGCGAGCTCGACCTGCGCCGGCTGCTGCCCTCGCGAAAGGCGGCGGCGTGAGCGCGGCGCTGTCCCTGTCGGGCGTCGAGATGGTCTTCGGCGGCCTGCGCGCCGTCGGCGGCGTCAGCTTCGACGTGCCCGAGCGCTCGATCTTCGGGCTCATCGGACCCAACGGCGCCGGCAAGACCACGGTGTTCAACTGCGTCACCGGCGTGTACGCGCCGACGAAGGGCGCCATCACGTTCCGCGGCCAGCGCATCGACGGCCTCCCCGCGTGGAAGATCGCCGACCTCGGCATCGCGCGCACGTTCCAGAACATCCGGCTCTTCGGGCAGATGTCGGTGCTCGAGAACGTGCTCGTGGCGAGCCACCGCGTGACCCGCGCGTCGCTCCTCGACGCCATCGTGCGCACGCGGCGCTACGCCGACGACGAGGCCGCGATGCGCCGCAAGGCCCTCGACCTGCTGAAGTTCTTCGAGCTCGACGACAACGCCGACCAGCGCGCGTCGTCGCTCCCCTACGGCGACCAGCGCCGCCTCGAGATCGCCCGCGCGCTCATGCTCGATCCCAAGGTGCTGCTCCTCGACGAGCCGGCCGCGGGGCTCAACAGCGCCGAGGCCAAGGTGCTCGAGCAGCAGATCCGCACGCTGCGCGACCGCTTCGACCTCACCGTGGTGCTCGTCGAGCACAACATGCAGGTGGTCATGGCCGCGTGCGAGGAGATCCACGTGATGGATCGCGGCGAGACCATCGCCCACGGCGCTCCCGCCGCGGTGCAGAAGGACCCGAAGGTGCTCGAGGCCTACCTCGGTGCGGGGCACGACAACGCCATCGCCGCGACGCACACCGACGCCAGCGCCACCGCCGACGTGCTCCTCGACGTGAAGGACCTGCGGGTGAACTACGGCGGCATCCAGGCCCTGAAGGGCATCTCGCTGGAGGTGCGCCGCGGCGAGCTCGTCGCGCTCATCGGGGCCAACGGCGCGGGCAAGACCACGACGCTCAAGGCCATCGCGCGCACCCTCGCGGTGAAGTCGGGGTCCGTGCGCTTCGCCGGACGCGACCTCGCCGGCGTCGAGGCCCACGAGCTCGTCACCCTCGGCGTCGCCATGGCCCCCGAGGGGCGCGCGATCTTTCCGAACCTCACGGTGCGCGAGAACCTCGAGATGGGCGCGTACACCGTCGACGATCCGAAGGTGGTGGCGACGCGCCTCGACGAGGCAGTGACGCTCTTTCCGCGCCTCGGCGAGCGCATGAAGCAGCTCGGCGGAACGCTGTCGGGCGGCGAGCAGCAGATGCTCTCCATCGCCCGCGCGCTGATGTCGGGCCCCGCGCTGCTGATGCTCGACGAGCCCTCGCTCGGCATCGCGCCGGTGCTCGTGGATCAGATCTTCGAGGCCATCGACCGCATCCGCCGCAAGGGCACGACGATCCTGCTCGTGGAGCAGAACACCCGGCGCGCGCTCGCGGCGGCGCAGCGGGCGTACGTGCTGGTCACCGGCGAGGTCGCGCTGTCGGGCACCGCCGAGGCGCTGGCCAACGACCCCCGGGTGCAGGGCGCCTACCTCGGCGAGGGCGTGCACCTTGACTGAGCGCACGTCGCTGGCGCCGCACATCCTCGTCGTCGACGACGACGTTGCGATCTGCGAGATGCTCGAGACCGCGCTCGCCCGCGACGGCTACGTCGTGGTCACCGAGAGCGACCCCACGAAGGTCGAGGAGCGCGTGCGCACGGGGCACTTTCAGCTCCTGCTCCTCGACGTGATGATGCCCGGCCAGGACGGCGTGGAGACGCTGCGCCGCGTGCGCGAGATCGACCGGTCACTGGCCGCGGTGATGATCACGGGCTTTCCGTCCGTCGAGACGGCGGTGCAGGCGATGCAGCTCGACGCCCTCGACTACCTGCGCAAGCCGTTCACCGTCGAGGAGCTGCGGGCCACCGTCGCCCGCGTGCTTCGCAAGCGGGGGCTGCTGCGCGCGCCGGAGAAGCAGGTGCTGCTGGCCATCGGCGACGTGGTGCGCACGCGGCGCCAGGAGCTCGGGTACACGCTGCGCGACCTCGGCGTGCGCGCCGACATCTCGGTGTCGCAGCTCTCGCAGGTCGAGCGTGGCGAGGTCGGCGCGAGCGTCACGGCGCTCTACCGCGTCGCCGTGGCCCTCGGCATCCCCATGAAGGACCTCTTCGGCGACCTGTGACGGTCCTTCGATTCGTGCGACAGTGCGCCCCGATGCGCGCGCGCACCGCGAGTCTCGGAGTGCTCGGCGCCGCGGCCCTGGGCTGCTCGGTGCTCGTGTCGCCGGACGAGACCCGCCTCGACTGGGCCCCGCGCGCCGACGCCTCGGCGACGGACCGCCCCGCGACGGACGTTCCGCGCTCGGACATCGCCCCGCTCGACGCTCCTCCCGACGCGCCCGTTGCGGACGCGGCGACGGACGACGCGACGGTGGGCGATGCGATGGCGGATGACGCGGCCGCGGACGACGCGAGCGACGTCCCCGCCGCCGACGACGTGCCGACGGCCCCGGACGCCGTCGCTGCCGTGGACGCTCCGGGGGACGCCCCCGCCGACGTGGTGCGCCCCGACGTTCCGCCGTCGTGCGGGTTCACCGAGACGGTGTGCGCGGGGCGCTGCGTGACCCTCGCCATCGACACGGCGAACTGCGGAGCGTGCGGCCGCGCGTGCGGCGGAGGCATGTTCTGCCTCGCCGGCACCTGCGTCTGCAACCCGACCTTCAGCGCGTGCGGCGGCGGCTGCGCGAACTTCGGCTTCGACCACGAGAACTGCGGGAGCTGCGGCTACCGGTGCACCAGCGGCGAGACCTGCCTCGGCGGGCGCTGCAACTGCAACGTCATCGGCACCACGAACTGCGGCGGCCGCTGCGTCGCCACGGACACCGACCCCGTGAACTGCGGCACCTGCGGAACGTCGTGCCCCAGCGGCGTGCCGTGCGTCGGCGGCCGATGCTCGTGCCCCGCGGGCACCGTGCTCAGCGGCGGCGCGTGCGTCGCGACGCAGGTCGACCCCGCCAATTGCGGCACCGCCGGACACACCTGCGGCAACGCCGAGACCTGCGTGGCGGGCGCCTGCGTCTGTCGACCGGGACTCACCCGCGCCGGCGCGGACTGCGTCGACCTTCGCACCGCGCGCGACCACTGCGGCGCGGCGACGACGGTGTGCAGCGGGTCGATGGTGTGCGTCGCGGGGTCGTGCACCGGCGGGGGCAACTGCCGATCGCCGTCGAGCAACTGCGGCGGCTCCTGCGTCGACCTCGCGACGGACGCGCTGCACTGCGGCGGCTGCGACTCGGCGTGCACGGCGACGGAGCAGTGCGTCGGCGGCATGTGCGTCTCCACGCGCGTCGAGACGTCGTGCCGAAGCTGCCCGTGTCCTTCGTGTGCGGGCTCCCTCGCACAGTGCTGCACGCCCGCGACCACCGGCGGCTTCGTGCTCTGCGCGGCCGGGAGCCGGTGCCCCTGAAGCTGCGCGGCGCAGCCCTCGCGACGGTAATCGCGGCGTCGTGCGGAGGCGATGCGCCTGCTGTCCCTGGGCTCCACGCGCGGGCGGTGCAGGGCACCCTCGGCAGCCCGCTGCAGGCCGTGTCGCTGCTGGGGCTCTTCACCATTCCGCTGCGCGTCGACGACGCCGCAGGACCGCCGCTCCTCGTCGACACGGGCTCCCCGGCGACGTTCATCGCACCGGGGAACTTCGGCGTCGAGGCGTCGCGCACGGGCACCGGCACGGCGCGCCTCGGCGGGACCACCTTCGAGGTCGAGGGCGTGCCCGTGGTGTACCTCGACCCGCTTGCGCTCGCGCCCCTCGCCGGCGGCATCGTCGGCGCCGACCTGCTCTGCCAGTTCCCGAGCACCTGGGACTTTCAGCGCACGCGCTTCACCCTCGGCGCGCCGCCCGCCGACGTCGACACCGACGGTGACGCCGTGCCCGTGGCCTTCGCGTTGCGCGGCGGCGGGAGGCTCTCCTTCGACGGCGTGCACGAGGTGACGGCGCCGGCCACGCGCATCGTCGTCGACGCCACCCTCGAGGGCCGCGCGCTGCGCCTCCTCGTGGACCTCGGCGCGAGCACCGTGGCCCTGCGCGACGACCTCGTGAGCGCCATCGCCGCCGACGG
>CAIMWA010000611.1 GCA_903845045.1 uncultured delta proteobacterium | reverse complement strand
GTCAGGGCAGGTTGGCGCTGGCCACCGGGCGGGCGCGGTTCGTCGTCGCGCCGTCGCCGATCTGGCCGTAGTAGCCCGCGCCCCAGCAGCGGACGGTGCCGTCGACGAGCACGGCGCAGGAGTGCGCGTTGCCGACGGTCACCTCGCGCGCCGACGGGATCGTCACGTCGCTGAACGTGCGTGTGCACGCGAAGCTGTCGGTGCCGAGGGAGCACATGTCAGCGCCCACGGCGCCGAGGCCGAGCTGGAGCTCGTCGTTGCGTCCCGCGCAGCGCACGCCGCCGCTGCGGAGCACCGCGCACGTGTGGAAGCGCCCCGGCGCGAGCTGCGCGACGCCGGTGAGGTCGGGCACCACCACCGGCGCGACGGCACAGCGGAAGGTCTCGCTGCTTCCCGACTGGCAGTCCGTCGTGGGCGCGGCGCCGAACTGCCCGGCGCCGTTCCAGCCCCAGCAGAGCACGCTGCCGTCGGCGCGGAGCCCGCAGGTGAAGGCGCCGCCGCACGCGACGCGCGTGAAGCCCGTCGGCGTCGCGATGGCCACCGGCGCGGCGTGCACCGTCGACGTGTCGTCGGTGCGGCCGTTGCCGAGCTGCGACGAGCTGTTGAGCCCCCAGCAGGAGATCGCTCCGCCAGCGCCGAGCACGCACGTGTGGAACCGCCCGGCGGACACCTGCGTCACGCCCGCGAGACCACCGACGGCGCGCGGGCTGCGCTGGCAGCGCGAGGTGATGCCGTCGCCAGGATCACAGTCCGCGTCGGTCATCGCCGGGTCGAGGCCCGTCTCGCCGTACTCGTCGTCGCCCCAGCACTGCACGGTGCCGTCGACGAGCAGCGCGCAGGTGTGGAACGCGCCCATGGCGATCTGCCGCGCGGGCGCGAGCGTGACGCGCGCGGGCGCCGGGTGCGGCGACGTGTCGTTGGATCCGAGCCCGAGCTGGCCGACGTCGTTGGCACCCCAGCAGAACACCGCGCCGTCGCGGGTGAGGGCGCAGCTCGATCCGTTGCCGACGGCGACGTCCACGACGTTCGCGAGGCCCGGGACGTCGCGCGGAGTCGTCTCGCAGGGCAGGTGCGTCGCCGGGCTGCTGTCGGGGACCGTGCACTGCTGGCGGCTGTCGGCCGGTGCGACGCCGAGCTGTCCATTGTCGTTGGCGCCCCAGCACCGCACGCCGCCCCCGGAGAGCACCGCGCAGGTGTGGCCGAAGGACCCGCCCGCGACGTGCACGACGCCCGCGGCGCCGCCGTCCGCAGGCCCCGCGTCACCTCCGCCGGCGTCACCCGCGCCGGCATCGGCCGTCGGCGCGTCGGTCGTCGCGGGGACGTCCACCGTGGGCATCGTCGTCGAGGGGTTGCCGGCGCCGCAGCCCGCGCCGACGAGCCATGCCACCAGCCCCGCGCCCACCTTCCGTTGCACGCTCCGCATGGGCCGAGCGTCGTTCGTCGTACGCCGCCGTGCAAGCGCGACGACGGCTCAGCCGACGGAACGCCGGAGGATCGCCGCGTTGTCGGCGATGGCCAGGAACGACGACCGCAGCGCCGGGTCCGCGAGCTTGGCCGCGAGCTCCTCGAGGCGCCGCCGCCCCGCGCCCCACGCCGCCGCCGCGCCCGCTTCATCGCCGCACCCCGCGAGGGATTCAGCGTGCGCGCGTCGAAGCTGTCCCTCGCCGCCCTCGGTGCGCCCGATGTCGGCGAGCAGCGCCATGCCCTCGGCGGCGTGCGTGCGGGCCTCGTCGAAGGCGCCGCGCGCCACGAGCACCGCCGCGAGGACGCCGAGCACGTGCATGCGCCCCGAGGGGTTTCCGCGACCCATGCCGTCGAGGGCTCCGCGCGCCTCGGCCTCGGCCTCGGCGAGGTCGCCGACGCCGCCGCGAAGCAAGAGGGCGGTGGCGAGGTAGGAGCGTCCGAAGGCGAGGTGCCGGGGGTTCGCGCCGAGCGCCGCGATGGCCGCGTGCGCCATGGCCAGGGCCTCGTCGAAGCGCCCGAGCCGCGCGAGGGGAACGCAGAGGTTCATGCGCGCGGCGCCCTGCATGCCCGCGACGCCGAGGCGGCCGGCCTCGGCGAGGTTCTCGGACAGCACGCGCACGGACTCGGCGTCGCAGCCGAGCAGCGTGTGCAGGAAGCCCACGGACTGCATGGCGATGAGCCCGCGGCGCCGGTCGCCGACGGAGACGTAGCCGCGCGCCGCCTCTTCGTAGGTGCGCAGCGAAGTGTCGAGGGAGCCCGCGAAATACGCGAGGTTTCCCTCCTCCTGGCGCAGGTGCGCGAGCACGAAGGGGTCGTCGCGGCCGATGGACTCCGCGGCCGGACGCACCCGCTCCATGATGGCGCCGCCCTCGGCCCAGCGCGCGCCGTAGACCAGCGTGCGCGCCACGCCGAGGAGGGCGCACACCGCGCTCGCGCCGAGGCCGTCGTCAGCCGCTGCGAGGAGGTCCACGCCGAGCTCCGCGGCGCGGTCCCAGCGCTGGGCGTTGCGGGCGCCGTGGGCCACGAGCTCCGCGGCGCGCCACCATGCGTCGCTGCCGCGCGGAAGGAGCTGCAGCGCCTCCTCGGCGTCGCGCAACGCCGCCACGTAGTCGCCCTGCCACTGCCGCGACTCGGCGGCGATGTACCGCAGTGCGCCGAGCTCCGCGCCGCTCGCACCGCAGCGCTCGGCCGACCCGGACGCATCGAGGGCCGCGGCGAAATCACCCGCGCCGAGGGCTTGCTCGGCGGCCTCGGCGTAGCTTCGACGGGCCGCAGCCGGCTCGTCTCCGAGCTCGTGGTGGCGCGCGCGCACGCTCGCCGCGACGCCTCCACGCTCCTCGAGCCACGCGCCGGCGAGGCGGTGCGCGCGGGCGCGGTCGTCGTCGACGAACATGGCGTACGCGGCGTCGCGGAGCAGCGCGTGACGGAACCGGTGCTCCTCGCCGCCGGAGCCGGGCACGGCCACGAGCACATCGCGGCGCACGAGCTCGGGCAGCCACCACCCTGCGTCCTCGGCGCCGGCGAGCACGGCCTCGACGCCCTTGCGATGGAACACCCTGCCGAAGGTGCTCGCGGCGCGCAGCACCCGGCGCGCGGGGGTCTCCATGGCCTCGAGGCGGGCCTGGAGCATCGCGAGCACGGTGCCCGGTGCGTCGGCCTCGCCGCCCGCCGCGGCGCGCGCGAGCTCCTCGACGAAGAAGGGGTTGCCCTCGGCGCGCTCGACGATGCCCGCGAGGCGCTCGGCGCCCACGGCGTCGCCGCACACCGCGCGCACCAGGCGCTCGCACGCCTTGCGGGGCAGCGCCGAGAGCTGCAACGAGAGCACCCCGCGGTCGCGCCACGGGGGACCGAGGCCGTCGGCGAGCTCGGGTCGCGCGAAGGCGAGCACCGCGAGGGGGCGGTCGGCGAGCTCGCGCAGCGCCGCGTCGAGGGCGGCCACGCTGGGCGCGTCGCCCCAGTGCAGGTCCTCGAGCACGAGGGCCACGGGGCCGGCGTCGCACGCCGCGCGGAGCCACGCCACGAAGGCGTCGCGGAGGCGGTCGCGCATGAGCGCCGGGTCGCGACGCGCCGCCAGCACGTCGCCCGTTCCGCTTCCGTCACCGACGCCGAGGAGCTCGGCGAGGAACGCCCGCACGCCGTCGTCGGGGCTGCGCACCGCGAGGCCCGCGCGGGCCCGTTCGGGGGTGTCGCCGTCGCGCACGCCGAGGGACACGCGCACCAGGTCGCGCAGCATGCCGAAGGGTGTTCCGGCGGAGAACGGGGCCGCGGCGGCGCGCCACACGGAGACCCCCGCGCCCGAGGCGGCGAGGCGAGCGAGCACCTCGCGCAGCAGCCGGCTCTTGCCCGCCCCGGCGGCGCCGATGACCAGCACCGCGCGCGCGACGCCCTCGTCGATGGACTCGCGCAGCGCCCCTTCGACGATGCCCAGCTCGCGCTCGCGGCCGACGAAGGGAGAGCGCGGCGTCGCGGCCGAGGCGTCGAGGTCCGTGCGCGAGCGCACCGAGGCGATGCGGTGCACGCCGGCGGCGCGGTCGAGGGCGAAGCGTCCGTCGAGGAGCCCCGCGGCGACGTCGTCGAGGTGCACGCCGGGACCCACCGCCTCGGCGGCGCGCAGCACGGCGACGGCGCGGTCGAGGGCCTCGCCGATGGGGTGCGCCTGGTCGATGCGGGCCCGTCCGACGGCGAGGGCGGCGGTGATGCCCGGGCTGCGGGCGAGGAGCGCGAAGGCGCCCTCCGCAGCGTGCGCGGCCTGGTCGATGGCGCTGCCCGCCGACTCGACGACGCAGAGCACCAATCCACCCGCGAGGTGGTAGATGCGACCGCGGGCGAAGGGGTCGCGGTCCGGCGGTGCGGCGACGCCGGTGCGCGTGCGGTCGCCGTCGAGGGTGGGGTCGTTGGCGAGCGTTGGCGCCGTGTGCAGCGACGGCGCGCGCGCGAGCACCACGGCTACGAGGCGCTGCTCCGCCGAGGTGATGCCGCGCGGGGCCTGCGACGGACGCAGCGGCGCTTGCCCTTCGCCGAGGGCGGCGATGCGCTCGAGGAGCGCCGCGCCGTCGCGGGGGCGGGACTCCCGGGCCTTGGCGAGCATCTCGGCGACGAGGGATGCGAGGCCGTGCGGCACGTCGGGGCGCAGCGTCGCGAGGGCCGGGGCCTCGTCGCAGACGATGCGGAGGCCCACGGCGAGCTCCTCGGCGGCGGCGAAGGGGGCGCGTCCGACGAGGCACTCGTGGAGCACGGACCCGAGGGAGAACACGTCGGAGCGCGCGTCGACCTCGTCGCCGAGCACCTGCTCCGGGGACATGTACACGGGGGTTCCGAGGTTGTGGCCGGCGCGGGTGAGGTGCTCGGTCTCGAGGGCGCGCACGAGCCCGAAATCGAGGAGCTTCGCCGACCCCGCGGACCCCATCGGGAGGAACAGGTTGCTCGGCTTGACGTCGCGGTGCACGAGGCCTGCGGCGTGCGCGGCGGCGAGGGCGGCGGCGGCGGCGCGGGCGAGGGCGAGGGTCTCGTCGACGGTGAGCGGGCCCCGCGCGAGGCGGGCGGCGAGGTCTTCGCCGTCGAGCCACTCCATGGCGAGCCAGACGCGGCCCTGGTCGGTGCCGTGGGCCACGTAGCGCACCACGCGGTCGTGACGCAGCCGCGCGAGGGCCTGCACCTCGCGGGCGAAGCGCTCGACGAGGTCGGCGCGGAGCTCGGCGAGGAGCTTCAGCGCGACGGGCGAGCCCGTGTCACGGTCCGTGGCGCGGTAGACGACGCCCATGCCGCCGCGCCCCACGAGACGGTCCACGAGAAAGCGGCCTGCGAGGACGTCGCCCGGATGCACCGCGGGCAGTATGGCACGGGTCGCCGGCGCGGCTTCGTCATCGGTGCGGGGGGGGCGGGAGGTACGCCTTGGTGTATCGGCGGGTACGCCTTGGTGTATCGGTGCGGGGGGCTTGGATTCGCGGCGCCTTCCGAGTCGTGCCGGCGGCCTGAAGACCTATCACTTCCACACATCTACGAGCTCCCGGTGGGGAGGATCATTTCCCCACTCTTCCCGACGAAACGGCTCGCATCGCCCACGCCCGGCGGACGAGCAGCCGGGCTCTGCCCTGTCGGGATCG
>CAIMWA010000610.1 GCA_903845045.1 uncultured delta proteobacterium | reverse complement strand
CGCGGCGCCGCGAAGCCACCCCCGTAACTGGGTCCCCGGCGGCGCCGGCGGCGTTCCGTGAATGCAACAACGTAACTGTGTCCCCGCCGCGATGAACCCCCGGCGCGCGCCGGGCAACGCTTGCTGGGCGCGCGCGGATGGTCTACCCCGCGCCGGTCGCACCCAGCGCGAGGAGCCGGTCATGCAGCAGGTCGTCCAGGAGGTTCGTACGGGCAAGACGGGTGTGCGGGAGATTCCCGCACCGGTGGCGGGGACGGGGCAGGTGGTGGTCGCGACGGCGGCGTCGCTGGTCTCCGCGGGCACCGAGCGCTACGTCGTCGAGCTCGCGCGCAAGAGCCTCGTGGGCAAGGCCCGGGAGCGCCCGGACCACGTGCGGCGCGTGCTGCAGAAGCTGAAGCAGGAGGGCCTCGTCACCACCGCGACGCAGGTGATGGCGAAGCTCGACGAGCCCATGCCCCTCGGCTACTCGTCGGCCGGCGTGGTGCTCGAGTGCGGGCGCGGCGTGCAGGAGTACAAGCCCGGCGACCGCGTCGCGACGGCGGGTCCGCACGCGGGCGTGGTGAGCATCGGGCGCACGCTGGTGGCGCGCATCCCCGAGGGAGTGACCTTCGAGCAGGCGGCGTACACCAGCGTCGCGAGCATCGGCCTCGAGGGCGTGCGCCTCGCGCGGGCCACCCTCGGCGAGCGCGTGCTCGTCATCGGCCTCGGGCTCATCGGGCAGATCTGCGTGGCGCTGCTCAAGGCCCAGGGCTGCCGCGTCTTCGGCACCGACATCGACCCGAAGAAGCTCGACCTCGCGCGGGAGTTCGGCGCCGACGGCGTGGGCATCGGCTCGCCCCGCGCCGCAGTCCGCGACTTCGCGGGACCCAACGGCGTCGACGCCGTGGTCATCACGGCCGCCACGCAGAGCAACGAGCCCATCGAGTTCGCCGCCGAGGTGACCCGCGCCAAGGGACGCATCGTGCTCGTCGGCGTCGTGGGGCTGAACCTCCCGCGCCCGCCGTTCTTCCTGAAGGAGCTCGAGTTCACCGTCTCGTCGTCGCTCGGACCGGGCCGCATGGACCCGTCCTACGAGGAGAAGGGCATCGACTATCCCTTCGGCCAGGTGCGCTGGACGGCGCAGCGCAACATGGAGGCGATCCTCGACCTCGTGGCGCAGGGCAAGCTCCCCGTGGAGAAGCTCACCACGCACCGCTTTCCCATCGCGCAGGCGGCGGAGGCCTACGACCTCATCACGAGCAACGCGCCGGTGCTGGGCGCCGTGCTCACGTACCCCGAGGTCACCGAGCGCCCGTCGCGCAAGCTGTCGCTGCGGGCCGCGCAGCCGGTGTCCGGCGAGTTCGGCGTGTCGCTCGTGGGCGCGGGCAACTACGCGCGGCTGGTGATGATGCCGGCGTTCGCCAAGCTCGGTCCGGTGCGCTGGCGGGGGCTGTGCACCGCGCGCGGGCTCAACGCCGAGCACTCGGGCCGCAAGATGGGCTTCGACTTCGCGACCACCGAGGCGTCGGAGCTGTTCGCCGACGCGTCGACGAAGGCCGTCTTCGTGGCCACGCGGCACGACCTGCACGCGGGCCTCGTGGAGCAGGCGCTGCGCGCGGGCAAGGCGGTCTTCGTCGAGAAGCCGCTGTGCATCACCGAGGACGAATTGCGCTCGCTGCGCGCCACCGTCGAGGAGCTCGGACCGAAATGTCCGCTGCTCATGGTGGGCTACAACCGTCGCTTCGCGCCGGCGCTGCAGCGCGTGCAGTCGTTCTTCGCCGACGTGCCCGTGCGCACGGTGAGCTTCCGCTTCGCGCCGGGGTACATCCCCGCCAACGCGTGGCCGCAGGACGAGGACGTGGGCGGCGGGCGCATCGTCGGCGAGGCGTGCCACGCCATCGACGCGTGCGTGGCGCTGCAGGGCAGCCCGGTGGTGAAGGTGCACGCCGAGAGCGTGGCGATGCAGCGCGGCCTCGAGACCACCGACGACCAGGTGTTCATCACGCTGCGCCACGCCAACGGCGGCGTGTCGAACGTGTCGTACCAGGCCGGCGGCGATCGCTCCGGTCCCGCCGAGCGCATCGAGGTCTTCGGCGGCGGACGCACCGCGGTGCTCGACGAGTGGGACGCGCTCACGCTCTGGAAGGGCGAGAAGCGCACCGACGAGAAGGCGGGCAAGGACAAGGGCCACGGCGCCGGCTTCAAGGCCTTCGTCGACGCGGCCCGCGGCGGCGGCGCATGGCCCATCTCCTGGGACGAGACCTACGCCACGGCGCTCGCGACGCTCATGGCCGTGCGCAGCCTCCGCGAGGGCCTCCCGGTGCGCCTCGACGACGTGGAGGACGGGGCGTGACCGAGCGCTTCAACGTCCTGCTGACCAGCGGCGGGCGGCGCGTGGCGCTGGTGCGCGCGTTCCGCGAGGCGCTGCGCACGCTGGGCGTCGAGGGCGACGTCATCGTGGCCGACCTGCGTCGCAACGCGGCGGCCTTTCACGCGGCGGACCGCGGGGTGCTCGTGCCGCGGGTGACGTCGCCGGACTACGTTCCGCGCTTGCTCGAGCTCTGCGCGCAGGAGCGGGTGCGCATGGTGGTGCCGCTCATCGACACGGAGCTGCACCTGCTGGCGCCGCACCGCGCGCTCTTCGCGGCGCAGGGCGTGACGCTGGTGGTGTCGAGCCCGGAGACCACGGAGATCGCCCTCGACAAGCGGCGCACGCGGGAGTTCTTCGACGCGCACGGCTTCGCCTCGCCGGCGGTGCTCGACGCCGACGCGATCCTCGCGGACCCCGCGGCGGCGTACCCGTTCTTCTTGAAGCCCGCCGACGGGAGCTGCTCCATCGGCGCGACGCGCATCGACGACGCCGAGTCGCTGGCCTTTCACGCGAAGCACACGGCCAACGCCATGGTGCAGGAGCTCGTGCGCGGCCAGGAGTTCACCCTCGACGTGCTCGTCGACTTCGACGGGCGCGTGCGCTGCGTGGTTCCGCGGCTGCGCATGGAGACGCGCGCCGGCGAGGTCTCCAAGGGCATGACGGTGAAGGACCCGGTGCTGCTCGCCGCGGGCCGCCGCCTCGTCGAGGCGCTCCCGGGCGCGGTGGGCTGCATCACCGTGCAGCTCTTTCTCACGCCCGACCGCGAGGTGAAGTTCATCGAGGTGAACCCGCGCTTCGGCGGGGGCTTTCCGCTCGCCGACGCGGCCGGCGCGAAGTACCCCGAGTGGCTGGTGGCCTGGGCCCTCGGCCGCAACCCCATCATCGCCCTCGACGGCTGGACCGACGGCCTCGTGATGCTCCGCTACGACGACGCGGTGTTCGTGCGCCGCGAGGACATCGCCTAGCTCACGGCGTGTCGCTGCGGTCGCCGAAGAGCTTCATGCCTGCGAGGTAGGTTCCCGCGGCGACGAAGGCGCCGACGAACCACGCGTAGTCGTAGAGCGGGTGCAGCGCGGGCACGAAGGCGCCGGCCCACGCGAGGGCGCAGCCGAGGGCCGTGGCGACGACGGCGATCCAGTTGGTGCCGAGGCGGTTGCCGTAGGCGTAGCGGCCATCGGGGCGGTACAGCGCCGCGAGGTCGAGCTGCGTCTTCTTGAGCAGCCAGTAGTCGGCGATGAGCACGCCGGCGATGGCGCCGAGGCCGCCGGAGTACCCGAGCAGCCAGCGGAAGATGTAGCCCGACGGATCGGCGAGGAGCTTCCACGGGCACATGGCCACGCCGACGAGGCCGGTGAGGAGCCCGCCGCGGCGGAAGTTGATCCACTTCGGGAACGCGTTGGCGAAGTCGTTGGCGGGCGAGACCACGTTGGCGGCGATGTTCACGGCGAGCGTCGCGACGACCACGGTGAACGTCGACACGGCCACCATCGCGCGGGAGTCGAAGCGCGCGGCGAGGTCCATGGGGTCCCAGATCTGCGTGCCGTAGATGACCTGCGACGCGCTGGTGATGAGCACGCCCATGGCCGCGAAGGCCGTCATCGTCGTGGGCAGCGCCACCACCTGGCCCACCATCTGCTCGCGCTGCGACCGCCCGAAGCGCGTGAAGTCGGGCATGTTGAGCGAGAGCGTGGCCCAGAAGCCCACCATCGCCGTGAGCGACGGAACGAAGACGCTCAAGAAGCTGCCGTGGCCGTGAAAGTGGGCGTTCTGCGCGAGGATGGGCCCGATGCCGTGGGCGCGGTCGACGGCCCAGACCACGAGCGCGATGGTCATCACGAGCACGAACGGCGCGGCCCAATCCTCGAGCTTTCGCACGAGCTCCATGCCGCGGAAGATCACGAAGACGTTGAGCCCCCAGAACAGCGCGAAGGACAGCCACTGCGTCGGCGCGTAGCCCGCCATCGGCGCGCCGAGGAGCGTCGTCCACCCGGGCCACATGGCCTGCAGGAACGTGTGGAACGCCTTGCCGCCGATCCAGCACTGGATGCCGAACCAGCCGCACGCGACGACGGCGCGCAGCACCGCCGGGACGTTGCTGCCGAAGACGCCGTAGGCCGCCCGCGCGAACACCGGAAAGGGGATGCCGTAGCGCGTGCCAGGGTGCGAGTTGAGCAGGATCGGCACCAGCACGATGAGGTTGCCGAGGAGGATCGTCAGCAGCGCCTGCCACCAGCTCAGCCCCGCGGCGATGAGCCCCGACGCGAGCATGTAGGTGGGGATGCAGTGCGCCATGGAGATCCACAGCGCCGCGAAGTTGTAGGTCTTCCAGGTGCGCTGGGCGACGGTGGTGGGGGCGAGGTCGTGGTTGTGCAGCGACGAGCCGGAGAGCTCCACGCCGGGGCGAAGCTCCACGCGGCCGTCGGGGTGCTCGATCTGGTCTGCCGAGACGCTGTGCATCCCGACAGGACACCGCAGCGGGGAGCGTCGCGTCAATGCCCATCGCGCTTCGCCCCTTGTGGGTTCGATGCAACGGAGTAGCCTCGACGTCCCATGACCACGGATGGCGCGTTCGGGCTCGACGGGCTGGTCCACGGCGACGCGCTCCCGGGGGCGTTCCTGTCCCGGGGCACCGGGACCGCGACGACGCTGCAGACGCTGGGTCCTTGGCTCCTCGCGCGGGTCGCCGACGGCGGCCGCGAGGCGGTGTTCACCTTCGAGACCGATGAGCGCTACGCCCGCGTGCGCCGCGTGCACGGCGCCACCGCTTCGATGATGGAGTGCCGGCTCTCCCCGGCGATGACCGCCGCGGAGCTCGCGCAGGCCGTGGCGCGCTGGGCCCCTTCGCAGTCCATGGCGGCGCGCGTGCAGACCGTCGCCGGCGGTCCGCGCGTCACCCTCGCGCTGCCCACGGACTGAGCGACCCGCGCGGCCTCAGGGGCAGCGGTTCGAGCACACCGGGCCGCTGAAGCCCGCGATGTCGCAGCAGCGCACGTCGCCGCAGACGGTGCAGGGGCACGCGGTGCAGCCGACGGCGGGGGTGTAGTCCTGGCACGAGCTCGCAGCGCAGAGCTGCGTGGCGCTGCACGCGCGCCCGCACCCTCCGCAGTTGAGCGGATCGGTGACGGTGTTCACGCACGCGCCGCCGCACACGCGCTGGCCGCCGGTGCACGCCGCGCTGTTGACGCACGCGCCGTTCACGCACGTCATCCCGGCGCACGAGTGGCCCGCAGCGCCGCAGTTCGCGGGGTCCGTCAGCAGGTCGACGCACGCGCCGCCGGCCGCCGTGAGCCCGGGGCGGCACGCGCACGCGGTGCCCGCGCAGATCTGGTCGGCGCGGCAGCGGTTGCCCACGGCGCCGCAGTTCGCCGGGTCGTTCACGATGGAGGTGCAGCCGCCCATGCCGTTGGGCACGGTGCCCGCCGCGCACGCGCACGCCCCGGCGACGCACGCCTGGGTGCGGTTGCACTGCTGGTTGCAGCGCCCGCAGTTGCGCGCGTCGGTCTGCAGGTCGACGCACGCGCCGTTGCACGTCGTGGCCCCCGCGCGGCACACGCACACACCCGCCGAGCACGTGCTCTGCGCGTTGCACGCGGTGCCGCAGCGGCCGCAGTTCATGGGGTCCGACGAGAGCAGCGCGCAGCCTCCGTTGGTGCAGCGCACCGCGCCCGCGCCGCAGGTGCACGCGCCCGCCGTGCACGTTCCGCCGGTGCCGCAGGAGCGCCCGCAGCCGCCGCAGTTCGCGACGTCCGTGGCGGGCTCGGCGCACGCGTTGCCGCAGCGGATCTGCGTGCCCGTGCACGTCACCGGAGCATCCGTGGGCACCGTGCCCGCGTCGCCCGTCGTCGCGCCGACGTCACCGGCGTCCGCCGATGCGGGAACGTCGCCCGT
>CAIMWA010000609.1 GCA_903845045.1 uncultured delta proteobacterium | reverse complement strand
GGCGGCCTCGGCGGCCTTGCGGTCCGCGCAGCCCGTGGACCGCTCGTGGCGGACGCCGTCCACGGTGATCCGCACCTTCCAGATGCCGTCGCGCTTTCGGAATTGCATGGGGTCTCCCTGTCGTCAGCTGGGCCGGGTGTCGATGCAACGCATCACTTCGGGGGCTTCGCGGCGGACTTCTTCTTCTTCGGCTTGGCCCCGGACCGCGACGGTGCCGGGTCCGGGCGAGACTGCCTGCTGCGTACGCCGGGCGGCAGGTACGGCGTCACCACGCTGCCCGTCACGATCTGCAGATCCAGTCCGAGCCCCTCCGGGCCGCCCGCAAGTTCGAGGAGCGACTGGAGCTTCGCGAACTTCTCGAGCGCGTCCCGACGCGCGCGTTGGCGGCGCTCGTAGCCGAGGAGCATCGCTTCGCGGAGCACCATCGAGAGGGTGACGACTCGCCCCGTCGCGTGCGCGACCCGCGGAACGAGGCCGCGGATCGTCTCGACGAGGGAGCGAGGGACGACCATCGGCGAGAGCACGTGAAACGTCGACGTCGGCGGACAATCGGCCAGGCCATCGCCGGAATTGCGCGGCTTGCCTCGATGCGGGCTCGGCGCCCGCAGCTCCGTGAGGGTCACGGCGTCGAGGCGCGCGGCGAGCTCGACGACTCCCACGGTGAGCAGCTCCCGGAGCGCCCAGGAGCGGGAGACGCGCGGACCCATGGCGCCGCTGCTGCTCATCTCGAGCGCGGTCGCATCGGCAGCGTCGAGCTGCGACGCGTGCAGAAGCAACGGTGCGAGAAGGGTCTGGGACTCGCGCGGCTCCACTCCGCTGCGTCAATTATCATATCATGAATTAGGGTGTCAACCCAGCGACGACCCTCGGGGGGCGATCAGCGTTTCCGCTGCGGTCGCGAAGGTGCGACGGTCATCGCCGCGGGTGCGTCGTCGTCCACCGGCACCTCGGAGTCGACCGGGTGCGGGGCGAGGGCGTCGGTGCCGGAAGCGTCCAACGAGTAGGGGATGATGCTGGAGACCATGCGCTTGCGCTGCGCGGCCGGGTGGATCTTGCCGTAGACGCTGAAAAGCATGGCCGTCGAGGCGTGCCCCATGGCCCGCGCGACGTCCTCGAAGGAGCACCCCGCGATCAAATGCCAATGCGCGAACGTCCTTCGCAGATCGTGGGCGCTGCACCGGGGGATGCCGGCGCGCCGACAGGCGACCTTCAGGTCTCGCCAGCAGCTTGCCCACCGCGAGAGCAGCATGCCGCGCCGGCCCGTGCCGAGCGTCCACGCGAGATCGATAAGCTCCTGGCATTCGGGGAGCACCACCGGCACGAACCGATCACGATCGTTGGTCTTCGATCCGCGAACGTGCACCAGACCTGAAGTTCGCTCGTAGTCGACGCGCTCAGTGCGCTCCGCGGCGCCGACCTCGCTGCCGGTGCCGAGCATGAGGGCGACGGCGGCCCTTCGCTTTGGCTTCAGCTGCGCGAGGAGAGCGCGTGCCTCCGCGAGCGACAACGCCCGCTTCTTCGGCAGGTAGTCGCTCGAGAGATCGGCTGGCTTGAGCGCCGCAAGGTCTCCCTCCCAGAGCCCGGCGTCGCGCGCGTGCCGAAGGGCGCACCGCAGCGCGGTGAACTCCTTCATGATGGTGTGGTCGGACATGCCCTCATCCCGACGCGCGGCGACGAAGGCGCGCACGGTCATGACGGTGATCGTCGACACGGCGGTTCCTGCACCGATGAGCCGGAGCCAATGCCCCCACTTGACCAAATAGCAGGAATGCGTCGCCATCGAGCGGCGTCCCTCCTGTGCCGCCCGCCGATAGTGAATCTCAGCGTTATCCACTAAAGCTTGGAGCGTCGTGGCCTCCCGGCGGCGACGGGCCTCACGACCG
>CAIMWA010000608.1 GCA_903845045.1 uncultured delta proteobacterium | reverse complement strand
TTCACGAAGCCGTCGGTCTCGAGCACCGCCATCGCACGGCCGCTCGCCGCGAAGGGGAACTTTCCGACCTTGTATTCGAGTCCCTTGGCCTTCGCCTCGTGCTCGAAGAGACCCACGGACGCGATCTCCGGGTGCGTGAACGTCGCCGCGGGGATGGCCCGCCAGTCGCGCGTGCTCTTCTGGCCCGCGATGACCTCGGCGGCGATCTCGCCCTCCTTGCTCGCCTTGTGCGCCAGGTACGGACCGCCCGCGACGTCGCCGATGGCGTAGACGCCCGGCACGTTCGTGGCGCAGCGCTCGTCGATGATGACGTGGCCGCGCTTGTCCTGCGCGAGGCCGATGGCCTCGAAGCCGTTGCCCTCATGGTTGGGGCGCATGCCCACCGCGACGAGCACCACGTCGGTGTCGACGGTCTGCGGCGTCCCGCCCACGTCGAGGGTCACCTTCAGCGAGCCGTCGGCGTTCTTCACATACCCTTGTGCCTTGGCGCCGGTGATGAACTTCACGCCGCCCTTGCCCATGGCCTTCGTCACCGGAGCGACGAGGTCCGCGTCCATGGTCGCCAGCACGCTCGGCATGAACTCCACGATGGTCGTGTCGACGCCGAGCTTCGAATACACGCCGCCGAGCTCCATGCCGATGATGCCGCCGCCGATGACCACCATGCGCTTCGGCAGCGGGTTCAGGCTCACGGCCTCCTTGGCCGAGATGATCTGCTTGCCGTCGTAGGCGAAGCCCGGGATCTCCACCGGGCGCGACCCCGTCGCGATGATGATCCCCTTCGTCGCCGCCACGCGCTGCACGCCGTCGGCGGTGGTGACCTCGAGGGTCTTCGCGTCGACGAAGCGCGCGGTGCCCTTGAGGAGCTCGCCGCCGTTGCCCTTCACGAGGCCCTGCACGCCCACGGTGAGCTTCTTGACGATGCCGTTCTTCCAGTCCTGCATCTTGGCGGCGTCGACGGCCACGCCGGTCACGGCGATGCCCATGACGCTCGCGTGCTTCGAGCGCTCGACGAAGTTCGCCGCGGCGATGAGCGCCTTCGACGGAATGCATCCCCAGTTGAGGCACACGCCGCCCCAGCTCTCCTTCTCGATGACCAGGGTCTTCAGCTTGAGCTGCGCGCAGCGGATCGCCGCCACGTAGCCGCCCGGTCCGCCGCCGATCACGATCGCGTCGTAGGTCTTCGTCTCACTCATGGATTCCGCTCGTCGCTCCTGCCTGTTGCCGAAGGGGGAAGATGGTTCGTTGCCGGGGTGTGTAGGCCCGCTCGGGCCCAGGCGCTAGCCGCCGTGCGCCGGGGCGGGCTTGGCGTGCCGAAGGGCCTCGCGCTGCTCGCGGAGGTTCCACGGGAGCTCGCCGTACACGTCGTCGAAGAGGGTGTCGCGGGCCGGCGCCGGGGCGGCCTCGGCGGTGGCGATGGCCTCGCGGATCTCCGCGTCGAGGGACGCCACCAGCGCCTCTTCGGCCGCGTCGTCGTGGAGCCCGCCGCGCTCGAGGAAGCGCCGGAAGCGCTCCACGGGGTCGCGGCGCACCCATGCGTCGACCTCCTCTTGCGCCCGGTACCGCGTGGGGTCGTCGCTGCTCGAGTGCGCGCCGATGCGGTAGGTCACGCACTCGATGAGCGTCGGTCCCTCGCCGCGGCGAGCACGCTCGGCGGCGTCGCGCACCGCGAGGAACACCGCGAGGGCGTCGTTGCCGTCGACGCGCACGCCGGGCATGCCGTAGGCGATGGCCTTGCTCGCGAAGGTCGGCGCCGCGGTCTGCTGGCTCGACGGGATCGAGATGGCCCAGTGGTTGTTCTGGCAGACCAGCACCACCGGGGCCTTCCACACGCCCGCGAGGTTGGCGGCGTTGTGGAAGTCGGGCTCGGACGTCGCCCCGTCGCCGAAGAACGCCACGGCCACGGCGTCGCTGCCCTGCTTGCGCATGGCCCAAGCGGCGCCCACGGCCTGCGGGATCTGCGGTCCGATGACGCTGCCCCAGGACACCTGGTTCACCGCGCGGCCGGAGAAGTGCGACGGCATCTGCCGGCCCTTCTGCACGTCGAGGGCGTTGCCCCAGCACTGCGCGAGGTACGTCGCCAGGGGAAAGCCCCGCACGAGCATCACGGCGCCCTCGCGGAGCCCCGGGAACACCCAGTCGTCGCCGCGCAGCGCGAAGCCGGTGGCCACCGGCGTGGCCTCCTGGCCCTTCACCTCGCCATAGAAGCCGATGCGCCCCTGGCGCTGCACGAGGAGCATCTTCTCGTCGAGCAGCCGAAGCTTGCGGAGCTCGCGGTACATGCGACGGAGCGTGGCGTCGTCGAGGCCCACGCCCCGCGTCGCCCGGTCGTCGTCGCCGAGCACCCGCAGGAGCCCGAACATCGGATCGTCCTCACCGGCCAGCGTCTCGCTCATGGCGCGCGGACGCTACCAGAACTCAGAGCAGATTCGGCAACGAGAGCATCACCTGCGCGCCGCCGTTGGCCGGCACCACCATCGGCTGCACGCGGAACCGGTCCAGGGAGGCCCGGGCCGCCGGCTGCGCGGGCTGCGTCGGACGGCCGAGGACGTAGCCAAGCACGCCGCCGCCGATCATACCCAACTCGGTAATCAGCGCCGGCGCGAGGGGCGTGCGGAGGTCCGAATTGCCGAAGGCGAGCACCGCGATGCCAGCGCCCACGAGGCCGCCGGACAGGACGCCGAGGTCCATCCAGCGCACCTGCGCCTCGGCGGGGTGCACGGCGCTCGCGAGGGCCGCCGTGGCCACGATGCCGGCGCCTTCGCCCACGAGCCCGCCGATGAGCACGCCGTCGCCCGACGCGTTCGCGGCCAGCGCGGTGATGGCTCCGAAGGCCGCGCCCCAGAGCCCGCCGGAGCCCACGAAGGAGGCCGACGCCGGGGTGACGTCGGCGAGCGTTCCGAGTCCGATGCCGAGCCCCACGCCGAGGGCGGCGCCGCCCCAGATCGTCGAGGCGACCCCGCGGCCGGTCCAGTACTCGCGACTGCCGCCCCAGGCGCCGAGGAGCGTGCCCGCAATGGTGCCGAGCACGAGCCCGTTGCTCATGGCGAGGCCGCGCCCGCGGCGGAGCGGTCCGTGGTTGTGCTCGCCGAGCCAGAGCGCGCCGGCGCCGACGCCGCCGAACACCAACGGCATGATGACGGCGACCCGGATGTCTTCGACCCCGGCGACGACGTCGAGCCACACGCCGGTGCCGACGCCGAAGAGGATCGACGAGGTGTAGAGCGAGACCGACTCCAGGGTGCTGCGCGGCTGCAAGCTCTCGTCCGGCGCGCGCGGCGTCTCGGCCGACGCCAGACCGCCGTGGAGCGGCAGACGCGCGGCCATGCGCACGGCGAGGCGGTCGAGCACGGGCACCGCGGCGTAGGACGGCACCCACGGGCTCTGTCCCTGGAGTCGCGGCTGCAACACCCGCCGTGCCTCGTCGGCACGCCCCTGGGCCAACAGCTCGGTGGCCTGTTCCACCGCGGCACGGTCGGCGTCGGTGGGCTCGCAGGTCGGACACTGCAGCATCGCGCCCGCGGGCGGCGGTGGCGGCGGCGGCAGCACCTCGACGGCTTGCACCGGGGCTTCGACGGGCGGCGGCGGCGGCGCGGACTGCGCGTAGGAAGACGCGGCAGCGAGAACGGTGGCGACGGCGAGGGCAGCGACGGCGGGCTTCATGGCCGGGGGAGTTTGCACGGTGCGGGCCACGCTCCACAATCGTCTGGTTGACAGGCGGGCGGAGCTTCTGGCCCCCTTCGGCGCGATGCGTAGATCGATGGTGGGTGCCGGGCGTGCGTGCGTGGCCGCGCTGCTGGTGGTGACCGGAGCGGTGGCGCTCGACGGATGCATGGGGCCGAGGCCGCCGGTGGCGTCCATGGCGGACTACCAGCGCCTCGGGTCACGCACCTTCGCAGGGCACACGCACGACGAGGTCGGAGCGGCGGTGGTCGTGGCCCTCCGCGTCATCGGTTACGAGGTCGTCGCGGCGACGCCTCGCATCCGCACGGCGCCGCGGACCATCGCCGTGGGCGCCGTCGCGCGGGGCTACGTGGCCCAGTCCGTCGTCGAGAGCCTCTCCTGGGACGTCGAGTTGCAAGACTCGCCGCAGGGCCCCGTCGTGCATGCGATGCTCCATTACCTGATGAACGGCGAGGAGCAGCAGGCGTTCCTCGGGCCCGTCGAGGCCCAATATGCGCAGTTCTACCGGGAGGTGGCGTCGAACCTCCCGACGGCGCAGGGCGCTACGCTGCCGCCGTCGACGAGCGGGGCCGTGACCATTCATTGAAGGGTCGCGCGGCGGGCGGCGCGCGGGCTCTCGTCAGAGACCCTTTGCGGGCAGCGGCACCGCGGTGACGAGCGGGAGCGACACGCCCCACTGCTCGATGATCTCGCAGCGATAGCCATACCCGGCGAGGGCGGACATCACCGCCTCGGCGTCGAGGGTGCCGCCGACCTTGTGCGGCTCGATGATCATCCTTGGGCGATGCGCGCGAAGGAACGCGCCGGACCGCTCGACGACCTCGAGCTCGGAGCCCTCGATGTCCATCTTGATGAAGTCCACGCGCTCGACGCCGGCGCGCCGCGCCAGCTCCTCGAGGGTCACGCATGGGATCTCGACGACGCGCCCCCGAAACCCGCCGACGACGGACACCGCCGACGACCCCATGGCGCCCTCGGAGCTGAACGTGAGCGTGCCGGTGTTTCCCGCGACGGCGACCGCGTGCAGCGAGACGTTGTCGAGGCCGTTCACGCGACGGTGCATGCCGAGGTTCTGCACGCTCGTCGCATGGTTGCCCGGGTCCGGCTCGGCGGACACGACGCGGCCCGATGGCCCCACGGCCTTGGAGAAGGCGATGGCCGTGAGCCCCGAGTAGCAGCCGAGGTCGAGGACCGTGTGGCCTTCGCGGAGCTGGGCGAAGTCGAGATACTGCTGGCAGGTCTGGTATGGCTCCGCGGTGCTCGGGAACAGCACCGGAAAGTCGTCGAAGCCGGGCACCCTGTGAAAGCGCGGCGACGCGTAGTCGACGACCTTGCCGCCCCCCGCGACGGCCGTCTGCTCGAAGGGCTCCACCGCCGAGAAATAGTACTCGAAGGACCCCACGACGTCGGGGACGTACACGGCGTTGGCGCGGTTGAGCCAGATGTGGCGCTGCGTCCGGGGATCGGAGATGGTGATGCGGTCGGGCAGGACGCGCACGTCGAGGCCCTTGCCGCGCACCGCATTCAAGTACCGTAGAGCCCACGGGGCGTGCTCGAGCAGCAGGCGCTTGCCGGAGTCGAGCGCCTGGGACGTGCGTGTCATGGAGTCGGCCTCGTCATCGTCGGTTCCGTCGGAGGGGGGGGATCCTACGGATCGCGCGATGCGGCGTCCATCGGGATGCCGCCGTCGACGGCGACGATGCCTACGGGCTGCGCGGCGGTGGCGTAGCTGCAACGCGCGGGACCATCGGTCTGCGGAACCCCCGACAGCTCCGGGTACACGCAGCGCAAGCCCATGGGACAGTCGGCGTTCTTCGCACAGTCTCGGAACACGCAAGCCCCGAGGTTCGCGAGGTCGACGAAGAGCGGCGTCATCGACGGCACGGAGCACCCCTCGGTCTGCGCGCGGTCGACGTAGGAGCCGCAGAGCCCCTCGGTGGGCCGCGTCGCATCGAGGACCATGCAGCGGCCGGCGCACGGATCGACGCCGGTGGTCGCCACGTTCATCGGATCACACGGCAAGCCGTCGGCGACGGTGCTGCCGATGCGGGGCGTCTGTTCGCAGGTGCCGAGATGCGTGTTGCAGTGCGCCGTTCCCGGCTCGCCGGACGCGGCGTTGGCGCAGTCGGCGTCGGTCGCGCAGAAGGGAAGGCATCCCGGGCGCTCGACGGAGCCGGCCGTGCGCTCGGGCCAATTCGTGGTGCACACCGAGCCGACAGGGCACGCGCGCGCCGATCCAACGGGCGCCGACTCGGCGCATGCCCGCGTGCAGAGGCCTCGCGGTCCCGCGCCCGACGTTCCGTAGACGAGGCACGTGGACCCGACGCCACCGCACTCTGCCTCCTCGACGGCGACGGACCCTTGGGCGCAGCCCGTCGCGTGAGAGCACACCCTCCCGCCGGGCGTCTCGGTGCACGCGAGCGCCGGCGACGTCGAGGCGCACTCGCCATCGGAGACGCACCGACGCCCCGCGACGACGGGCGGCGGCGGCGCCGGTACATCGATGGAAGGACCCGCGTCGATGGGCGGGCCGCCGACGCAGGTGTGGAAGAACGAGCACTGCTGGCCCTCGGGACAACGGCTGCAATAGCCCGTTCCGCAGGGGTTCGGAATGTCGCAGCGGCCCGTGCACGCCGTCGCGCAGTCGATCGCATCGGCGCATCGTCCCGCGCGGCATTGGACGCCGGCCGCGCACGCGACGCCGCACGCACCGCAATTCGAGGGATCGCTCTGCACGTCGACGCAGCCGCCGCTGCACGACGTGGAGAAGGGGCACAAGCCCCCGCCGCAGATCCTTTGGAGCGACGCGAAGCGGACGATGTCGATGGCGCAGCGCGCGGTGCCGGTGTTGGTGAACCACAGCGAGGCGTCGAACATCCCCGACGACGTCGCGCCGCCCAGCACCCCGGCGCCGCCGTCGCCGAGGGACCACACGTGACGCCGCCAGTCGGCGGTCGCGCCGGTGTCGGTGCCGATGGTGGTGCCCGTCGCGCCGCCGGTGCCCGAGAAATGCAGCGATCCGCCGTCATCACAGCGCACCGCTGCGCCGAGCTCGTTGGTGGCGCCGGTGCCGCGCAGGCGCCAGCTCCAGGTGATCGTCGCGCCGGGGTCCAGGGCGAAGGCGTGGTCGCCGGGCAGCAACGAAGGAACGACGGCGGTGGAGCCAGCGATGGTCGCACCGCACGGCGCGCCGTCGCAGAGCCGCTCGAAGTCCTCGGTGCGCACGTCGAGGGTGCTGGTGTCGCAATGGAAATCGCACGCGACGATGGGCTCGCAGGCCGGCACCAGCGCCGCAGCTACGAGGCCGATGCGGGTGTGCCTCATCGCGCCCCTCCGAGCTCGACGCCCACGGTGACGCCCGCGAAGGCCGGGTCCCAGTACGAGCCGCCCGCCGCGCCCGCCGACGGTGCGTACTGCCCGCCGACGCGCAGGCCCGCCCGAAGATGCGCGGCGAGGAGGCGATCGACGCCGAGCGTGACGGCGAAGCGCGGAACGGCGGCGATGCCCGTGCCGCGCTCCCACGTGGTGTCGACCAGGGCCAGGCCCGCCTCGACGTCGAGGACGATTCGCGGCGCCGGCGGGGGTCCAAGGTCCGTGCTTCCGCCGACGGCGACGACGCGCAGCACGAGCCCGGCGTCCGGCACGTGGAACCAGACGTCGCTCGCACGGATCCCCAGGTAACCTGCGCGCACGCCGACGCGGAGCGCCGCGGTAACGGTCCAGAGCACGCGGGCCGCGCCCTGCATACCGACGGTGAAGCCGTCGAAGCCGAAGTCGCGCAGCGCGTTGCGATATGCCGAGGGCGTGAGGAACAGCGTGCCGATCTCGCCGCTGATTTCCCGAGGCGCGAAGCGCGGATCGGCCTCGGCGCGGCCCGCGAGCGCGGTCATCGCGACGGAGGCGACGAGGATGTGACGACCGCCTCCCACGAACGGGCATCGAACGCCGCTGGGTTCATGGTGTCAACGGATCGCCGGGCCGGCATCAGGGTGCGCGGTCCCGCAGGAGGCGTCGACGCCGCACGCGAGGTCCGTCCCCGTTCCAGCAGTCCCCATGACGCAGTCAATCGCCGACACACCGTGTTCCGACGAGGCCGTCGGGGCCGCCGAACCAGGTGATCGTGACGGCCGGCGGAGACTCCGATGCGGTGAGATCGGGGTAGCCGTCGCCGTTGCGGTCGGACACGGCGGCGCTGCACACGCCCAGCGGATCGGCGACGGTCGTGCACGCGGGAACCTCGCTTGCCGGGAGGCCGCCGCCTGCGCTCCCGTATCGAACGGCGGGACGATTCTCGGGGAACCCGGGCGCCTGCGAGCATTCGAAGCCGAGGATGTCGGCCAGCCCGTCGCCGTTGAAGTCGGCACATCCGATCGAACGGTGAGACCAAAATCCCATCGCCTGACGCGCGGGAGTCGAACCGCCGAACACGACGGCAAGGGAATACGGGCGCCCGACGCCGCTCGGGCCGCTCGTCACCGCAACGTCGCCGAATCCGTCGCCGTCGTGATCGCCGCACGGCGTGAAGTCGTTGATCGGCAGGTCGCTCCCGCGCAGCGTGATCAACGTGTCCGTCATCGGCGTGCCCCGATCGGTGCCGTAGCCCACAATGACGCCCTCGGACGACGCGGAGCCGCTGGCGATCGAGAAGCGCGCGTGCATCACGAGATCGAGAAGACCGTCCCCGTCGAAGTCCACCCCGGCGAAACCGACGTTGGGTTGCCCGAGGTCCGTGAGCTCGATACCCGCCTCGTGGGGAAACACGAGGGGGGGAATGGTCGGTCCCGCCCCCGCTCCGAAGCGGATCATGAGGCCAGCCGCAACGAATTCCAAGGCGTCTGCGATTCCGTCTCCATTGAAGTCGGGCATCGACTCGGTCGCCGTCGGAATCGGGGCGTCCGTGGCGTCGAGGAAGAACTGCCAGGTGGGACCCGGCGTGGCTTCGACCACACCGGCGCGGATCGCATGCAGTCGCCACCAGTGCCAGCCCGAAGCAAGCGCTCCGTCGGGTCGAAATTGCGTTCCCGTGACGTCCTCGCTGCGCTCGATGTGCGTGCATGCACGGTCGCTGCAGATCTCGAGGCGCACACCGCCCACGCCGGCGCCGAGCTCCCACCGAAACCGAGGACGATGCGACGTGACGTGCATCGTCGACAGCGGCTCCACGGGGCGGACGTCCGACGCGACGCAGTTGCCGCCCAGGCAGTGCGCTCCGTCGCCGCAGGCGTGACCGCATGCGCCGCAATGGACGTTGCTCACGCGAAGATTCGAGCCGCAGGTCGGCGCATCGCCAGGGCACGTCGGTGCGCCTGCGATGCAGGTCGCCGAGACGCACTGCCCGGCGAGGCATCGCGCACCGTCGGGACCCTCGGGACAGCGATGACCGCACGCGCCGCAGTCGGCGACGTCGCCCAGGCTCCCGAGACATCGCGTGGCAGCGCCCTCGCCACAACGGACCATGCCGGAGCACCGCGGAACGCACGTCCCGCCGGTGCAGTCGCTGTCGCTCGGGCAGACCACGCCGCACGCGCCACAGCTACGCGCATCGGACGTCACGTCGACGCAATCGCGTCCGCACGCGATGGACGGAGGCGTGCAGGGCCCCAGGACGCACGCGCCGCCTTCGCATCGCTCGGACGGGTGACAGCCCACACCGCAAGCGCCGCAGTTCGCGTGGTCGCGCTGCAGATCGTTGCAATCCCCGCCGTACGTGCAGCGCTCGGACCCCGCAGGGCAGCCCACGTACGCGCAGACTCCGCGGTGGCACTCCGACGCGTGGTCGCAGACGATCCCGCACCCGCCGCAGTTGCCTTGGTCGACGTCCGTCGAGACGCAGGCGCCGTGGCAAGTTATCTGGCCGACCGGGCACGGCCCGATGCTCGCGCCGTGCCCCGTCGGCGAGTCGTGCCCTGGCGCCGAGTAGTCGTCTGCCGAGCAGCCGACGGCCATCGCCAGCAGCAAACGCATCATCGGCAGAACTCGAGCCCTCACGTTGCACCGTTGCCGGTGAGTGTCGTCCCGCGCGCCGCGCATTCGAGCGGATCGTTCACGAAGCGCCACGCGGACCGATTGCAACGCCCGTAGCTGCGCTGCCGGCCCCCGTCGAACGCACCGCTGCCGCCCTCGCCGAACACGACGCCCGGACGGTACGCCCGCCGCAACCCGTCCGTCGCGCCACGATCTTGACGATGGCCGTACGGACCTCGATGACGACGATGGGCGCGCCGACCGTTTGCGGTACCGTCCGCCGCGATGACCCCTCCGCGGCGATCGGACATGGTGGGCTGGTACGACCCGGCGCAGCTGATGCGAACGGGCCTCCAGACCGTGCTCACGGAGGTCTTCGCGACGCGCGCGGACTTTCGCCTTCTCATGGCCGTCGGCGAGCGCCAGGAGCCCCTCGACCTGCGGAGCCGCGACGCCCTCGTCATCGACTACCTCGCCGACACCGGCGACGGCTGGCGGCCGACCACCGCGGTGCTGCACGCGCTCGCGCAGCCTTCGCTGCCGACCGACGGCGGCGAGACGCTCCCGCGGGCGGACCTCGTGGTGATGGGCGGCGACGAGGTCTATCCCGCGGGGAGCGTTGCGGCCTACGAGCAGAAGCTCCTGGCCCCGATGCGCGGCGTCGCGCCAGCGGAGACGCCCGCGGAGCGCCCGCTGCTCCTCGCGATCCCGGGCAACCACGACTGGTACGACGGCCTCGTGGGCTTCGTGAACGTCTTCACGCAACGCGACGTGCTCGGGCTCTGGCAGACGTTCCAACGACGAAGCTACCAGTGCGTCCGGCTGCCGCACCGGCACTGGCTCGTGGCCGTCGACATCCAACTCCAGTGTGACCTCGACGTGCCGCAGCGGCGCTGGTTCGAAGGCGCGCTCGCGGATCTCGCGCCCGGCGACCACGTCATCGTGTGCATGGCCGAGCCGACCTGGGTGCATCGCCAGCAGTACGGCACCGAGCACGGTCCGCAGATGAGCGCGCTGCTTCGGCACATCGAAGAGCAGAAGCGCGCGCGGGTGGTGCTCTGGCTCGCCGGCGACCTGCATCACTACCGGCGCTTGGAGCGCACGGACCCGGGCGCGGTGCCCGGCGCGCAGTACGTCACGGCCGGCGGCGGCGGCGCGTTCCTTCATCCGACGCACACGCCGTCGCTGCAACGCCTTCGGCGCGGGAGGCGGGGCGAGACCCGGCGCTTCAAGGTATCCAAGGAGTATCCGCCGCGCCCGGTGTCGCTGCGTCTCGCGGCAGGGAACCTCGTCTTCCCGCTGCACAACCTCCGCTTCGGCTTCGCGACGGCGGCGCTGTACACCCTGCTCTCGTGGCTCCTTCCGCAGCCCGACCTCGCGGCCATCAACCAGGGCATCGGACGGGCGCTGGAGCGCGGACTCGAGCAGGCCGCGGATCAGCCCAGCGCCATCGGCGTGGTCATCGCGCTCCTCGTCGCGGTGGTGTTCTTCACCGACTCGAACCGTCCACTATACCGCGTCTTCGCCGGTCTCGTGCACGGCATCGCGCACCTCTGCGCGGCGCTCTCGGCCGCCGCCGCGGGCATGTGGATCGCAAAGGAATTCGGGCTCCACCACACCGTGGCGCGCCGCGCGGTGATGATCGCCTCGAGCGCGACGCTGGGGTACCTGCTCGGCGGGATCATCATGGGGCTCTACCTCTTCATCAGCGTGCGGATCTTCCGCCGCCACGGCAACGAGGCGTTCTCTTCGTTGAAGGAAGAGGGCTGGAAGAACTTCCTCCGCATGCGCGTCGACGCGTCGGGCATCTCGCTGTGGGCCTTCGGCATCGAACGGATGCCCTCGCGCTGGAGCGACGGCGGCTGGCCGCTGCCCGTCGATCCTGCGGCGAACGAGCGCCCGACGGTCATCGATGCGGTGACCATCGCGGGGCCCTGATCAACATCGATTTCACACGCGATCGCCTTCGCCGCGGTCTGAAGCCCACCAACTTCTACAGATCTTCGAGCTGCCGGTAGGGAGGATCCGTTCCCCAATCTTCCCGACGAAACGGCTCGCATCGCCCACGCCCGGCGGACGAGCAGCCGGGCTCTGCCCTGTCGGGATCGTGCCGGCCGCGGCGGCCGGGCCTCCGAAGAGCAACGGGACGGAACCCCGTAAACCGCGGGCGAACCGCCGGCCGCGGCACCGCGCGCGAGGGCCCAGGCCCGGCCGTCCGCGGCCGGTACGTTCGCGAAGCGCAGAGCCCGGACGCT
>CAIMWA010000607.1 GCA_903845045.1 uncultured delta proteobacterium | reverse complement strand
GCAGTAGGCGTGCTGGGCGACCATGTCCCCCGTCACGACGTCCTCGGCCGCCGCCGCGCTCGCACTCCGTCGTGCTTCTGGTGTGAACATCGCCGCCCCGTTTTCGGTCCGTTCCGTTGCGCGTTCAGATCTCTCGCGCGAGCGCGAAGAATTTCCGGTTGCCCGTCGGGTTGCTTACGTCGCTGCGGTACACGGCGACGATTCCTCGCGCCGCCCGCGTCGAGCTCGCGTTCCGCGACGGACGTCCCGCGAGCAGCGCGCGCGAGACGTCGACGCCGAGCCATCCGTCCCACAGCGGCCATTCGAAGCCATGGTCAACGAAGGCGACAGCGTCGAGGCCCCGTGCCCGCGGGATCGCCGTGACCATGCCGAGGCCCAGGTATGCCAGGGCGTTCGTAACGAAGTCCGTGGACGCCTTGTCGCGCTCTGGATTCTTCCAGCGCAACGCATAGTTTCGCTGATCGGCCGGATCCCAGTTGAGACTCGTCACCTTCGCGCCGGCAACGACGCCTTCCGAAAGCGTCGCGCGCACCGTGTCCGCGGTCACGAGCTTCGCGGCCGCGCGAAAGTCCTTGAGCAGATACTGCGCACTAGATCCGTTGCTGAAGCTGAATGGCGTCGGGATGATGCTCCCGCCTCGAACGCACGCGTCGCTTGCCAGCCCCGCGAGCTGACGACGCGTTGAGCGAACACCGAGTGCTGGGTCCAATGAGCGTCGGCCGTGCCGACGAAATACCTCGGGCGCGACTTCGATCATGTCGCCGAGGTGCGCAGGACCGAAGCCGAGCGCGTTCGACAGCGCGAGTTCGGCCCCGGCGAGCCTCAGGTCGAGATCACGGATGTTCGCTTCGAGCGGTGCGAGTTCACCGTCGATCCACTTGCGCGCCTCGACCTTGCCGAGGCCCTGGCCCTTGGCGGACTCAGTCGCGGACTTCTGCGCGGTCTTGAAGGCATCACCGGCCTTCTTGCGCTCGGCCTTGAGACGCCGCACGTCGGCTTGCGCGCCCTTGTCGGTGGAGCCCGTGACCGAGGCGCCGTGCACCCGCGTCGCGAGGCCCGCACACCAGGCCGCGGCGTCGAGCGTGGTGCGGATCTGCGGGCGCCAGAAGCCGTCGTCACGAAGCCAGCGCATGCGCGCGCCGGGAGCGAGGTCGTCGGTGAGCAGCAGCGCGCCGAACGACGCCAACGCGTGCAAGGGGTTGGAGCCGTCGAGGCCCCGGAGCGTCCACTCGTTCATCGTTCAGACTCCTCGCTCCGCGGCTTCGCTCGCGCGGTGATCGGCCAGCCGCAGGCACGCCTCGAGGTACGAGAGCCCCCACCATCCGTAGCGTCGTACCAAGGTGAAGAAACGCTCGGCGACGCCCGCGTCGAGGCGCTCGAGGCCCGTGGCGCTCGACGCCGTGAAGGCGTGCCCGTCGAGGGTCAGCGTCACCGACACCGCGCGGTCGTCGCGCACCGCCGGCGCAAACGGACGGCAACGTCCATGGTGGCTCGCGACGAGGTGCAGCACGAGGTCGCGGTCGTGGGCACGAGCGAGCACCGCCTCGCACGACTCCGCGAGGCGCACCGACAACAGCTCGTGGCGCCCGCCCTCGGGATAGCCCGCCCGCTCCCGCGCCGCCCGCAACGCCGCGAGGCCGCTCGGGAGCCGCGGCGACTTCGCAAGCAGCTCGCTGCGCCGCGCGACGTGCCAGCGCCCGTCGTGCAACCACGCCTGGAACCGCGGATCGGCCTTGCCCAGGTCGTGCAACCAGCCCGCGAGGGCGACGTCCTCGGCGAGCCCGACGTCGAGGCCCAGTGACGCGCAGAACCGCGTGGCGAGGGTGCGCACGTCGTCGAGGTGCGCGCCGAGCCCCACGACCGCGGGCGCGCGCGACGAGCCCTCGTCCTCGTCGGAGAAGTCGCGGGCGTCGGCGGCCCACCCGGCGCGGCCGACGATCACCACGCCGACGCCCGCGGGGTGCGGGTCCGTCTGGCGTTTTCGGTCCCCGAGGAGGTTCTTCGCGGCCCGCGCGAGCGCCGTGTCGTCGCCGGCGAGCGCTTCGAGGGCGCGACGCAGCACCTCGTCGGCGTCGTCGACGGCGTCGAGGGGACCGAACACCGCGCGCACCGCGTCGGGCGCGTCGGCGGGAACGCACGCCGGATGGAGTCGCAGCACGGGGGCGCGACGTGCAGCTTCGCGGGCGAGGTCCGCGACATCGGCGGCGAGCGTGGCCTCGGGGTTCCATCCGAAGGCATCGCAGCCGCCGTAGCTGCACGGCAGCACCAGCGTGTCACCCGGGCGCACGTCGTCGGCGCTCGCCCCGAGCTCGCTCTGCTCCGGACCGCGCCAGCGCACGAACGGACGCGGCGTGCCCTTGTCCCGCGAGGCCGCGGGCTCGCGCGGCTGCGCTCCCTCGACGTCGCCGTCGTCGCCGTCGTCGCGCCCCTCGAGCCACGCGCGCACGGCCCACACGGGCATCGCGAGCGTCTCGCCAGCCACCGGCGGACACGGCGCGAGCGTGGCGATCCACGTCTCCGGACGATCGACGTCGAGGTCCGCTCGCCACGCCACCTGCACGTCCGCCGTGGCCCGCTCGGGACCGTGGAGAAACGCTGCCGGATCGGGGCTCGCGTACGGCTCCGGACCGGTCTGCACCCAGAGGTCGCAGTACTCGGGGAACATCACCGGAGCCTTGTTTTTCGGGGCGCGGTGCACGGCGTCGAGCCCGCGCGCGGCCTCGCCGAAGACCGTCGCTCCGCCGTCGCGTGGTGCGCCCTCGACGTTCAACCAGCGCCACGTGTGCGCCGCAGCGACGCCGTAGATGGGATCGTCCTTGGGTTCGCCGGCACCGCTCCACGCAGCCTCGGCGGACGCGACGACGTCGCAGGGCGCCTCGCCGAGCTCGCCGAGGCGATCGAGGCGCCCGAGGCGCTGCTGCAGGCTGTCGACGGGGCACGCCTCGGTCACGAGCACGTCGACGTCGAGGTCCGCTCCGACCTCCACGCATTGCGTGGCCACGACCACCAGCGCCCTCGCGCTCGCCACCTTCGACCGGTCGCGTCCGGCGAGAAGCCTCGGCTCGTGCTCGCGCAGCAGCGCGTCGCGCTCCACCGAGCGCGACCGCCCGGTGAGCAGCAGCACGTCGGCGTCGAGCTTCTTCTTGCGCACGAGCGCATCGAGCGACGCGTGGAGCAGCCGCGCCCCGCGCACGCGGTTCACCACCACGAGCACCGTGCGTCCCGGTGCGACCCGAGCGCCCACGACCTCGACGAAGCGCGCGGCGAGGCCCTTCTCGCCCTTCTGCGCGACGTGCAGCGTCAGCGGCTTGCGGGCCACGAGGCGGCGCTTCAGCACCGGGTCCGCGCGGTCCACGTCGTCGAGCTCGAAGGGGCGCGCGCCCGCGGCCGGCGTCGCGGTCATCGACACCACGCACCACGGGGTCTGCACCGGCCGCTCGGCGTCGACGCGCAGCGCGGCGATGGCGGCGAGGGTCTCTTCGAACGCCGCGCTGCAGTGCGCCTCGTCGAGCACGAGCAGCGTGTCGTTGCCGAGAAGCCCCGCGTGCAACGGCCACGCACGCGGCGAGAGACCGTAGCCGCGGTGCAACAGCCGCGACCCCACCTGGTCGACCGTCGAGCACAGGATCGTCGGCTGGTTGGGCTGTCGGGCCCAGCGATCCTCGCGATAGATGCCGCCGCGGAGCAACGCCGTGTGCAGCGGCGCGTCGCCCCCGAGGGAGGCCAGCGCCGCCGCGACCCGCGCGACCACGTCGTGCTTGGGATCGCGCAGCGCGAGGGAGATGCGGGTGGCCCGAGCGAAGGCGCCGTCGACGACGATGCGACGGTCGACGACGAGCGCGATGCGCAGCGGCGTGCTTCGCAGACCGCCCCGCGCGACCTGCACGGCGAGCGCGAAGAGGGCCACGTCGAGGATCGACGTCTTCCCCGACGCCGTGGGCAGCCGCAGGGTGCCGGGCCAGCCCTTCTCGAGCACCTCGCAGAAGAGCCGCTCCTGCCACGGAAACGGCGCCACGCCGTGCACCGTGCGGAACCACGTGGCGAACTCGGACACGTCGAGGGTCATGGCGACTCCTGGTCGGCGAGGGGCCTGCAGAACCCGTAGCCACGGTGGCGGCCGGCACCGAGCAGCACCGGTCCGCGCACCGCGACGGGAAAGCGAAAGACCGCGTGGACCTGCTTGCGCCCCTGTCCCGACTTCGTGGGCAGCGGGTCGAAGGCCCGCACGTGCGGGACGCCCACGAGCCACGACACGTCGCCCACGACCACCGACGTCGGCCGCGGCAGTCCGGCGTGCACGGCAGCGTCGGCGAGAACGTTCCGCATGAACGCCTCGGGGTCGGCCGTACGCCGCGGCGGCATGCGGTCGAGCACCACCGGCGTCACCGTGGCCCAGGTCCGCGACGGCCCGATCCACGTGCCGGGCGTGAGCGCCGCCGGTGGGATCGCGCGGTCCTCGGGAACGAAGGTGCACGCACGCCCGTCGCCGAGCACGAGCTCGAGGGCTCCGGTGTCACCCGAGAGCGCATCGGCCACGGCGTACTGGATCTGCATATCGGTGTCGGCGTCGAGGTCCCGCGGCAGCACGAGGCCGAGGCCGAGCACGTGCCCGTCGGCGTGCGCCGAGCCCGCGAACGCCAGCGGCACGTACGCGACGTGGGCCTCGTCGAGACGCGATCCGTCGGCCTCGTGGCCGGCGAGGACTGCGAGCGCGCGGTCCTTCGCGAACGGCAACAGCACGCTGCGCAGCCGTGC
>CAIMWA010000606.1 GCA_903845045.1 uncultured delta proteobacterium | reverse complement strand
GTCGTTCTCTCCCTCGCGTCCGTGCTCGCGGTGTCGTTCTCCGGCGCCGAGCCACGCCACCCCCGAACGCCGCCGCCGCCGCCATCGGGAGGCTTCGAGGCGCCGCCGCCGGTGACCGGTCCTGGCGTCGTGCAGCCCGACGCGGTGTGCAGCGCCATGCTCTTCGTGCGGCAGACGCAGGGCGCGCGGGGATGCACCATCGACGAGCGCGTCACGCACGCTCCGGGCGCGCTGCACTACCCGTGCGCGGGCGGCGCGGCGACGGCGCTCTTCGGCACCACGACGTTCACCGGCACCGTCGTCGGCGGCGTGGTCGACCTGCGGCTCTCGACGCGGTTCCACTTCACCGACGGCTGCGACTGGGAGAGCGCGCAGACCATCTCGGGAAACCTTGGAAACAACGAGCTCGTGTACGTCTATCGCGAGGCGCCGCTGCCCGGGCAGGCCCGCTGCGCCAACGCCTGCGTCGCCAACGGAAGCGTGAACGTGCGGCAGTAGCCGGCGCTCCCATCTCCGCGCGTCCTCACCGCCGCGGCGCGCGCGCGACGCCGCCGAGCACCGCGTCGAGCACGCCCGGCGCCAGGGGCATCGACGGGTCGGCGTAGCTCGCCTGCGGGAGCGCCGCGACGCGCTCGTGCTTCAACGGGTGGTTCGTCTCCGGCAGCAGCGTGACGTGCACGTCCCGTCGCGCAGCGCCGAGGGCCCGCGCGTCGGTCACCGTCACCTGCATGTCCGTCTCGCCCTGGATCACCGTCGTCGGCGTGCTCTGCCCGCGCAGCAGCCGCACCGGATCGGCCTCGATGATGCTTCGGAGAAACGGACGCACCGCGGGCGCGAAGAGCGCGTCGAGGGGCGCCGCGACGACGCCGGGGTCCGCTCCCGCGCCGATGGCTGCGAGGATGCGGTCGACGTCGGCCATGCGCGCCGCGTCGAACTGCCGTGCGAGCTGTTCGCGCAGCACCACGCCGAGGGGCCGCCCCGCCGTCGCGAGGAGCAGCAGCGCGTCGACGTGCGTGCGTGCCGCGATCTCGAGGGCGATGAGGCCGCCCTCGGAGTGCCCGGCGAGGGTCACCGCGTTGAAGCGCCGGTCGGCCTGCACCTGCGCGAGAACCGCCGCCGCGTCGTCGACGAAATCGCCGAGCGTCACCGCGGTCCCGTCGAAATTCGTGCCGCTCTCGCCGACGCCGCGCTTGTCGAAGCGCACCGAGGCGACGCCGTGCCGCGCGAGGCCCTCGGCGAGCATGCGGAACGCATCGGTGCGAAGCCCGAGGGCGCTGTTGCAGTCGCGATCGGTGGGCCCCGAACCCGCGATGAGCACCACCACCGGCATCGGCGCCGTCGCGTCCGCCGGGCGCCACAGCGAACCGCGGATGGCCACGCCGCCGCGGGTCCCCTCGAAGGGCTCCTCGGCGATGCCTGCGGGCGCCGCACGATGCTCGATCACCGGCGGACCCGCGCTCGCGAGGCGCGCCTCGAGGTGCTGCGCCGGAACAGTCGCGTGGGTGACGTCCCCCTCGGCGGACACGTCGACGGTGACCTGCAACGATCCGAGCGTGACCGCGACGACGCGCCCGCCATCGGCGCTCGGGCGCACCGTGACCAGGGCGCCCACCGTGGCGCCGCGCGACGGAACGTAGACCTGCACCGCCGTGGGGCTCGTCGCGTCGGGAAACTGCTCGGCCACCAGCGCGTAGGCCTGCCAGTCGAGGTTCTCGAGGACGACGGTGCCTGCGGGGAGATCGTGCGCGGCGGCGTCGGTACCAGCGCCGACCACCACGCGCCGCGGCGAGCGGTGCGTCGCGACGGTGAGCGCGTGACCTCCGGCCTCGACCTCGCTGGTGAGGGTCTCGCCGTCGTCGCGCCACGCGAGCCGCGCGATCTCCCGCGCGCCCGCAAAGGTGACCAGCGTTCCGGATCTCGTCGGGTGTGCCACGGTGCCTCCGTCCTGGGCGATGAACGCCCGCGCGAGCTCGTCCGAGGCGGGGCGCGAAGACTGCCGGGCGCCGCAGCCGCACGAGAGGAGCGAGGCTCCCGCGATCCATCGTCGAAGGTGCATGGTCGGGCACGGTACGCCCGCATCGCGCCGGTTTGCGCCGGGTGCGTCAGTTCGTCGCCGGGCGCTCGCGATACACGAGCACGTATTGCCTGGGCAGCGGCAGCACGGCGCCTTCGCGCACGAAGCCCGCGGTGGTCATCTCGGCGTCGACGGCGTCCGGGGCCAGCCGCATCGCCACCGGCGGGCCTTCGGGCGACTCGCGCGTGAAGTCGACGATGACCACGCGGCCGCCCGGTCGCAGCGACGACGCCAGCCGCCGAAAGTACCCGGGGCGGTCCTCGAGGTGGTGAAACGTGTCGACGACGAGCACCGCGTCGACGGGCTCCGGGAGCATGGCGTCGTCGGGGGTGCAGAGCACCGCGAAGAGGTTGCCGAGGTGCTGCTGCGCGGCGCGCGCGACGATGTGTCGAACGAGCGTCGGCTCGACGTCGAGGGCCCACACGCGCCCCAGCGGAACGGCCGCGGCGAGGCGCACGGCGAAGTACCCGGTGCCGGCGCCGAGGTCCGCGACGCGCGCGTCCGGGGCGAGGGCGAGGGCGCGGAGCACGGCGTCGGGCTGCTGCCACGCGTCCCGCGCCGGGTCGTCGAAGACGGCGGCCCAATGCGCGGCGTCGTCGAAGCGGTGCGCGTGGTGGTGCGCGTCGTGGACGTGGGGGTGCGTTGGGGCGCATGCCGCGGAGAGTGCCGCCGTCAGCGCCGTGAAGAAGACGATGCGCGGGAGCGATCGCGGTGCCTGCGGCGTGTGATCGGGGCGACGGGCGAATGGTCGGGCAGGCATGGGTGGGGCGGAACGTACCGCGCGAGATCCCCGAGCGTCGTCGCTTTGCTACGCTCGCCCCGAGGTTCCTGCGATGACGACGACGGCGTGGAAGATGGCGTGCGCGGCGGCGGTGCTCATGGGGTGCGCCGACGGCATGTCGGTGATCGGGGGACCCCAGGACGCGGGCTTCGACGCTCCCGCGGACCTCGGCGTCGAGGCTGCGGCCGATGTCGTCTTCGACGTTCCGGTCGTCGACGTCGCGCCCGTCGACGTGCCGGTGGACGTGCCGTTCCGCTGCGCCGACAACGCCGCGTGCGTGGGTCACGCCGAGGGCGGCGTCTGCGACGTCGCGTCGGGACGCTGCGTTCCGTGCCTTCCCGACGCCGCCGACACGTGCCCCGCGGGGAGCTTCTGCCCGGCGACGGGGAGCCAGTGTGCGCCCGGATGCCGCAACGACGACGGCTGCGCCACGGCGTCGACCGCCGACGGTGGCGTCGGGCCCCGGCGTCACTGCGACGTCGCCACGCGCGCCTGCGTCGCCTGCGTGTCCGACGACCACTGCCCGGCCGGAACGCTCTGCGTGGGCAACACCTGCGTCACCGGCTGCACCGCCGCGCGCGCGTGCCCCGCGGGGCAGTCGTGCTGCGACGGCGCCTGCATCGATCCGCAGGCCAACCTCGCGCACTGCGGCACCTGCGAGACGCGCTGCAGCGCGCCGCACGCGATGCCGGCATGCACCAACGCCACGTGCGCCGTCGGCGCGTGCACGGCGCCCTGGGACGACTGCGACCACGTCGCCGCCAACGGCTGCGAGGTCGACACGCTCCACGACGTCGCGCACTGCGGCGCGTGCGGAACGTCCTGCGCGACGCGGCCCCACGTCTCGGCCGCCTGCGACGCGGGGCGCTGCGCCTATGCGTGCGACACGGGCTTCGCCGACTGCGACGGCGACGCGTCCAACGGCTGCGAGGCCGACCTGCGCACCAGCCTCGCGCACTGCGGAAGCTGCGCCGGGGTGTGCGCTCCCGCCAACGCCACGGCGGCGTGCGTCGACGGCGTGTGCGGCGTGGCGGCGTGCGCCATGGGTTACGGCGACTGCGACGGCACCGCGACGGACGGCTGCGAGACCGACCTCCGCGCGACGCCGACGCACTGCGGACGCTGCGATACGAGCTGCCCCGTGGGCGCCAACGCCGTCGCGGCGTGCTCTGCGGGGGCCTGCGCGAGCGTGTGCGCCGCGGGCTTCGGCGAGTGCGACGGCGACCCGTCGAACGGCTGCGAGACGAGCCTCACGAACACCGTCGCGCACTGCGGCGCATGCGGCGCGACGTGCCTCGGCGCCCACGTGGCCGGGGCTTCATGCGCGGCGAGCGCGTGCGCCATCACGGCCTGCGCGACGGGCTGGGGCGACTGCAACGGCGTCGTGTCCGACGGCTGCGAGACGGACCTCTCGACGACGTCCATGCACTGCGGAACCTGCGCGACGGCGTGCGCCGCGGCGAACGGCACCGCGTCCTGTGCGGCGGGAGCGTGCACCGTGGCGTCCTGCGCGGCGGGCTGGGGCGACTGCGACGGCGCCGCGGCGAACGGCTGCGAGACCGACCTCACGTCGACGGTCGCGCACTGCGCAACGTGCGCGACGGCTTGCACCGCCGGGCAGTCCTGCGCCGCCGGCGTCTGCACGCCTCCGCGGAGCTGCCTCGAGGAGCACCAGCGCGTACCCGCGGCTCCGAGCGGCACGTACACCATCGACCCCGACGGGGCCGGCGGCGTCGCGCCCTTCGCGGTGTACTGCGACATGACCCAGGACGGCGGCGGCTGGACCCTCGTGATGATGCTCGGCACCGACACCACCGGGACCCTCGGCTACGACAGCTCGCTCTGGGGTTCCTCGGGCACGCTCAACACCACGGTCACCGATCCGACGGTGAACACGTCGATGAAGAGCGCGGCGTTCAACGTGCTGCCGGTGAGCGCCGTGCGGCTGTGCCTCGGCACCCCCACGGCGTGCCTCGACGAGACGGCCGCGGCCGCCAACGCCGGCGCCCTCTTCGCGGGACCCGAATTGCTGAGCTCGCACGCCGTCGCCGACTACGCGACCTGGGGCTACAACGGCACCCTCGGGTGCAACCGCCACGGCTTCGACGTCTATGACATCGGCGGCGGCGCCAGCGCCCGCGCGCGATGCCGCTACGGCATCCTCTTGAACAACGAGGCGACCTGCGAGGGCTCCGTCGACGGCGGCCTCGGCTTCGGGTGCCGCGGCTTCTACGGCACCGAGATCTCCGCGGGCCAGGGCGACGGCATCGTGGGCACGCAGCACCTGCGCGGCTGGATCTACGTTCGCTGATCGTCGCGCGAATGGAGGGGTAGCATCCGCCGCATGAGCGCTCGGCGAAGCCTGCTGCCGGTGATCGGTGTCCTCGGCCTGGCGGCGTGCGCATCGGCACGGCACCCGGCGCGTTCGGTGACGCGTTCGGCGACGCGCGCTGCCAGGGGTGCCGTGACCACCGCGGGGGCTTCGGTGGGACGCTACGTTGCGCCGCCGTCGCCGCTCGACGGGGCGGCGCTGCGCGCTCGGCTGCCCACGGACCACCGGCTGACGCCGGCCGAGCTTCTGACCCGGCACGAGGTGCGCTTCCCCGACGACGCGGCCGTCGACGTCGACGACGTTGCGGGCATGTCCACGCTGCAGTCGGGGCGCTTCGCGCTCCAGGGCGACGAGCTCGAGGGCCTGCGCGCCCGGGGGTTCACCTTCGTTCCGCGCCGCACCTTCCCCAATTTTCTCTCGGGCTACGCCTCCCTCTACGTGGCCGACCAGCCCGTGTACGTGAGCGCCGACGTCGTCTTCAACGCGCTCCACGAGAGCTTCGACGCGCTCGTCGCCGACATCGAAGAGCACTCGCTGGCCCCGTCGCTCGCCGACGCCCTCGCGCGCCTGCATGACGCCCTCGGAGGCCCGCGCGGCGCGGCGCTGCCGTCCGAGACCCGCGCCGACGTCGACCTCTACCTCGTCGTCGCGCGCACGCTGCTCACCGGCGCCGCCGTGCCTTCGGTGGCCGAAGCCGACGCCGCCACCACGGCCGCCCTCGTCGCGGGCGCCGATGCGGGCTCCGGAACGGTCTCCCTCGACCTCTTCGGGAGCGCGCGCGACGTCGACCTGTCGCAGCTCCGCCCGCGCGGTCACTACGCCGGAAACCCCGCGCGGGAGAGGTACTTTCGCGCGGTGATGTTCCTCGGTCGCGAGGGGCTGCGGCTGGTGGACAGCGACCGTGGCCAGCGGGTGCTGCGCCGCCGTCACGTCGCGGCGGCCCTCGCGCTGCGCTCCCTCGCCGACGACGCCACGCGCGCCGCGTTCACGCGGGTCGAGCAGGCCATCGCGAGCTTCGCCGGAGAGCCTGAGGCGCTGACCTTCGGCGACCTCGACGCGCTCGCCGCGGCGCTGGGTCACGAGCCCGCCAACGCCTCCGACGCACGGCTGCTCGAGGTCCTCGACGGGCTGCGCGGCGATCGACCGCGCGTCGCGACGACGATGCTCGTGCACCCCGACGGGCTCGATGGATCGGCCCCGCAGCCGGTGGCGTTCTCGCTCGCGCCGCAGCGATACACGCCCGACGCCATGGTGCTCTCGCGGGTGAGCTACGACCGCGTGGCCGGCGGACGCGTTCCGCGCATGATGCCGGAGGCGCTCGACGCGGCCTTTGCGGCGCTGGGCAACGACCAGGCGGCGGAGCTGCTGCGCCCATCGCTGGGGCGCCACGACTACGCGACGGAGCTGGCCGCCGCGCGAGAGCTCGTCGACGCGCACGAGGCCGCGTACTGGAGCGGCAGCCTGTACGCGTCGTGGATGGCTGCGCTGCGGACGCTGTCGCCTCGGGAGACCCTCGCCGACGGCCGCGGGCTCCCGCCGGCGATGACCACGGAGGCGTGGGGGCGGCGCTTGTTGAACACGCAGATGGCGGCGTGGGCCGAGGCGCGGCACGACATGGTGCTCTACGCGGCGCAGTCGTACTCGATGTCGCTGGGGTGCTCCTTTCCGCAGGCGTACGTCGACCCGTACCCCGCGGTGTGGGCCGCGCTGGGGCGATGGAGCGAGTCGGCGGAGGCCCTCGTCGCGCGCGTGGAGTGGCGTGACGCGCCGGCGCGCGCGCGGTGGACGCGCTGGGCGGCCGGGGCGCGCGAGGCCGTGCGCAGGCTCGGCGAGATCGCGGCGCGCGAGCGTGCCGGCGACGAGCCCACGAGCGTGCCGGCGACGAGCCCACGAGCGATCAGCTCGCGTGGGTGAACCAGGCGCTGAACGCGCGATCGGTGGACGTCGTCTGCGCGACGGAGCTGCGGGTCGACGGAGGGTGGCTCTACGACCTCTTCGAGCCGCACCTGGAGCTCGGCGCGCCGCGGTCCGTCGTCGCCGACGTGCACACGCAGCCCGACGACGAGGAGGGCAACCGGGTGGGGCGCGTGCTGCACATCGGCACGGCGGCGCCGCAGATGATGGTGGTGGTGGCGGGCGCGCCGGGGCGCGAGCGTGCGTACGTGGGCATCGCGTCGAGCTACCGCGAGCGGGTGACCGCGGACTTCGACCGGCTCACCGACGAGCGCTGGCGCTCCGAGCCGGCGCGGGCTTCGGCGCCGTCATGGCTGGCGCCGCTGGAGCCCGCCGAGGCGCCGCGGCGCTAGGACCTCGCTCCCGCATCGACGAAGGGGCTCGGTCCGAGCGGGTCCGGCGGCGCGAACACGTCTCGCCCCGCGGACCGCGGACCCGTCATCGGCGGAACCCGCTAACCGCCTGCCGCACCGGGGTGCCGAACGGCGGCGCCGTCCTTCTCGGCCAGCGACGGAAAGAGCCGCTTCACGAAGTCGCTGCGGAGCGTCCAGTGCGGGTCGAGGTCGCGCTTGAGGCCCCGCATGGTCTCGACGCCCTGCGCGTACATCTTCTCCAGCGTGGCGGGGGCGGCGAAGACGTTCTTCACGAGGTGCACGCGCCCGCCGATCTTCGCGACCTCCTCGGCGAGCTCCGCGAACGCGGCCTCCTCCTTCGGAAACCGTGGGGTGAAGGGATGCTCGAAGGTGACCGTGATCGCATACCCCGAGACGCCGTAGCTCGACGACAGCGGAAACCCCTCCTGCATGTCGTTCGGAAGGTACAGGACGTCGATGAGCGGCGGGCTCACGCGGTGCCTCTCGAACACTGTCTCGGCGCACTCGAGGAACGCCGCGAGCCGCTCGGCCGTCCCCGCCGAATCCCCCGCGGTCCGCGGCACCACGAAGGTCTGCTGGATGATCCCCATCGCGAATCCGTGCGAGCGGCCGGCCCGGCGGACCGCGTCGTTGCCGCCCTGGAAGAACGAGTATCCGAAGAGGTCGTCCGTCGCGTGCTTCACCTTCCCGAGCGGGAGGTACACGTTGAGGATGTACCAATAGCCGATGCGGCGGGTCACATCGAAGAGCGCGAGCACCTGGAGCGCACGATGCAGAAACGACTTCGGGCGATGGAACGGGCAGGGCTCGAGCGCGAGGTCCTTTCCTTCGATGTACGAAGAGCGCATGACGAAGCCGTCGCGCTGTGCGTTCATGTAGACGACGGCGGAGATCGCCCGCGCGTCCCCCACGGGGACGTCCCCGAGCGCCTTGCGTGATGCCGGTACCCCCTCCGGGCGGCGCAGCTCCGCGTGGTGCTCGTCGACCGCCGTGACCAGCTTCGTGGCCAGGCTCCGAAGGCCCCGAAAGCGGTCGAAATCGGTCTTCACCACGACCTTGGCGAAGGGCGCGGGCATCAGCCGGTAGGTGACCGAGAGCACCGCCCCGAGGAGGCCGAAGCCGTTGACGGCGCCGCGGAACACCTCAGAGTTCTCTTCGCGGGAGCACTCGAGCACGGTGCCGTCGACCTTCATGAACCGCAGGCGCTCGACGTGGTTGCCCTCCTTGCCGCAGCTCGGCGAGAAGCGGCTGAGCGAGTCTGCGGAGATGGTGCCGCCGACGGTGGCGTACTCGGTGCTGACGAGCACGTACGGGAGATGGCCGCTCGCGCACGTCTTCTCGAGGATGGCGTCCCATCGCGCGTTGGCGCCGACGGTGATCGTGCCGTCGACGACGTCGCCGATCTCGTCGAAGCCGCGAAGCTGGATGACCATGCCGTCATTCAGCGCATGGGTGTCGAAGGCCATGCCGCCGCCGCGAAAGGTCACCGTCCAGCCGGCCGCCTGCGCCTCTTGGACGCACGCGAGGAGCTCGGCCTCGGTGTAGACCTCGCGAAGCCGCCCCGACACGGTCTGCGCCGAATAGGCGACGAATTCCACCCGCTTGTCTGCCCCGCTCACCATGCCGCGAGTATGGGCGAACTCCGCGGCGAGGCCCAGGCCCGCGCCGCCGCTCAGCCCCCGGCGAGGGTGAACAGCTCGGCGTTCTCGGCCACGCGCACGCCGGGCTGGGCGTCCCGGGCCATCGCCGCGAGCGCCTTCGCGACGTCCCGCGCCTCGATGGGACGGGCCGCGAAGGGGCGGAGCAGCGGCGCGAACCACCGCGAGGCCACGATGGCGGCGCGCTCGCCGGGGCGGCTCTCGGTGCGGTCTCCCAGGAGCAACGACGGGCGCGCGATGCCCAGCGACGCGAAGCCGAGGGCTCGCAGGTCGTTCTCCGTCTCGCCCTTCACGCGGTTGTAGAACACCGTGGCGTTCGGGTCGGCGCCGAGCGCCGTCACCACGTAGAAGCGCGTCGCGCCCGCGGCCTGCGCGGCCCGCGCGAAGGCGAGCACGGCGTCGTGGTCCACGGCGCGGAACGCGGCCTGGCTGCCGGCCTTCGCGATGGTCGTGCCGAGGCAGCAGAACGCCACGTCGGCCCGCGGGAGATCCTTCGGCGCCGTGCCCGCCCCGAAGTCGAACATGGCCTCGGCCAGGCGAGGGTGCGCGCGCCCGAGGGTGCGGCGACCCAGCGCGACGACGGTCTCGTAGCGGGCGTCGTCGAGCAGGGCGTCGAGAAGCTGCGCGCCGACGAGACCCGTGGCGCCCGCGATCCATGCGTGGAGGGTGTCCATGGCGCGCGAGCATGGAACCCGCGGGGCGTCGTGGCCAGCCCGTCGCTTCGGCGGCGGCCCAAGGTCCTCGCCCCGGCGTGCGTATCAAGCCACACTGCCACGCTCCACGGGACGCGGTCGCTTCGCGCGATTTTCGGAGAACGAAAGGCGCCCCGAGGCGTCACACGGCTTGCAGAGGTCACGAACGATGGTGCGATCCCCGATGCAAGAACTCCCGCCGCCGCTCGCCATGGCCGTGCGCTCGACGCGGGTGCGCCTCAACGCCTGGGTCGCCCTCGACGCCGCGGCCGCCGGGCTCTGTGTCGGCGCGGGCACCGCCGCGGCCCTCGTCGCCGTCGCGCACTCGGTCCATCGCCCCGTCGCGCCGGCCGCCGTCGTCGCGCTCGCCGCGGCCACGGTTGTCGTCCTCCGCGAGTCGTCGCATCGCTGGGTCGACCCGATGCGCGCCGCCGCCGTCCTCGACCGCGTCCTCGACGCGAAGGACCGCTTCGTCTCGGCGCTCTCCTTCGCGTCCTCGGGCGAGCGCAACCCGATCCACGTGCTGCAAATGGCCGAGGCGTCGGCGTTCCTGGAGCGCGCGGGCGCCGCCGTGCCTCCGCGCCCGGCGCTGCGGGCTCCGCGCTTCGCCGCCGTGGCCGTTGCCATCGCCCTCGCGGGCCTCGCGGTGCCCGCCGTGCGCGCGGGCGTGCATCGGTTCGTCACCGAACCATCATCGTTCGGCGCCGAAGCATCGCACCCCGAGTCCGCCGCCTCGCTGGCCGCCCGCGCTGCAGCCTTGCGCGAGGCCCTTCGCGACGCCCCGGGCCGCCGCATCGACGCCGAGATCAACGCCCTCGAGCGCGCCCTCGAGCGCCAGGCATCGCGCCTCGCCGCCGAGCGCGCCGCAGCCATGGAGCGCGCCGCCGCCGCCCTCGATCGCGCTCGCGCGGAGGCCGCCACAGCGAACGGCACGGACCCGGGCACCGCGACCGCTGCCAACGCCGCCAACGCCGCCAACGCTGCGAACAACGCCGCGACGCCGCCCGCCACCGCAGCCACCGCCAACGCCGACGCCGCACCGTCGCCCGCCCCGTCTCTCGAGGACGCCCTCGCGCACCTCGATCGCGCCCTCGCTGCGACGCAGTCCACGGACCGGTCGGCGCAGGTTCCGTCGGCGCGCGTCGGTGCGGGTCTCGACGAGGCCGCGCGGGCCCTTGGAACGCAGCTTCCTGCCACCGCCGAGGCCGTGCGCGACGCCGAGGCGGCCCGCAACGCGAACGACGGCCAGCGCTTCAACGAGGCCGTGGCCCGCGCGCGCAGCACCCTCGCGCAAGAGGCCCGCACCGAGTCCGCGGACATGCGCCGCGCCCGCGAGGCCGTCGATGCGCTGCACGCCGAGGCCGCCGACGCCGCGGCCGCTTCGAATGCCTCTGCGCGCGCCGCCGAGGGCAGCGTTGGACGCGAGCAGCAGGCGCTGCAAGGTGCCCCCGAGGGTCGTCCCGCGGGCAACCCGAGCGAGGGCGAGGCCGGCAGCGAGCGCAGCGGCCAGCCCCCGTCGAACGGCGGCCGACCGCAGGCCGGACAGGGACCCGGGCAGCAGTCGCAAGGCACGCCGGGCACCTCGCCGTCGGGCGCGCAGCCTTCGCAGGGCGCCAACGGAAACCCCAACGGTGCGAACCCTGGCCAGGGGAGCTCCGTGGGTCGTCGCGGCGAGGGCGCGCCGTCCATGGCCTCGGCGAACAGCCAGCCGGTGCAAGGCGGGTGGCGCAACGCCGGCATGAGCGCGGCGCCGGGCCAGCCCGGTCCCAGCAGCGGACCCATGATGCCGCCGTCGGGAGGTCCGCGGGCTCCCGGTGCGGGCAACGGGGCGCGCAGCGGCAACGTCGGCGGCGACGTCGGCGACAACCGCGGCAACAGCGTCGGCAACGGGCTCACGCAGGGCACGCGCACGGCCGCCATGGGGGGTGTCGGCGCGCAGACGCAGAGCCGCTTCGACCGCGGTGCCGGCGACACCGAGCGCGACGGACGCAACGAGATGGGCGGCGCGGGACAGGGCCAGGCGCGCGGCGAGGCGGGCTCCTCCGGAGGGCGCGGCGGCGGCACCGGCACCGAGCGCACCGAGGGCGGCCACGCGTGGGGATCCGGCGCGGGCGAGCGCCTCACCCTCGCGAGCCCCGGGGCGCCCGGCCCTCTCGGGCACGACGTCGACCCGGGCGGGAGCCCCGATGAGTTCGCGCAGCTCGCGCCCGACGCCCGCGGCATGATGATGCCCGGCATGGCCTCCCGCGGCGTTCCGACGGGGCCCACGAGCGAGGCTCCGGTGGCGCCCGGATCGCTGCTCCCCGACGCGCCCGGCAACGGTGCTGCGGGCGGAGCGAACGGCGGCGACCCCGAGGCGGCGATGACGACGCAGCACGTGCCTCCGTCGCTGCGGGCTTACGTACGAAGGTATTTCCAGCGCATCCAGGGGGCGTCGGCGCCCTCGCAGACACAGGGGTCTCCATGAGCAATTCGGAACCGGTCACGGTGTTGAATCCCTTCGAGCGCGTGCGCGCGCTCTCGGCTGCCATGCAGCGCGAGATGGGCTCGCGCATCGTCGGCCAGGACGACATCGTGAACAGCCTCGTGGGTGCCCTGCTCATCGGCGGACACGTGCTCCTCGAGGGCGCGCCGGGCCTCGGCAAGACGGCCCTCGCGAAGACCCTCGCCGACGTCGTCGCGCTCAAGTTCTCCCGCGTGCAGTTCACGCCGGACCTCATGCCCGCGGACATCCTCGGCACGCACATGGTGTCCGTCGACGGCGCGGGGCGGCCGTCGCTGACGCTGCAGCCCGGACCGCTCTTCGCCAACGTGGTGCTCGCCGACGAGATCAACCGCGCGTCGTCGAAGACCCAGAGCGCGCTCCTCGAGGCCATGCAGGAGCGGCAGATCACCCTCGGCGGCACCACGCACGCCCTCGAGGCGCCGTTCTTCGTCGTGGCCACGCAGAACCCGCAGGAGTCCGACGGAACCTACGCGCTGCCCGACGCGCAGCTCGACCGCTTCCTGATGAAGCTCGTGGTGCCGTTCCCCACGGAGCAGGAGGTCATGGCCATCGTCGCGCGCACGACGCGGCAGTACGACTTCGCGGTGAACAAGGTCGCCGGCGCGGCGCAGATCCTCGCGGCGAGCAAGACGCTGCGCACGCTGCCGGTGGCCGACCCGGTGCTGCAGTACGCGGTGTCGGTGGTGTTCGCGACGCACCCCACGTCGCCGACGGCCACGCCCCTCGCGCGCAAGTACCTCAAGCACGGCGCGAGCCCCCGCGCGGCGCAGGCCCTCGAGCTCGTCGCGAAGTACCACGCCATCCTCGACGGGCGCTTTCACGCCGCCGTCGACGACGTGCGCAAGGCCGTGCTCCCGTGCCTGCGGCACCGCCTCGTGCGCAACTTCGACGCCCTCGCCGACGGGGTCACCGCGGACGACGTGCTCACGGAGGCGCTGAAGCTCGTGCCGGCGTCGCGGGCCTGAGGCCGTGATGCTCCCGCGGGCCGCGCGCGACCTCCTCGACCGACTCCGCGTGCGGGCGCTGCCGCGGCTGACGGGCTCGGACCCCGGCGGTCACCGCAGCGGCGCGCGCGCCCAGGGCCTCGCCTTCGCCGAGCGCCGCGAGTACCTGCCCGGCGACGACGCGCGCAGCATCGACTGGAAGGCCTTCGCACGCACCCGCGCCCTCACCGTGCGCACCTTCGAAGAGGAGCGCGACGCGCGGGCGTACGTGCTCGTCGACGTGTCGCGGTCCATGTCGCGGGGCGAGCCGCCGAAGATCGACGCGGCACGGGGCCTCGCGTCGGCGCTTGGCTGGGCTGCCACGGGGCACGGCGACGGCGTGCGCCTCGTGCCCTTCGCGGCGTCGGCGGCGGAAGGTTCGCCGTCGTACCATCGGCGCGACGATCACCCGGCCCTCGAGGCGTTCCTCGGTGCGTTGGGCGTCGAGGGCACCACGAGCTTCGGCGAGGCCGCGCGGGGCTTCGCGCGACGGCACCCGCGGCCCGGACCGACCTTCGTCGTCACCGACCTGCTCTCCCTCGAAGACTGGGACCCGGGTCTGCGACTCCTCGCGCAGTCGGGCCACCCCGCCACGGTGCTGCGCGTGTGCTGCGTCGAGGACCACGCCCCGGACTTCGACGGCGAGCTCGACCTCGTCGACTCCGAGACCGGCGAGACGCTGTCCATCACGGCCACGAAGTCGCTGCGGGAGGCCTATCGCACCGAGCTTTCGGCGCACGTGTCGAGGGTCCGCGAGGCCTGCGTGCGCGCCGGCGGAGCGCTCCTCGAGGTCGACGCCGAGCAGCCCGTGGACGTGTCCGTGCGCGCGGTGCTCGCCCCCGCGCTGGAGCACGCGTGAGGTTCGCGGGGCTCGGTCCGCTGGCGTTGTTCGGGCTCGCCCTCGCGACGGCGGCGGCGGTCGTCGCGCTGTACCTCCTGCGTCGTACGCCGCGGTCGCAGACCGTGTCGAACATCGCGTTCTGGCGTCGTGCCGCCGAGCGCGCGCGCCCCCGGGCCCCCTTCGCGCGGCGCGTGCCGTGGATCCCGCTGCTGGTCTCGCTCGTCGTGGCGCTGGGCCTCGTGGCCGAGCTCGGAGACCCGCGTCCGCGTGGCGGCGAGGGCGGCGTGACGGTGCTCGTGCTCGCGGCCGACCGCACCATGGGCGCCCGCGGAGCCGATGGACGTCGACGTCTGGACCAGGCCCTCGCAGCGGCGCGCCTGGTGGTCCGCGCCGAGGCCGGTGCGGGGCGCGTGGCGGTGCTCCGGGCGGGCGTGCGCGCCGACGTGGCGGTGCCGCTCACGTCGCACGTCGCCGATGCCGAGCGGGCCCTCGCGACGATGGACGCCGACGACGGCACCGCCGACCTCGCCGCGGCGGTGGCCATCGCGCGGGGCGTGGTGCGGGCGACCGGTGCACCCGGGCGTGTGGTGCTCGTCGCCGACCTCGACGTCGAGCTCGCGACCGACGACGTGCCGGTGCGGCGCGTCTCCGTCGGGAGCGCCGCGGAGACCGTGGCCGTGACGAACTTCGACGCGCGTCGAGACCCCATGGCCCTCGGCGAGTACGACGTGCGCTGCGGCGTGCGCGCCTACGCCGCGCGGCGATCGCGGGCTCGATTGGTCATTCGCGATCGGGGTACCGTGCTCCTCGACGAGGTGCTCACGCTGGGCCCCGGCGAGGCCGTGCTGCGCCGCGCCCACGGCTTCTCGAGCGCCCAGGCCGAGCTCACCGCGCGCCTCGAAGAGGTGCAGATCGAAGGCGGACGCGACGCCCTGGCCGCCGACGACGTGGCGTACGCCGCGGTGCCGCCGGTGGTGGCCACGCGCGTGCTGCTCGTGACGCGTGGAAACCCCTGGCTCGCCGGCGTCTTCGGCGCGAACCCCACCGTCGACCTCACCGTGCGAGACCCGTCGGTGCTCGGCACGCCCGCCGTCGTTGCGTCCTTCGACGTGCTCGTGCTCGACGGTGTCGGCGCGTCGGTGCGGCACCCGGCGATGATGGTCTTCGACCCCGGCGTCGGCGTTGCCCTCACCAACCCGCGCATCACCGCCTGGGCCGCGGACCACCGCGTGCTCCGCGGGCTTCGCTTCGACCAGGTGCAGGTGGCGCGCGCGCGGGCGCTCGTTCCGTCGGCCGACGACCGCGTGCTCGTGCGCAGCGGCCGCGACGTGCTTGCGCTGGCCCGCGAGCGCGACGGCGGACGCAGCGTGGTGCTGGGCTTTCGCGCCGAGGACACGGACCTCGTGCGGCGCGTGGCGTTCCCGCTCTTCGCGCACGACGCGCTCGTGTGGCTCGACCGACGCGAGCGCGAGTTCCACGCGTGGCAGGCGCCGGGCGAGGCGGTGCGCGCGGCGGGCGACGGAGCCCTCGTGCTCGACCCTGCGGGCGCCCCCCATTCCGTGCGCGGAGCCCTCTACGACGCGGCCCGCGCGGGCCTCTACCACACGGCGCAGCGCGCCCTCGCCGTGAGCGCGGCGGACCAGTCGGGCTCCCTCGTCGCCGACGCGCCGACGTCGCCGGTGCCCGCGTCGACGCGCCTCGGCGGCAGGCTCTCGCTGGCGCAGTGGCTCGCCGTGCTCCTCCTCGGGATCATGGCCGCCGAGTGGGTCGCCGTGCAGCGCGGGAGGACCCCGTGAACGCCGCCTGGTTCGCCGTCGGTCAGCCCTGGATGTTGCTGGGTCTCGCGCTCTGCCCGGTGCTCGCCGCGGCGGCGTGGCGGGGGCGCGTCGAGGCGTCGCGACGGCGTCGCTTCATCGCCGTGGCGCTGCGCGCGGCGGCGGCGGCGATGCTCGTGCTCGCGGTGGCCGACCTGCGCGTGCGGTGGTCGACGCGCTCGCTGGCCGTGGCGGTGGCGGGCGATGCGTCGGCGAGCGTCTCCGCCGTCGAGGCCGCGGCGCTGCGGGCGTCGGTGCCGCGGCACGAGACCCGCGACGTGCAGTGGCTCGACGTCACCCCGGACACCGCGCGGGGACGCGCCCGCGAGACGGACCTCGCGCGCTCGCTCGACACCGCCGTGGCCGTGCTGCCGACGGAGCGCGTGCGCCGCGTCGTGCTCACCACCGACGGACGCGAGACCCGCGGGGACGTCCTCGCCGCCGCCGATGCGGCCCGTCGCGCGGGGGTCGAGGTGGACGTGCTCCCCATCGGCGACCACCCGCCCATCGATGGCGTCGCCGTGGTGGGCCTCGAGGCGCCGCGCTGGGTGCGGGCCGGGCGCGAGCAGGGCGTCGGCGTTCGGCTCCTGGCGTCGCGGGCGGTGCGCGCGACGGTCACGCTGCGGCGCGACGGGGCGATGGTGGGGCGTCGAACCATCGACGTTCCCGAAGGTTCGAGCGTGCACGACTTCTCCGTGGCGTTCCCCGACGAGGGCGTGCGCGCGCTCGACGTCGCGGTGCAGCCCGACGGCGAGCCGGGCGTCGTCGAGAACGACCATTGGCGCGGGCTCGTGCGGGTCGTCACGCCGCCGCGGGTGCTCCTCGTGCGCACGCCGTCGTCGTCGCCGGCGGCTCTGGCCGACGTGTTCCGCGGCGCGCACCTGGCCGTCGACGAGGTCGCCCCGGAGGCCGTGCCCGACGCCGTCGCGGGCATGGACCGCTACCAGTTCGCAGCCCTCGACGAGCTCGTGCTGACGTCCCTCGACGAGCAGCAGCAGCGCGCGCTGCGCACGTGGGTCGAGGAGCGCGGCGGCGGCCTGCTCACCACCACGGGCATGCACGGCGTCGGTCGCGCCCCGGAGCTTCTCCGCGACATCGAGCCCATCGAGCCGCCGCGGGCGATCCCCGAGCCGCGCCCCATCGAGCTCATCCTCGTCATCGACCGCTCCGGCAGCATGATGGGGCCGAGCATCGTGAACGCGCGCAACGCCGGCATCGCGGCCGTGCACGCGCTCCGCCCCGACTCCCGCGTGGGCGTCGTGGCCTTCTCCAACGCCGCCGACGTGACCGTCGCGCCGGTGCCCATGGCCCGCAGCGAAGAGGTCACCCGCGCCATCGCGGGCATCCACGCCAGCGGCGGTACGGACCTCGCGGCGGCGCTCAACGCGGCGGCGGCCATGGTGTCGAGCGACCCGCGGTACCTGCACCACGTGATCCTGATGTCCGACGGCGAGAGCCACCCGGTGCCCGCCCTCGCTGCGGCCACGGCGCTGCGCAACAGCGGCGCGACGATCACGGCCATCACCCTCGGGCCGCGCGTGTCGCTGATGGGCGAGATCGCGCGCATCGGCCGCGGCCGCTACCACGTCACGCGGTCGTCCACGTCGCTTCCCGAGCTCTTCGTCCACGAGGCGCAGTTCCGGGCGCCGCCGCCCGCGCGCGAGGTCGCGTTCCGCCCCTCGGTCACCGGTCGCATGGGGTTCCTCGACGGCGTCGACCCGGCCGCGGACCCGCCGCTGTACGGCTTCACCGTCGCGCAGATGCGCCCCGGCGCGCTGCAGCTTCTGGGCACCGCCGACGGAGGTCCGCTGCTGGCGCACTGGTTCGCCGGCGCCGGGCAGGTGGCGACGCTCACGTCGGCGACGTCGGGGCGCTGGGCCGATGCGTGGCGCACGAGCCCGGGCTTCGCGCGGCTCTTCGGCCAGATGGCCTGGGAGATGCTGCGCGCCCAGGACGACGAGGACCTCGAGCTGCACGTCGAGCGCGTGCCGGGCCGCGATGACGCCGCGCGCATCTCCGTCGTGGCGCCCACGGTGACGCCCTCGGCCGCCCCGCTCGTAACCCTCTCCCGCGGTGCCGAGGAGGGCGTGCGCGTCGACGTGCACCCTGCGGGGCCGGGCGTGTGGAGCGCCGTCGTCGGCATCGGTCGCGGCTTCGTCGTCGACGCGCACCTGCGCACGTCGCGGGAGCCCACCGTCGCCGCCGCCCTCGACGCGCCGTACCCCGCGGAGCTGCGGGCGTTCGGCGTCGACGGCGCATCCCTGGAGGCCATCGCGCGGGCCGGCGGCGGATGCGTCCTGCGCTCCCTCGCCGACGCGCGAGCGGACGTTCACCCCGTTCGCGTGCTCCGCGAGGCGCGCACGCCGTTGCTCGCGACGGCGCTGCTGGCCTACCTGCTCAGCATCCTCGCGCTGCGCGCACCGCGTCGCCGCAACGCCACGACCCCCCTGCGGAGGGACCCATGACCCGACTCCCATCGACCCTGCGCGTCGTCGTGCTCGCCGCCGTCACGCTGCTTCCTGCGGCAGCGAATGCGGTGAGCCTCATCTCCGACCTCGGCGGCCCCGCGGGCTTCGGCACGCAGTTCCTCGAGGACAACGACGACGGCTCGTCGGCGGCCGTCGACGTGTCCCGCGCGTTCCCCGGCGGGCTGCGCTATTTCCAAGGCACGTACTCGTCGATCTTCGTGAACAACAACGGGAACATCACGTTCCGCGGCCCCGTCGGGCAGTACACGCCGACGCCGTTCCCCATCGCCGACCAGCCCATGATCGCGGCGTGGTGGGGCGACGTCGACACGCGCGGCGGCGGCCGCCCGCGGCGCAACGGCGTGTGGTGGGACGTGCGCCCCGGCCAGGTCGTCGTCACGTGGCAGGACGTCGGCTACTTCGGCTCGCACGTCGACAAGCTCAACAGCTTCCAGATCGTGCTGCGCGGCGGCGCGGAGATGGACGAAGGGCAGTTCGAGGTCGAGTTCCGCTACGCCCGCTGCGAGTGGACCACCGGCGACGCCAGCGGCGGCCACGGCGGCCGCGGCGGCACCCCCGCGCAAGCAGGCTTCGACGCCGGCAACCGTCGCGACGCGCGCGTGCTCCCGGGCTCGCGCACCGCGGGGATCTTGCGGTTGTGCACGACATCGAACGTGGGCGAGTCCGGCGTGTGGCGGTTCCTCATCACCAACGGCCGGCCCATGCGCTCACCGCGCGGCGAGCCGTAGCCTCGGCCGCATCGGCAGCGTCGGACCGGGTCGCAGCGTCACGCCGCGCTCCTCGACGACGTGCGCGCCCGGCGCGAGCTCGAGGCGGTAGCGCTGCGAGATCTGCGCGAGAAGGAGCTGCGCCTCCATCATCGCGAAGGCGTTGCCGATGCAGATGCGCGGACCGCCGCCGAAGGGGAAGTACGCGAACTGCGGGCGTCCGGCGCTGCGCTCGGGCGTGAAGCGGTCGGGGTCGAAGGCCTCGGGATCGTCCCAGAAGCGCGGGTCGCGGTGCGTCGCCCAGGGGCTCACGAGCACCTGCGTGCCCGCGGGGATGTGATAGCCGCACACCTCGTCGTCGGCGATGGCGCAGCGGTCCGTGATCCACGCCGGTGGATGCAGCCGCATGGCCTCCTGGATGACGTTGCGCGCGAAGGGCATCGCGGGCAGGTCGGCCACCGTCGGCGTGCGCCCCTGCAGCGCGGCGTCGACCTCGGCGTACACCCGTGCGGCTTCGCCGGGGTGCCGCGCGAGGAGCAGGAACGTCCACGCGAGCGCGTTCGACGTGGTCTCGTGACCGGCGGAGAAGATCGTCACGGCCTCGTCGCGGAGCTGCACGTCGGTCATGCCCTCGCCGGTCTCCTCGTCGCGCGCCTCGAGCAGCATTGCGAGCAGGTCCTGGTGCCCACCGGGGTTGCGGCGGCGCTCGGCGACGAGGGCCGTGAGCACCGCGTCGACGGTGCGCACCGCGGCGACGTAGCGACGGTTCTCCGCCGTGGGAACGCTCAGCGGCAAGTCGACGAGCCGCGTGATGCGGTCGTTGGTGTTCTTCACGAGGAACGTGATGGCGTCGCCGACGGCGTCCGCCGTGTCGGAGAGGTCCTTGCCGAGCAGCGTCTCGCTGGCGATGCGCATGGTGAGCGTCATCAGCTCGCGCCCGACGTCGACGGAGACGCCCGCGGGGACCTTCTCCCAGCGCGCGAGCACGTCGGCGGTGGCGCGGGTCATGGTGTCGCCGAACGCCTCGACGCGCTGCCGATGGAACGCCGGCGCCGCGATGCGCCGCTGCCGCTTCCAGAAGTCTCCGTCCGAGGTCACCAGCCCGTTGCCGAGGAACATGCGCATCTTCGCGAAGGCGCGGGTCTGCTTCGAGTAGTTCTTCGCGTTCGACTGAAGCACGTGGCGTACGCCGTCGGGGTGAAACACGTACGCGAGGTCGGCGCCGGGGACGCTCAACCGCACCACGTCCGCGACCGTCGTGCCCCAGCGCACGAAGTGGTGCACCGGGTCCTCGCGCAGCGCCCGTGCGTGCCCGATGAGAGGCTGCCCCGGCGGCATCGGCGGCAGCCGCGGATCGTCGGCGCCGCGGCGGAGCGTGCGAGCGATGCGGCGGGTGTACGTGAGGGCCTCTCCGATCATTCGGACCTCCTTCGGTTCAGCGCGTCTGACCCGCGCGGGAGAACTCCATCTCGCCGTCGTCGACGCGGCCGCGGCGCAGCGTGAGCAGGTCGAAGACGTAGTTCTGGTAGAGCTTCCACGGCGCGCGGGAGCCCTGCTTCGGCAGGAGCGCGGCGGCGCGCTGCACGTAGCCCGAGGTGAAGTCGAGGAGCGGGGCCTCGCGCAGCGTCGGATCACGGCGCCGCGGCACGCACTGCACGTAGCCGTGACGGTCCATGTGGTCGATGAGGCGGCAGGCGTACTCGGACGTGAGGTCGCACTTGAGCGTCCACGACGCGTTCGTGTAGCCGATGGCGAACGCGAGGTTCGGCACGTCGCTGCACATCATGCCCTTGTAGGTCATGAGCGTGTTCGGCTCGGCGGTGCGCCCGTCCACGTCGACGGCGATGCCGCCCATGAACTTCACCTTGAGACCCGTGGCGGTGACCACGAGGTCGGCCTCGAGCTCCTTGCCCGAGCGGAGCCGCACGCCCTTCTCGGTGAAGGTCTCGACGTGGTCCGTGACGATGGACGCGCGCCCGTCGCGCAGCGCCTCGAAGAGGTCGCCGTCGCGCACGAGGCACACGCGCTGGTCCCACGGTCCGTAGTCCGGCGTGAAGTGCCGCGCGAAGTCGACGAAGCCCCCGAGCTCCTTGTGCACGTTGTCGACCAGGAACTTCTTCGCCGCGGCCGGAAATCGGCGGCAGTACGCGAAGAAGGCCATGCCGAGGAGCACGTTCTTCCACCGTACGACGGCGTAGGCGGCCTCCATCGGGACGTGCGCGCGGAGCCAGTCGGCGACGACGTCGGCCTCCGGGCGCGTGAACAGGAACGTCGGCGAGCGCTGCAGCATCGTCACGTGCGCGGCCTCGCGAGCGAGCTCGGGCACCAGCGTCACCGCCGTCGCGCCGCTGCCGATGAGCACCACGCGCTTGCCCGCGTACTCGACGTCCGGCGTCCAGGACTGCGGGTGCACGATGCGGCCGGCGAAGCGCTCCAT
>CAIMWA010000605.1 GCA_903845045.1 uncultured delta proteobacterium | reverse complement strand
CCCGTCTGGTTCTCTTGAAGGATGAGGGTGTACGTCGCGGGCGCGGCGTGCGCGCCGTCGTCGAGGGTCGTCACGGAGACGTCGAGGCGATGCACCGAGCGCGTCGCCTCGGGCGGATCGGCGGCGGCGACGCCGGACGAGAGCGCGAGGGCGAGGCCGCACGACAGCACGCTGAACCTGGAATGGAGGATGTTCGTCATGGCCGCGCACCTGAGCAGCGGTCGTGCCGTCGTCGAATCCCCGGCGTTCTTCGATGTGGCGAATGCACGGTAGCGCCAATCTGTCGCGGGGTTGGCGCGCCAGCGCGGGGACCTGTGGCACTCCGTCACGAGCTCGGGAGCCGGGCTCGCCGTCAGAACCGAGCCCCGCAGCTCACCCCGTAGCTGCCCGGCCCCTGCCCGCAGGACCAAGCCGACGCATGCGTCGCGGTCCGTGAGGGGTGCACGAAGAGCAGCACGGCGCCGCCCACCGCGAAGACGCCGGCCGCGACGAAGGCGCCGGTCTCCATCGCCTGTGTGGCGTGAAAGCTGTTCGCGAAGCCCTGGCACTCCGTCGACGGCGTGCCGTTCATGTACTGGCACGACGCCGCGCTGTACGAGTCCACCGCAGCGCTGGAGAGCACGTAGCCCGTGATGCCCAGCGCGATCCCCGCTGCGGCGAGGCTGAACGAGGCGATGCGCAGCGCGGGCAGCGCGCCGCTCGACGGAGCGCTCGGCACGGGCGTCGTCGTCGCCACGACCGGGACCGGCACTCGCGCCGCGACCGTCGCGACGGGAGCCACCGCCGGAGCCACCACCGGCGCGACCGCCACGGCCGCCGCCTCGGGAACGAGCGTCACCTCGACGCGGTGCGAGCGCTCGGTGACCTGCAGCGTCTCGCGGTGCGCCTCGAAGTGCTCGGCCGTGACGTCGAGCACCACCGGCCCGAGGGGAACCCGCACCGCCGTGGTGCGCGGCAGCGCGCCGCACACCGCCCCGTTCACCCGCAGCGCCGCGCCGCGGACGTTGCACGCGACGACGAGGTCCGCGAGGTGTGTGCGCACGGCCTCGAGGGCGCCCTGCAGCGCCGAACGGTGGTGCCGGATCCAGCGATCCTCGTCGGCGAGCGCGGCGACGAGGTGCTCCTCGGCGGCCACCCAGCGGCCCATCTGGGCTTCGGTGATCCCGCGCTCGCCCAGCGCCCGCGCGTCTCCGGTGCGCGTCGCGAGCTGCTCGTACAGCGCGAGGGCCTGCTCCGGCTGGCGCTCCCGACGAAGCTGCGCCGCCCGCGCGTAGTCGTCGCCGCCGCCGTGCGACTGCGCCGAAGCCACACCGGCGCACGCCACCCACGCCGCCGCCAAAACCGCCGCCAAAACCGCCGCCACCCTTGCACGCATACGGCTCCTCCGGCCCCTCTCAATCCGGCGCGCAGATGCCGTTGGGACACTCCGCGGCCGACGCATGCCGCCTCGCATGACCCGAAGGGTGCGCGGCGCGCGATGCACCCGACGACCGCCCGTGATGGTGCCGTCCCGGCTGCGCCGAAGCCTCGTCCACAACAGCGGGCGCGGGGGGCGTCGGCACCACGGGCACCGGCGTCGCCGCAACCACGGTCCGGGCCACCGGCTCGCTCGGCGTCACCGTCGCCGCCGGCGTTGCCGCCGCGTGGCGCGTGGCCGTGACCGGCACCGCGCTCACAGCCGTCGTCGCATGCGGCGGCGGCGTCGCGCGCGAGCTCTACCAGGCGCCTCCCGCCACGATGCACGCGATGAACCCCGCCGCCGCGGCGACCCTCTGCCGCGCCGAGGACCTCGCGCCGAGGTCGAGCGCCGATCGCGTCGTCGGCTCGAGGGTCGCGACGACGGCGCCAGGCTTCGCCAGCGTCTCCTCGAAGGCCAGGACCGCCGGCGCCGCGCCGCTGCGAAGGGGCTCCGACGGGCCGGGCGCGACGGCACCGAAGAACGATCCCCACTGCATCCGCCCCGCGGCCGACGCGAACGGAAGGATCGCCCCGCCGAACGCCCGCACCGACGGCCACCGCGCCGCCGGCACGCGCTCCATCGCGCGGAGCAGCGCGCTCTCGAGGGCCTCGGGCTGCTCCGGGGCGTACGCGCGGAGCATCGGGATCGGGCGCTGCGTGATGGCGTTGAGCACCGCGAGGAGGCTGTCGCCGACGAAGGGGTTCGTGCCCGTGAGGCACTCGAAGAGGATCACCGCGAGGGACCATTGGTCGCTCTGCCCGTCGATGTGCTTCGACTCCTGCGCCTGCTCCGGGGACATGTAGAGCGGGGTCCCCATCACCGCGTTCGTCAGCGTGAGCGAGCGCTCGGCCTCGCGGATCTTCGCGATGCCGAAGTCGAGGAGCTTGGGCTGCGTGCCGCCCGTGGAGAGCCGCGCGACGAGCACGTTGTCGGGCTTCAGGTCGCGATGGACGATGCCCTTCTCGTGCACCGCCGCCACCGCCGACATGACCCCGAGCAAGAGGTCCACGGCCTCTTCGCGGGGCAGCGGACCGCCCCGCTCGATGCGCCCCGCGAGGCTCTCGCCATCGAGGAACTCCATGGCGATGTACGGCTGCTCGTCGTGCACGCCGACGTCGAAGACGCCGACGATGTGCGGATGCTCCATCTGCGCGACGATCTCGGCCTCGCGGAGGAAGCGCTGCACGACCT
>CAIMWA010000604.1 GCA_903845045.1 uncultured delta proteobacterium | reverse complement strand
CCATCGTCGCCTCAACGCGCGCGCGGGCGAGAGAATTCCCGAGAATCGACGGCGCCGAATCGATTTGAAGTGCCTGAAACAAAGGCGATTGCTAGGCGGGAGTCAGGAGGTCAGAGGCTTGCCGAAGGTAGCCATGCCCATTTCATGGGCCGGGCGAACGGCGGCAATGGGTCAACGCCTATGCCCCTCCCCCGCCGCCGCACTGACCGCGCGTCGGGTTCTCGTGCGACAGTGCCGCGCGTGCTCGCTCGCATCCTGCTCGTTGCGTCGCTCGTCCAAGCGTTTCTGATCTATGTCCCGCTGCCGACGTGGACGGCGTGGATGCTTCACTTCGCCGCGCTGGAGGCATGCCTGTTGGGCGGCGTGACCGGCGCCGGTGCGCTGCTCCTCGGCAGGGGACAGCCAGCGGTGCAGGCCCTCGCGCTGCTGGGAATGGCGGCGGGACTCGCGCCCGCCATCGCCGCCGCCGGCGCGTTTCGGCGCGAGCGCCAGCCGTTCTCCCTCATGGGTTGGATGACCGGACCGATGGGGCCGCGGGTCCCGGTGGAGCGTGACATCGCGCTCGCTCCCGGTCTGCGGGGTGATCTCTATCGCGCGCCGGGGAGGGGACCCCATCCCTTCGTCGTCGTCGTCCACGGCGGGAGCTGGCGATCGGGGGACAAGGGCGACGCCGCGCACGTCTCCCACGCCCTCGCCCACGCGGGCATCTCCGTCGTCGACGTGACCTACCGCCTCGCGCCCGCGGCGCGGTTTCCCGCGGCCATCGCGGACGTGAAGTGCCTGGTCGGAGCGGTCCGCGCGAGGGCCGCGGAGTTCGGCCTCGACCCCGATCGCGGGGCGCTCCTGGGGCGCTCCGCAGGCGCGCAGATCGCGCTCGTGGCCGCGTACTCCGACGACCGCATCGCCCCGTCGTGCGGCGTGGCCGCAGGCGCGCCGTTGCGCGCGGTGGTGTCCGTGTACGGCCCCACGGACCTGGCTTGGTCGCACGCGCACCCGTTCGTCCCGGACGTGGTGGAGGGAACCGCCGCGCTCGAGGCCTACCTGGGCGGAACCCCGGAGACCGCTCCCGAGGCCTATCGCATGGGGACCCCGCAGAGCTGGGTGCACGGCCGCGTTCCGCCGACGCTGGTGGTGCACGGAACGGGCGAACGCTGCGTGCGCATGCAGAACGCCGAGCGTCTCGTCTCGGCGCTCGGGGCGCATGGCGGCGACGTCCGGACGCTCTGGGTGCCCTTCGCCGATCACGGCTTCGACGTGCGCCGCGGCGGCTTCGGCGAGCAGCTCGCACGTGGCGTGATCGTCGAGTTCCTGCGACACCACCTCGACGCGCGCTGAGGGTCGGGATCGCGACGCAGGGTTCCGTTGCGTCGTTCAGCGATCGACGGGCGGATGCCAAGGAGTGGTCACGGCGTGACTAACGGCGCCCGCGACGGTGAAATGCACCGAAACATGCGGTTTGCGCAGCCGCCCTCAGGGCTGCCACCGACCGCCGCCGATGGGACCGTCGGTGGGGGCGCCCGGCCCGAGGAAGCGTCCGACCGCGACCACCATCGCGCTGCCGGTCCACGCGGCGCCAGCGTGGCGATGACGGGGGCCTCGGCGCGGGGGCTGACGGACGTCAGCGGGCCGCGGGGCTTCGTACAAGGCATGTTCTGTCGCCTCGCCGACTCGCTTGACGTATTGCACTTCCTAT
>CAIMWA010000603.1 GCA_903845045.1 uncultured delta proteobacterium | reverse complement strand
GTCCCAGGCCCGGCCGTCCGCGGCCGGTACGTTCGCGAAGCGCAGAGCCCGGACGCTTTGCTGCCGGGCGTGAGCGCGGCGGGTCAAGATGGCTGAACAACCTACAGAACTGAAGCTGTTGTCGCGGTCTCGCGATCTGTAGAAGTGGAAGGGCTTCAGCCCGCGGCGAAGGCAATCGCGCGCGAAATGGATGTTCAGTGCATCAGCGCGATCACGTACAGCGCCACGGTGCACGCGATGCCGAGCGTCCACACGAGCGAGCGGAGCGTCGCCTGGTCGGTGATGAAACACACCCCGTAGACGACGCGCGCAGCGATGAAGCCCCACGCAGCGATGGCCGCCGCGGAGCTTCCCGGCGCCGCGAGGTGCGCCACGATCACCCCCGCCGCGAAGACCGGAAACGCCTCGAAGGAGTTCAGCTGCGCCCAGTGCGCCCGCTGCCGCCAGCCGGTGAGCTGCGACTGCCATCGCCGGGTCTCGTGGTTGTCCTTCGGCATGAAGCTCCCGGCCTTGGCGATGCCGGTGAACACGAACGGCATGGCGCCGGCACAGAGCAGCGGGAGGACGACGTGGACCACGCCTCGACGTAGCACGCCTCGGGCGAACGCGTCGTCCCCAGCGCGCGGCGCTTGCGTCGGAGCCCCGCCATGCGCTGCAATCCGCGCGTGAAGACCCGCGCTCCGCTCGCCGCCGCCGCCGCCCTCGTCGCCGCGGCGTGCACTCCGGACGACACCGTGCCGGCTTGCGGCGCGGGCGTTCTCTGCGCGGGCTTCGACGCCGGGCGCAGCGACGCCACGATGGACCGCCCCGCGAGCGATCTCGGGCTCGGGCGCGACGGCTCCGCGGTGCGTGACGCGATCCCCATCCGCGCCCTCGCGAGCATCGCCGTGGAGCCCGCCACGGCCACGCTGACCGTGCACGACGGCACCCCGGCGACGCAGACCTTCACCGTCGTCGGAACCTTCAACGACGGCACGCACTCGACGCTCTCCACGGGCGTGTGGTCGCTGCCGAATTCGCTGGCCGCGACCGTCGATCCGAACAGCGGCGTGGTCACCGCCGGGGGCGCCGCCGGGGCGCAGCTCACGCTCTCGGTGCAGGTGCCCGGAAGCGGCGGCGCGGTGATGATGGCCACGGCCACCGTCGACGTGCGGGTGCAGCGCACGGTGCTCGGCGATCACCTCGTGAGCGACGTCGTCGACGACTTCACGCAGCCCTCGGTGCCCGATGCGGCGCGGCAGCCCACCCTCGACTACCCCCTCGACGGCGTGGTGATCCCCGCGAACCTGCCCCCCCTCGACGTGCAGTGGGAGGGCGGCAACGCCGGCGACTTCTACCGCGTGCACCTCGTGAAGCCGCACGCCGACGTGTCGGGCTACGTGCAGCACACCGGCGCCGACTTCGGGTTCCACTGGGCGGTCGACGCGACGGCGTGGCGCGCGCTGCTCGAGAGCGACCCCGGCGAGGCCATGACCGTCACCGTCGAGCGCTGGGACGCGGCCATGCGCCAGCGCATCCTCGGTGCGCCGGTGACGGTGCGCGTCGCCCGCGCGGTGCTCTCCGGAACGATCTACTACTGGGACCTCTCCGAGGGTCACCTCATGCGCCTCGACGCGCTGACCGGCGCGCGCTCGCTGACGGTGCCGAACCCTCCGCCCAAGCCCCCGAGCACGCCGCCGGCGACGAACGACGGCACGCGCTGCATCGCCTGCCACGCCGTCTCGCGCGACGGGCGCTACCTCAGCGCCGAGGTGTGGGGCGGCGGCGAGGAGTCCGTGGCCATCGACCTCACGTCGTCGTCGCTCGCGGCGGACCCGGCACCCACGGTGTACGGGCCGCGCAGCGACCTTCGGTACCTCTTCTCGACGTTCTCGCCGGACTCGGCGCTGCTCGTGATCAACACCGGCAACAGCATGGCGCTCCTCGATCGCGCCACCGGCGCGGTGGTCCCCGACAGCGGGCTCCCGGCGGACCATGCTGCGCACCCCGACTGGTCGCCGGACGGCATGAGCGTCGCGATGGTGCTGAACACCAACCAGGGCTGGGCCGTCGACTTCACCCGCGGCGACGTCGCCGTCGTTCCGCGCACGGGCACCAACAGCTTCGGTCCGCCGCGCATCGTGCACCGCGGCACCACGGACCCGGCTCCCGCGCCGGACGCCCTCGTGGCCGACGCGCACCCGACGTTCTCCCCCGACAACCGCTGGATCGCGTTCCAGCACGGCACGAATTCCCGCGGCGGCAACGGCGCGGCGCGGTATCCGGGGCGCCTGGAGCTCACCTCCGTCGACGCCATGCCCGACGCCGCATCGACGCCCCTGGACCACGCCAACGGCACCGGCGAGCCCAGCGCGTACTGGCCGAACTTCTCGCCCTTCGACGCCGGCGGATACTACTGGCTCGCGTTCTACTCGCGGCGCGACTACGGCAACGCGCAGGTGGGCACCCGCGGCACGCGGCGCCGGCAGATCTGGGTCACCGCGGTGCGCCACGACCCGACGAGCGCCGGTGATCCGAGCGAGGTCGCCTACTGGCTTCCTGGCCAGGACGCGCACGTCGAGAACATGTCGGCGTTCTGGGCTCCCGTCGCGTGCCGCATGAACGGCACCGTCTGCGGCGTGTCGAGCGAGTGCTGCTCGGGGCTCTGTCAGGCCGGCCCCGGCGGGGGCTTCGTGTGCATGCCGCCGCCCCCGGCGATGTGCCACCGCGACGGCGCGACGTGCTCCGCCGCCGCCGACTGCTGCAACGGGCTGCTCTGCGTGGGCAACGTCTGCGCCCGAGACCCGGGCTGAACCCCATGCGATCCCGCACGGCCTCGGCGCGTCGTCGGCGCGCGTCGGCCCCGGCGCCCGGGGAGCGAGCCCGCGCCGCGATGCCGTCGTGGCTCCTGCCGGTGGTCGTCGCGCTGCTCACCGCGCTCGCATTCGGCAACGCCGCGCCGGACCTCTTCATCTTCGACGACGGCGAGTTCCTCCCGATCCCGCGCCCCGCCGGCGAGACACTCGCGCACACCGCGACGCGGCTGTTCCGCGAGGACGCGTGGCCCGCGCGGCGCGAGGCGACGAGCCCGTACCGCCCGCTCGCGTGGCTGTCCTTCGTGGCCGACGACATCGCGCATCCCGGCGACCGCGCCGCGTACCACCGCACCAGCATCGCGCTCCACGTCGGGGCGACGCTGCTCGTCTACGCGCTCGCGCTGGCGCTGCTTCGGCATCGCGCGAAGAGCGGGGCGGCGCCGCGGCATCGACTCGCGGCGGCGGGGGCGGCGCTGCTCTTCGGGGTGCACCCGGTGCACACCGACGCCGTCGACTCGGTGTTCAACCGCTCCGAGGTGCTCGCCACGGCCGCGGTGCTCGGGGCCCTCGCGCTCTTCGTCACGGGCTTCGAGCGACGGCCGCGGCGCACCGTCGTGACGTGCGCGCTGCTCTATCTCGCGGGGCTCTTCTGCAAGGAGAGCGCGGCCACGCTCCCGGCGTTGCTGGCGCTGGCGGGGGCGTTCCTGCTCCGCGACGTGGCGCCTCGGGAGCGCGCGCGCCGCCTCCTCCCGTTGCTGTGGCTCCTCGCGCCGCTCGCGATCTACCTCGCCGCCCGAGGCGCGATGCGCTCCGCCGGCGCCCCCTCCGTCGCCGCCGTCGGGACCTTCGCCGACGCCGTCGCCCTCGCCCTCACGGCGTTTCGAGACAGCGCGGCGCTGCTGGTCTGGCCGTCGCCGCTGCGGGCCGTGCGCACCGACTACGTCGCCGAGGCGGTGCCCGTCGCCGTGCTCTTCGCGGCGGGGTACGGCGCCGCACTCTGGAAGCTGCGAGCGCGCGCTGCGGGCGTGGCGCTGGGCCTCGCGCTCTTCGCGGTGGCCCTCGCGCCGACGACGCGCATCTTCACGCGCCTCGCGGGAGCGCAGCCCATGGCCGAGCGCTACGTGTACCTCCCGTCGGCGGGCGCGGCGGTGGCCGTCGCCTTCGGCCTCGCGTGGGCGCTGCGACGCTTCGGCTCGGGCCGTCCCGCCGTCGCCGTGGCCGCCGTCGCGGCGCTGTTCGCGATGCAGACCCGCGCGCGCAACGAGGTGTGGCACGCCGAGCTCGCGCTGTTCCGCGCCGAGGTCGACGCGCGGCCCGACAACGCCGACGCGCTGCGGCTCTTCAGCGCCACCTGGCTCGCCGGCGGCCACGCCGCGGAGCTCGTGACGTACTGCCGCGCCCGCGTCGCCGACCCGCTTCCCGGCGCCGGGGGCTTCTTCGTGACCTGCGGCCTCGCCGCGCAGGGCCTCGGCCGCGAGGACGACGCCGAGCTCTTTCACCGCCGCGCCAACGAGGTCGGGGCCACCGCCATCACCCGGTACACCTACGCCCGCGTGCTCGCCCGCCGCCGCCGCCTCGACGACGCCGCGGAGCAGTACCGCCTCGCCGTCGCCGCCGAGCGCGACCCCGTGCGGCAGCATTGGCTCCGCGCCGAGGAGATCCTGAAGTGCGAGCCCGCGCGCCTCGACGAAGCGCTCGTCGAGATCGACGCCGCGCTGCGCATCGACCCGGCGTTCCAGATCGCGCAGGATCTCCGCCGCCGCATCGTCGCCGCGCTCGCCGCCCGGGACGCGCCCGCGGCGCCCTGAGCACGCCCTCGATGTCCCGCCCGCGACCGTCGTCCCAACGTTCCCGCCGCCCGCGCGCCGCCGCGCCTGCGCCGTCGTCCGCACCTCGCGCCGAGCCCGCCGACGCCGCGCGCATCGCCCGCAGCGCCGCCGTCGTCGCCCTCGTCGCGCTGGTCCCGGGGCTGTGGGCGGGGTGGCGCGCGTTCTGGTTCCTCACCGACGACGCGCACATCGCGTTCCGCTACGTCGCGCAGGCCGTGCTCGGCCACGGGTACGTCTGGAACCCCGCGCCCTTCGCGCCCGTCGAGGGCTACACGAGCTTCCTCTTCGTCGCGCTGCTCGAGGTCGTCTGGCGCCTCACCGGGATGACCCCGCCGGAGTGCGCCAACGGCATCTTGCTGCTCTGCGCGTACGCGACGCTCGCGCTCGGGCTGCGCATCGGCCTCGCGCTGCGCCTGCCGCCGCGCCTCGTGCCGTGGCGCCTGCCGCTGCTGGCCCTCGCCCTCGTCGCCACCGTCACCAACCGCACCTTCCTCGCGTGGACCAGCTCGGGCCTCGAGACGGCTCTCTTCAACGCCCTGGTCACCGCATGGATCGCCGCGCACTTCGTGACGTCGCAGGGCTCGCGCCGATGGCTCTTGGCGCTGTCGTCGACGGCCGCGTTGGCCGCGCTCACGCGCCCCGACGGCCTGCTCCTCGTGGCGGCGACCGTCGCCATCTTCGCTGCGGTCTTCGCGCGCCGCGGACGCCTCCCGCGCCGCGACCTCGTGGCGATGACACCGCTGCTCGCCGTCGTCGCGCACGTCGCGTGGCGCCGCGCGTTCTACGGCCAGTGGCTGCCCAACACCTACTACGCCAAGGTCGCCGCGCCGTGGCCCGCGGCGGGCGCCCGGTACCTCCTCTCCTTCGTCCTCGAGTACGCCGTCTGGGCGTGGATCGCCTTGGCCGTGGCCGTCGCCGTGCGCCACCGCGCCGCGCTGCGCGAGCCCGCGAGGATCGTCGCGGCGCTGCGTGAAGCCGCCGCGCGACGAGGCTCGCTGGGCGCCGTGACGGTCCCCGCGACGCTGGCGGCTTACACGGCCTACTATGTTCTCGTCGTCGGCGGCGACCACTTCGAGTACCGCGTGCTGAGCGTGCTCGTGCTGCCGCTGTGGCTGTCCTTCGTGTGGCTGCTCGGGCGCCTCGACGCCTCGCCGCGGGCCGCCGCCGCCGCCCTCGTCGCCGCCGCGCTCGCCTCGTACCCCGTGCCGTGGACCCACTGGTCCCTGACGCACGCGCTCGCATCGCGCGACGACACGTACCTGTTGACCGCCCGCGTGGCGCCGCATTTCCCGGCGCTGCTGCGGCCCTACGCCGAGGCCTTCGACGAGCTGCAGTCGTGGCTGATCCTTCGGTACGTCTGCGTGCGCCACCAGGAGCACGCCGTGTTCCATCGCTCCCTGGAGCGTGACCTCGCGAACGTGCGCGCGCCGGGTCCCGCGGCCGATCCGCTGCCCGTGGCCATCGTGCGCGCGCCGGGCGTCGCGTCGTGGAAGCTTCCGACGGTGAACGTGCTCGACCCCTTCGGCCTCAACGACGCCGTCGTCGCGCACACGCCGCTCCGCAGCCGCGTGCAGCGCTACCTCGCCCATGACCGCGAGGCCCCGCCGGGGTACCTCGAGTGCTTCCGCGCCAACGTGTTCCTCACGCGCCGCGGGGCGCTCGTGCAGCCTCGCGCGGTGCCCCTCACCGCCGCTGAGGTGCGCCGATGCGAGACGGCCGCGTGGCCCGTTCCGCCGGACCCACCGCGCGCTCCGGCGCGTCGCGAGGGCGCGTGGACGCTGCTCCCCGACGAGCTCCCGGCGAGCCCCACGCGCGACGGCATCGACCGCGCGCAGCGCCTCGCCGCGCAGGTCTTCGGGCACTGGGAGCGCGCCGAGATGCTGCGCGTCCCCGGCGTCGAGCTGCTCCCCGCGGGCACCGCCGTGCAGGTCGTGGAGCGCCGCTGGCTGGGCGGACGAACGAGGGTCCGCGTGCGCGGCCGCGACGGCTCGTGGTGGGTCTTCGCCGAGGGCGTCGACGGGTCAGCGCAGTAGCGGCAGCAGCCACCGCGCCACCGGGAGCGCGCCGGGCGCCGCGTAGTGCAGGCCGTCGTCGCGCAGCCGGGCGTAGCGGGGGTCGCGGTCGCATCCGGGGGCGGGGCAGGCCACCGCCGCGAGGTCGGCCACCACCACTCCGGGCACCGCCGCGGCGGCCTCGCGCAGCACGCGCTGGTAGCACGCCACCCGCGGAACCCACTCGACGCCCGCCCAGATCCCCGCGGGGTACGGCGCCGTCGCGAGGACGATGTGCGGGCTGTACGCGTCGAGGGTGCGCAGGTCCGCGACGAGGCGCTCGCGGAACGCGGTGTCCCAGCGCGGGTCGCACGCCGATCGCCAGCCGCCGTCGATCTGCGCGGGCGCGAAGAATCCTCCCCCGAGCAGCACCACCGTGACGTCGGGACGCAGCGCGGCCACCTGCTCGGCCCAGCGCCGGTCGCAGCTCCCGCCGACGTGCGGAAACCGCGAGAGCGACAGCGTGCGGTACCGCGACTCGAGGATCGAGCAGTCCTCGACGCCGCGCACCGCCACCGACAACGGACCCTCGGCGGCGATGCCCGCGAGCACCTCGCCGAGGCTCGTCGCCACGGAGTCGCCGAGCACCAGCACGCGCTTGGCCCCACGCGGGGCCGCGGGCCAGCCCGCGCTCTGCGTCGACGCCGTCGGCGCCCCACGGGTGGCGAACATCACCGCTGCCGCAGCAGCGACCATCGCCGCCGCGACGAGCACCGCCGGGTGCTTCGTCGGGAACCCCTCGCGGCGCACCGGCTGCTCGATCCATCGGTACGACGCCGCGGCTGCCGCGAAGGTGAGCCCGACGCGCAGCCCTGCGAGCGCCAGCCCGTCGAGCCCCGTGCGCGCCGGCGTGAGCACCACGAAGAGCGGCCAGTGCCAGAGGTACACGCCATAGCTCACCGCCCCGACGGAGCGCAGCGGCCCCCACGCGAGCGCCCGCGCGACGGCGCTCTTGGGCGCGCGCAGCGCCGCCACCAGCAGCGCGACGACGCACGCCTCGGTCGCCCAGAATCCTCCGCGATACAGCAGCGCTCGCTCGCCGTCGGCGAAGGTCCACGCCGCGGCGAGGACCATCGCTGCGAGGGCTGCCACGGTCCCCGCCCGGCGTCGCGCGCGAGCCCGAAACGGCCGCGCACCTTCACCGTCGTGCAGCACCGCCGCCAGCGCGCAGCCCGCGAGGATCGCCGCGCCGCGCGTGTCCGTGCCCAGGTATGCGCGGGAGCCGTCCAAAGGGTTCCAGCGGAGCCAGAGCGACGCCGCGGACACCGCGCCGAGCCCCGCGGCCAGCGCCAGCGTTCGTCGCGCCGGACGCGCCGCCCCGCGCATCGCGAACCGCAGCAACAGCGGCCACGCGAGGTAGAACTGCTCCTCGATGGCGAGGCTCCAGGTGTGCTCGAGCGGCGACGGCGCCGTGAACAGGCTCCAGTAGCTCCGCCCCGCGACGATGGACGCCCAGTTCGAGACGTAGCCCAGCGTCGCCAGCGCGTCGCGCCGCACCGCCGCGAGCTCCCGCGGCCGCGCGAAGATCGCCGCGTACAACGCGATCGCCGGCATCAACGCGAGCAGCGCGGGCAGCAGCCTCCGCGTGCGGCGCACCCAGAACGCCCGGAGGTCGATGCGCCCCGCGGTCGCGTGCTCGGCCAGGAGCAGCGCCGTGATGAGGTACCCCGACAGCACGAAGAACAGGTCGACGCCGAGAAACCCGCCCCGCAGCGCCCCGGCGTGGAACGCCAGCACCCCCAGCACCGCGAGCCCGCGCAGGCCGTCCAACGCGGGAACATGCGCCAGCGCCCCGGTCTGCACCGCGGGAGGACGCACGCCCGGCCGCCGAGGCCTCCGCGAGGTACGCCGCATGCGCGTCATCGTACCCGGAACGCACCCAAATCCACCGCGCATCCGTTGACAACGCGGTGCGTTAGGCTATCTATGACGCGTCGAGTCAACGACGGAGGAGATGACGCATGGAGACGCAGACGCATTCGACGAATCCGACGGCCCGCATCGAGGCCGCCCGGCAGATTGCCCTCGGCACCCTCTCGCGCGCTCGCGAGACGCTGCAGCAGGCCGCGACGACGGTGCCGGTGTGGGCCCGCGAGGTCGAGACCCGCGCCGAGGTGCAGGTCGACGCCCTGCTCGAGCGCGTGGGGTTGATGCGCATCGCCCGCGCCGACGCGTTGCGCGCGCCGGCTCCGAATGAGGTCGCCGCCCCGGCGCCGGTGGACGTCGTGGCGGAGGTGAGCGCCGTCGCCGCGCCGGTGCCGCTCGTCGAGGCCGCGCCGCTCGCGACGGAGGCCGACGAGCCCGTCGACGCCGAGACCCCCGACGCGGTCATCCCCGAGGCCCACGACGCCGCGGACCGCCCGTCGCGCCGCCGCCGCCGCTGATCCCCGCCGCCTTCTTCGGGTGACCCCGACGCAGCGCTTGCGCCACCCTTCGGAACTGGTGTTCGATGCCGCCACGCTGTTGGCATCGTTCCTTTGCCGCGGGGCTTTCACCCGGAGAATTCCATGAGTTCCTACCGTCACTGGCTGGTTCTGTCGTCGACGCTGTGGGCGTTCGCGGCATGCGACGGGCGCGCCCTCCTCGGCACGCCCGAGGTCACCACCGACCTCGGCGTCGAGGCTGCGGTCGCCGATGGCGGCTCCGACACCGGCGTCGTCGACGTGCCCGTCACCGACGGCGGCATGGACGTCGCCGTGATGGACGCCCCCGCCGACGCGGTCTCCGTCGACGGAACCCCGGGCGACGGCGGCACCGTCTGCGGCGCTGGCCAGGTGTCGTGCGCCGGGAGCTGTACCGACGTGCAGAGCGACCCGCGCAACTGCGGCGCGTGCGGCACGGCGTGCGCGACGGCCCAGGTCTGCAACGCCGGGGTCTGCGGCACCACCTGCGGCGCGGGTCTGAGCGCCTGCGCGGGCGCCTGCGTCGACCTCAACGCCGACGCCGCGAACTGCGGCGCGTGCGGCACGGCGTGCACCGGCGGAGCAGCGTGCAGCGCCGGCGCGTGCGTGTGCCCGGCGGGAACGACCCGCTGCGGTGACCGATGCGTCGACCTCGGCAGTGATCCCACGCACTGTGGCGCGTGCGCGACGGCGTGCAGCGGGGCCCAGGTGTGCAACGCCGGGGTGTGCGGCGCGACCTGCGGCACGGGCCTCACGGCGTGCAGCGGCGCGTGCGTCGACGTCAACTCCGACGACGCCAACTGCGGCGCGTGCGGGCGCACCTGCGGGGGTGGATCCACCTGCCGTGCCGGCGCCTGCGCGTGCCCCGCGGGGCAGACGCTCTGCGGCGGCGCGTGCGTCGACGTGCAGTCGAGCGGCGCGAATTGCGGAGCCTGCGGAACGGCGTGCGCGGCGGGCCAAGTGTGCAGCGCCGGCGCCTGCGCCGCGACGTGCCCCACGGGCCGCCTCGCGTGCGGCCGTGACTGCGTCGACCTCGCGAGCGACCCGGCGAACTGCGGCGGCTGCGGCATCGCCTGCAGCGGCGGCGCCCTCTGCGTCGGCGGGAGCTGCGCGTGCCCGACGGGGCGCTCGCTCTGCGGCGGCGTGTGCGTCGACACCACCGCCGACCCCGCGAACTGCGGCTCCTGCGCGCGAGCCTGCGCGGCGGGACAGTCCTGCGGCGCCGGCACCTGCGTCGCGGTGTGCGCGTCGGGCACCGTCGCCTGCGCGGGCTCGTGCGTGAACACGCAGAGCGACAACGCGAACTGCGGCGGCTGCGGCGTCGTCTGCACCGGCGGCACCGCCTGCAGCGCCGGCCGCTGCGGCTGCCCGTCGGGACGCACCGCGTGCGGCGGAGCCTGCGTCGACACGCAGAGCGACAACGCGAACTGCGGCGCGTGCGGCAACGCCTGCGCGGCGGGGACCACCTGCGCCGGCGGCGCGTGCGTGTGCGACGTCCCGACGGTGAACTGCGGCGGGCGCTGCTCCGACCTCGGCACGAGCAGCGCCAACTGCGGCGCGTGCGGCATGGCGTGCCCGGCGGGCCAGGCCTGCAGCTCCGGCGTGTGCGTGGGCATGTGCGCCGCGGGTCAGACCCGCTGCGGCTCGGCGTGCGTCGACGTGCAGAGCGACACCGCGAACTGCGGCGCCTGCGGCCGCGCGTGCACCGGCGGAACGGTCTGCAGCACCGGCGCGTGCGTGTGCAACCCGGGCACCACCAACTGCGGCGGCGCTTGCGTGAACACCCAGACCAGCATCGCGAACTGCGGCGCCTGCGGCAACGCGTGCGCCGCGGGGCAAGTGTGCACCGCCGGGCGCTGCGCGGCGTCTTGCGCGGCGGGCCTCACGAACTGCAGCGGCGCGTGCGTCGACCTGTCGAGCAGCAACGCGGCCTGCGGCGCCTGCGGTCGTGCGTGCACCGGCGGCAGCGCATGCGTGCGCGGCGCCTGCCAGTGCCCCGCCGGACAGACGAGCTGCGGCGGAACCTGCGTGAACCTCGCCACCGACGGATCGAACTGCGGCGGCTGCGGCACGCGCTGCGGCGCGGGCCTCGTGTGCGACTTCGGACGCTGCGTGATGAACTGCTTCCCGGGCCAGACGCAGTGCGGCGGGAGCTGCGTGTTCACGCAGTTCGACCGCGCCAACTGCGGGGCCTGCGGCGTGGCCTGCAACGCTGGCCAGGCGTGCAACGCCGGGCGCTGCCAGTGCCCCGCGGGCCAGACGCTCTGCGGCGGCGTGTGCGTCGACGTGCGCACCAACGCGCAGAACTGCGGGGCCTGCGGCACCGCGTGCGCGACGAACCAGCTCTGCAGCGGCGGCGTCTGCGGCGCGACGTGCCCGGCGGCGCTCACGGCGTGCGCCGGGGCCTGCGTCGACACGTCCACCAGCGACGCGAACTGCGGCGGCTGCGGCGTGGCGTGCACCGGCGGCTCGGCGTGCAGCGGTGGGCGCTGCACCTGCCCGGCGGGCCAGGCGCTCTGCGGCGGACGCTGCGTGAACCTGCAGACCAGCGACCTCAACTGCGGGGCCTGCGGCGTCGCGTGCACCGGCGGGTCGGTGTGCACCAACGGCGGCTGCGCATGCCCGACGGGCCAGACGGCCTGCGCCGGGACCTGCGTCAACGCCCAGACGAGCCGCACGAACTGCGGTACCTGCGGACACGCCTGCGCCACCGGCCAGGTGTGCACCGCCGGCGCGTGCGTCGCGGGCTGCACCATGGGGCTCACGCTGTGCTCCGGCGCGTGCGTGAACACGCAGAACGACACCGCGAACTGCGGCGGCTGCGGCATGGCGTGCCCGGGCAACTGCTTCGGCGGGCGCTGCTTCTGCGGCGGCGGCGACACGCTCTGCAGCGGGCGCTGCGTGAACACGTTCACCGATCCGACGAACTGCGGCGCCTGCGGGCGCTCGTGCCCGACGGGCCAGGCGTGCCAGTTCGGCATGTGCTCGGCGATGTGCTTCGGCGGGACGACGCTGTGCTCCGGAACGTGCGTCAACACGCAGTTCGACCAGAACAACTGCGGCGCCTGCGGGCGCGCTTGCATGCGGGGGCAGCGCTGCCTCCTGGGGATGTGCCGATGAAGCGGAACGGATCGATCGTTGCGGCGCTCTGCGCCGTGGGAGCGGCGGGCTTCGCCCCGCGTGATGCGAGCGCGCAGGTGCTCGAGCGCTTCGCCCTGCGCGGCGAGCTCGGCGTGACCGCCATGGTCACGGACGTGCAGCGCAACAACCTCGGCTACGACTTCGGCGCGCAGGGGACGCTGCGCCTCGGCTTCGACGTCTGGGGTCCGCTGTCGCTGCAGGTTTCCGCGGGCTACTGGCTGTTTCCGTCGGGCCAGGGCTACGGCTTCGGCGTGCCGGTGACGCTGGGTCTGCGCGTCGAGCCGTGGTCGCCGCAGCTCGGACACCTCTTCATCGACGCCAACGCCGGCGTCGTCGAGACGGGCTCCAAGACCCGCTTCGGCTTCGACCTCGGCGTGGGCTTCGAGTTCGCGGTGCACCGCGCCGTCGCCCTCGGTCCGGTGCTGCGCTACGGGCACGTCGTGGCGTCGAGCGACGACGTCCCGGGCAACGCGCAGTACCTGTCGCTGGGTGTGTCCGTGGCGCTGCGCGTGCCGCCGCCGCCGCACGTCGAAGCACCGCCTCCTCCTCCGCCGCCCCCGCCGCCTCCTCCTCCTTCGCCGGACCGCGACGGCGACGGCGTGGTCGACGCCGAGGACGCGTGCCCCGACACGGTGCCCGGCGATCACCCCGACGAGGCGCGCCGCGGGTGCCCGCTCGCCGACGGCGACCACGACGGCGTCTTCGACCGCGACGACGCGTGCCCCACGGAGCCCGCGGGCGAGACCCCGGACCCCGACCGCCGCGGCTGCCCCGACGGCGACGACGACCACGACGGCGTGCGCAACCACGCCGACCAGTGCCCGCAGGAGCCCCAGGGCGGGTTGGTGGACCCGTCGCGACCCGGGTGCCCGGCCACGGACCGCGACGGCGACGGCGTGGCCGACAGCGTCGACGCGTGCCCCGAGCGCCCCGGCGCGCCCAACGCGAACCCGCGGCAGAACGGCTGCCCCGGCCTCGTCGTCGTGAGCGGCGGGATCATCCGCATCTCGCGCCAGGTGTTCTTCGCGAACAACAGCGACCGGATCCTTCCGCAGAGCAACGCGGTGCTCCAGGCGGTGGCCGACACGCTGCGCCTCGCGACGCAGATCCACCGCGTGCGCATCGAGGGGCACACCGACAACACGGGCTCGCCGGAGCACAACACCGAGCTCTCGCAGCACCGCGCCCAGGCCGTGCTCGTGTGGCTCACCACGCACGGCGTGGGCATCGAGCGCCTCGAGGCGCAGGGCTTCGGTCCGACGCGCCCGCTGCGGCCGAACATCACGCTCTCGAACCGCGCGATGAACCGCCGCGTCGAATTCCACATCGTCGATCCCGCGCCGGTGGAGCACCACCGGTAGCCGCCACCTCGTCGCGGGAGTACGCTCCCTCCCCCCGCGATGGACCTCCGCCGAAAGCTCTCCCGCATCAGCGCCGCCCGCGCCAAGGACGCGCCCCCGCCCGACGGTGAGGCGGTGTTCGAGGCCCTGCGCGCGCAGCTCCAGCGGCGGCGCGGACGCATCGCCCGCGGCACCATCAGCGAGGGCGCGACGCTGCTGCACGACGGCACGCCGTGGCCCTTTCCGCCCACGGACTCGCGGCACGGCATGCTCTACCGCGCGGTGGCGCGTCTCGAGGCCGACGCGAGGCATGGCTCGGTGCCGGTGCAGCGCGCGCTCGCGGCGCGGAGCTCCTCGCTGTCGACGCTGGCCCTCGACGCGACGCTGGCCGACGTCGACCCGTCGCGGGTGCTCTTCGTCGACACCGAGACCACGGGCCTCGCGGGCGGCACCGGGACCATTCCGTTCCTCGTGGGCATGGCGTTCTTCGACGAGGGGCACCTCGTGGTGGAGCAGCTCTTCGTCGACGAGCCCGGCTGCGAGGCGACGCTGCTCGCGCACTTCGCCGAGCGCGTGGCGTCGGCGTCGGCGCTCGTGTCGTTCAACGGCAAGAGCTTCGACCTCCCGCTGCTCCGCTCGCGCTGCGTGCTCGCCCGCGTCGCGCTGCCGGCGCTTCCGCCGCACCTCGACCTGCTCCATGTCGCGCGGCGCATCTACGGCGCGCGCGTCGAGCGCTGCACGCTGGGCTCCCTCGAGCGCGACGTGCTGCGCTTCGAGCGCGTGGGCGACGTGCCCGGCGAGGAGATCCCCGAGCGGTACCGGCGCTACCTCGTGCGCGGCGACCGCGCGGGCATCCTCCCGGTGGTGCAGCACAACGTGTGGGACCTCGTGGCCCTCGCGGCGCTCGTCGGCGAGCTCGCGGCGCGGGTCGAGCGCGCCCCCGCCGAGGGACGCACCGACGCCCGGGACCACCTCGGCCTCGCGCGCACGTCGCTGCGCGCTGGCGACACCCGCGCGGCCCTCGCGCACGCCGGCGACGCCG
>CAIMWA010000602.1 GCA_903845045.1 uncultured delta proteobacterium | reverse complement strand
GCGGCCCGCGCGGCCCTCGGCGGCACGCCTGCCGAGAGCGTACCTGGCTTCTACCGCGAGGGCGAAGCCCCGAACGTGTTCATGACGCCGCTCGAAGGGCTCGCGATTCCGGTGCGAGACGTCGCCGGTCAAATCGCCGCCGTGCGCGTGCGCATCGAACAGGACGGGGAGAAGAAGTACCTCTGGCTCACCGGGCCGAAGGCCGCGAACACCGTCGGGTCGAGCCCCGGCGCGCTCTGCCACGTCCCGTTGCACGACCCCGCGCAGCGCACGGGCGAGGTGCGCATCACGGAGGGCGAGTTCAAGGCGGACCTTGCGACGCTGCGTACTCGAGTGCTCACCGTTTCGATGCCGGGCGTCGGCCATGCCGGCGCGGCCATCACGGCGCTGCGCACGCTCAAGACGCGGCGCGTGCGGCTGGCGCTCGACGGCGATGCGCGCAGGAACGTGGCGGTTGCGAACGCGTTGCAGGGCCTCGCCGCAGCGTGTGCCGAGGAGGGCTGGGATGTTGCCGTGGAGACGTGGCCTGAGACGTGGAAGGGGATCGACGATGCGCTCGCCGCACCTGACGGCGGGCCAGGGGTCCTCCACACGCACGCCGGCGCCGACGCCTGGGATGCCATCGACGGGATCGTCAGAGCCGCGGGCGCGGAAACCGATGAGGGCATCGGCGTGCGAGCGCGCATCGCACGGCTTCGCACGGCGATCGAATCGGACGCCGACGTCGCCATGTCGAAGGAGGCGATCGAGACCGCAGCGGCACTGCGCGAGTACGGCTCGAAGGTGGAATTTCGACGCTTCGCCGCGGTGCTGAAGAGCCGCGGGGTGCCGACGCGGGAGTGGAACGCCGCCGTGAAGGAGGCGCAGCGCGAGCTCGTCGCCCAGCGGGAACCCGTAGCGCCACTGAACCCCGAGGGACTCCCGGAGGTGATGATCACTACCGAGGAGGGCGACGTCGCCGACGCGGTCATCGACGCGCTGGCTGTCCGCGCGACCGGCTTCTACCAGCGCGAAGGCACGCTCGTGCGCGTGGCCACGAACCCGCTCGGCCCGATGATTCAATCTCTCCCGAAGGCGACGCTCCGCGAGCTCATCAGTCGAAACGTCCGACTGCTCGCGGAGGTGTCGTCCGCAACCGGCGGCACGCGACTGGTGTCGGTGCACGTTCCGCAATGGCTCGTGGACGGCGTGCACGCGCGCGGGCACTGGATGGGAGTTCCCGAGCTGCGGGGCGTGGTCGAGACGGCCGTCCTGCGGCCCGACGGCACGGTCCTGCACGAGGCTGGTTATGACCGCGCGAGTCGGCTCTTGCTCGTGCCGAACGGTGAACTGCCGAGCGTGCCCGAGCACCCGACCGACGACGACGTGAAGATCGCCGTCGCGCTGCTGCGTGACCTCGTCGGTGACTTCCCTTTCGAGACGCCCGCGCACCGCGCGGTCTGGATGGCCGCGCTGCTCACGCCATTCGCGCGCCACGCTATCACCGGACCGGTGCCGCTCTACGCTCTCGACGGCAACCTGCGCGGCGTGGGCAAGTCGAAGCTCACGGACATCATCGCGATTCTCTTCACGGGCCGCCCCATGCCCCGCCAGCCGTACACGCCCAACGAGGAGGAGATGAAGAAGACGGTCATGAGCGTGGCCGCCACGGGGCTGCCGATGGTGCTCCTCGACAACGTCGCGGGCGTGCTCGGCGGTGCGGCGCTGGACATGATCCTCACGGGCGAGATCGCCCAGGACCGCCGCTTCGGCCGCAACGACGAGGTGATGCGTTTCGCGGCCACCACGGTATGGCTCGCCTCGGGCAACAACCTCGTGTTCGGCGGCGACCTCGTGCGGCGCGTCAAGAGGGCGCTCGCGATGCTGATTGCCAGCACGCCGAACCCGGCGAACGGCGGCGCCGCGTGAACCCCTGTCCCATCGATCGCGATCACGCCTTCACCCGCGCGCAAGCCATCGCTGCCGGTCATTCGG
>CAIMWA010000601.1 GCA_903845045.1 uncultured delta proteobacterium | reverse complement strand
GCCCGGCCGTCCGCGGCCGGTACGTTCGCGAAGCGCAGAGCCCGGACGCTTTGCTGCCGGGCGTGAGCGCGGCGGGTCAAGATGGCTGAACAACATGCAGAACTGAAGCGGTGGTCGCGGTCTCGCGATGTGTAGAAGTGGAAGGCCTCTACGGCCCAGGAATGCGGCGGAACATCAGCACGTGCTCGCGCGGTCCGAGGGCGGCGTCGTCGACGACGTAGGGCGCGCGGCCCGCCTTGATCTCGCGAAGCAGCAGCCACTCGGCCCAGAACCCCGCGCGGGTCTCGGCGAGGTCGCGCCACGGCGTCGTACGGGTGCGCGTAAAGATGATGAGGTCCGGGCGCTGGCCGAGCACGTACTCGGTGTCGTGGCGCTCGTGACCGATCCAGTTGGCGCGCAGCCGCTCCGGCGGCACCCCGCGCCGCGCGTGGGCGATCTCGCGGGACGTGAGCCCGACGAGGTCGATGACCCGCGCATCGGAGTAGTACGCGATGGCGCCGATGGGAACGACGGCCACCGTCGCGCGCGGATGGTTCGCGCGGAGCCAGCGGCCGAGGCGCCCCCACTGGTCCACGAGCGCGAGGCCGTGCGTCGGCGCGAAGCGATGGCTGCGCCAGTCGAGCGGGAGGTACGCCGTGCAGAGCGCAAGCACGGCGACGGACACGCGCGCTCCCCAGGGCTCGCGAAGGCGCAACGCCAGGGCGCAGGCGCCGTGCATCGCGAGCAGCACCAGCGTCGGCACCAGCGGTGCCGGCAGCCGCGAATACAGGAACGCGTCGCCGCCGGAGCGCAGGAAGAACACGAAGAGCAGCGCCGTCACCGCGAGCACGCCGGCCACCGCGCGGCGCAGGTGCGGGATCGCGAGGGCGAGGGGCGCGAGGGCGATGAGCGGAGCCTCGCGGAGCACCGTGCGTAGGTAGTCGACGCCCAGCGCCACGTGCCGGAGCGTTCCGCCGGACTTGGCGTAGTAGGTGTTCGGGAGAAGGTCGTGGAACACGGCGACGCGGCCCAGCTCCACGGCGGCGGCGGCGGCGAAGGGCGCGATCCACAGGCGCCAGCGCGCGCGCCCCGTGACGATCGGGAGCACGACGAGGAAGAGCGCCTCCTCGGGGCGGCAGAGCCACGCGAGCACGCACAGCCACGGCACCCATCGATGTCGCTCGAGCAGCAGGGCGCGCAGCAGCAGCGTGGTGACGAGCACCGCCAGCGCGGTCTCCATGCCCGTCACGGCGTTGAGCAGCACGACGTGGTCGAGCGCGAGGGCCAGCGAGACGCACGCGGCGAGGGCGAAGCTCAGCCGGGGGTGGCCGCGGAGCAAGCGCGCGTCGTCGGCGGTGAGCACCGCGACGGAGAGCCCTGCGGCGGTGCAGAGCGCGCCGAGCACCTGGGTGAGGGTGCGAAGGTCCGGAGAGACGAGCCGCGCGAGCGACAGCACCGCGAGGTAGAGCGGGCTCGTGAAGCCCTCGACCGGCGCGTCGGCGCAGTTGAACCGCAGCGCGCAGCCGTGAAAGACGTTCTCGACGTAGCGGAAGTAGATGAACGTGTCGTCGTAGAGCGAGTAGCTGTTCTGCGCCACGAAGCGGGCCGTCAGCGCGAGCACCGGGGCCACCAGCAGCAGGCCGCGGAGCCAGGCGTTCCACGACGCGCGCGGCGAGGCAGTGGCGGCGGGAATGGGCACGGGTTCGCGGTCGGCTCCGGCGCGCGACCGTAGCAGATTCGAGGGGGCGCCCGCGTGCCGCCATGGACGCCGCGAAGGTACCATCGGCCCCCCACCGCAAGGAGCCGCCCGAGACCATGAGCACCGCCGAGACCGGTCACCGCGTCGTCGTCCGCGAACTCTCCGAGACCCCGCTGGCGGGCCTCGACACGAGCATCGACCTCGTCCCGATGGCGCCGCCGGACCGCGCCGAGGTGGGGCCGCGGGAGGTCGTCGTCGCGATTCGAAGCGCGGCCGTGGGGTGGGTCGACCTGCTCATGACGAGCGGGCAGTACCAGCACCTTCCGACGCCGCCGTACACGCCGGGACTCGAGTACGCGGGCGTCGTCGAGTACGCCGGCTCCGAGGCGGCGGACACGGTGCGCGTCGGCGATCGCGTGCTCGTCGACGGCTTCACCGCCGGACCGCGCTCCGTCGGCGCCTACCGCGCGCAGGGCGGCTTCGCGTCATGGGCGGTGGTCCCCGTCGAGGCGCTGCACGCGGTGCCTGGAACGCTCACCCTCGACCAGGCCTCGATCCTGCTGGGCAGCTACGAGACGGCGTACCACTGCCTCGTCGCGCGCGGTCGGCTGCGGGCCGGCGAGACGGTGCTCGTGCACGGCGCGTCGGGGTCCGTGGGGCTCGCCGCGGTGCACGTCGCGAAGCTGCTCGGCGCCACGGTCATCGCCACGGGGCGCAGCGCGGCGAAGCTCGCGGTGGTGAAGGCCGAGGGCGCCGACCACGTCGTCGACATCGGGCCGCGCGAAGGCGAGACGGGCGGGGTCCGAAGGTTTCGCGACGAGGTGAAGGCGGTCACCGACGGGCGCGGCGTCGACGTGGTGTACGACGGCGTCGGGGGTGAGGTGTCGCTCGAGAGCCTGCGGTGCGTGGCCTTCGGGGCGCGCATTCTCGTGGTGGGCTGGGCGTCGACGCCGCTCGTCGCCAAGGGACGCGGCGAGCGCGGCGCGCCGAACGCGAACCAGCTCCCGACGAACCTCGTGATGATGAAGGGCCTCGACGTGCTCGGCTGCCCGACGGTGATCTCGAGCCTCATGGATCCGACGCTGCGTCCGCCGCGCCTCGCGCAGGTGCTCGCGTGGGCGGCCGAGGGGAAGATCGCGCCGCACGTCTCGCACACCTTCGCCCTCGCGGACTTTCGCGCGGCCATGCGCGCGAAGTGGGCGGGCGACGTCATCGGGGGGTGCGTGCTGCACGGAACAGAACGGGATGACGCGCACCGTCGGCAGCGCGAGGAGCCCGCCGCGAGCGCGGCTCGCTCCATCGGCGATCGTCAACGGCTCGATCCTCCGTCGACGACGCGCGGCTCGTCGGCGGGCTTCGCGAGGGACGCCGGCGAGCTCGGCGTACGGTGGCCGAGGGCGGCATCGATGAAGGCCTTGGCCTCCTCCGGCGAGCGGTCGTCGGGCTCGAAGACGACCTGGCGATAGTCGTCGCGGGCGAGCTCGAGGCTCACCGCCCGCGCGGGGTCGCGCACGTCGAGGAACACCTTGCCCGTGCCGTCGGCCATGACGACGGTCCCGACGACGAAGCGTCCGGCGCGCTGCTCGCCGCGGAACTGTGTGCCCGCGGGCATGAACATCATCTTCGAGAGGTCCGGTCGCACGGTGACGCCGGTGATGTGTCCGAGCGGAATGGTGACCGAGCCTCGCATCGCGAGGAGGCGGTCGACGCCTTCGAGACGGACGACGAGCGAGTGGTCGTGGAGCGCGAGGCTGGCCATGGGGGTTCCCTCCGTGCCGCGTGCGGCGGCGTCGATCACGACGCAGCAAGCGTGCCGCGCCGGGCGCTGGCGCGAAGGGTGCGTGGGGCCGACGCTGTGACGATGACCACCGACGAGACGGGCACGCGTTGGGAGAGCGACTCCATGGGCCGCATCGCGGTTCCCGCGGACCGGTACTGGGGCGCGCAGACGCAGCGCTCGCTGGAGAACTTTCGCATCGGCGGCGAGCGCTTCGCGCCGAGCTTCGTGCACGCGCTGGGCGTCGTGAAGAAGGCCGCGGCGCGCACGAACCTCGCCCTCGGAGTGCTCGACGCGCGGCGCTGCGAGCTCATCGAGCGCGCGGCCGACGAGGTGATCCGAGGCGCGCTCGACGACCACTTTCCGCTCGTCGTCTGGCAGACCGGCAGCGGCACGCAGACCAACATGAACGCCAACGAGGTCATCGCGAACCGCGCCATCGCCCTCGCCGGCGGCGTGCTCGGAAGCAAGGACCCGATCCACCCGAACGACCACGTGAACCGGTCGCAGTCGTCGAACGACGTGATCCCGACGGCGATGCACGTCGCGGCGGCGCAGGAGATCACGGCGAAGCTGCTCCCTTCGGTGGCGAGGCTGCGCGCGAGCCTGCTGTCGCGGGGCGAGGTCTTTCGCGACGTCGTCAAGATCGGCCGCACGCACCTCATGGACGCGACGCCGCTCACCCTCGGCCAGGAGTTCGGCGGCTGGGCGGCGCAGCTCGCCTTCGCCGAGGCGCGCATCACCGAGGCCCTCGATCCGCTCTACGACCTCGCGCTGGGCGGCAGCGCGGTGGGCACCGGGCTCAACGTTCCGCCGGGCTACGCCGTCGCCGTCGCGGCGGAGATCGCGCGGCTCACCGGGCTGCCGTTTCGTACGGCGCCGAACAAGTTCGCCGCGCTGGCGGGGCACGACGCGGTGGTCCACGCGAGCGCTGCGCTGCGCGGGCTGGCGGTGGCGTGCACGAAGATCGCGAACGACGTGCGGCTGCTCGGGAGCGGTCCGCGCTGCGGGCTGGGCGAGCTGACGCTGCCGCCGAACGAGCCGGGCAGCTCCATCATGCCGGGCAAGGTGAACCCGACGCAGGCCGAGGCGCTGGTGATGGTCTGCGCGCGCGTGCTCGGCAACGACGCCACCATCGCCATCGCCGGCGCCGGCGGACACCTGGAGCTCAACGCCTGCAAGCCCGTGCTGATCTTCGCGCTGCTCGAGTCGGTGAAGCTCCTCGCCGACGCGTGCGCTTCCTTCGCAGAGCGCTGCGTCGACGGCATCGAGGCGAACGGACCGGTGATCGCGCGGCACCTCGCGAACTCGCTGATGCTCGTGACGGCGCTCACTCCGGTGGTGGGCTACGACGCCGCGGCGCGGGTCGCCGAGCACGCGCGCGCCGCGGGGCTCACGCTGCGCGAGGCCTGCGTGGCGCTGGGCGTGCTCGGGGGCGACGACTTCGACCGGCTGGTGCGTCCCGAGGCGATGACCGGGCGCTGAGCGCTCGCTCGGTCACGCATCGCCGGCGCGCACGGCTCCGCCCTCGTTGACGAAGCGATCGATGGCGGCCGCGAGCAGCCCGTCGTCGCGGCGGTAGCCCGCGCGGACCAGGCGCGCGAGCTCGGCGAAATCACGCGCCGTGAAGAGCTGCTCGCGCCGGAGTCCGACGAGGCCGAGCGTCGTCTCGCCGTCGAAGCGCGCCCGCAGGATCTCGAAGCTCGCGTCGACGACGGAGGGCTCGGCGAGGAGCATCGGCGGCAGCATCGCGGGCGCTCGCGGCATGGTGTGTGCGCGAGGGTGCAACGGAGGGGCCGCCACCATGGCACGACGGCTCGTCGGCGCCGGGTGCGCGACGACGACACACCTGGGGCAGGAACGTGCGCGCGGCGCGCCGCGGAGGGCAGCGCACCGAGCGTCGAAGGGTCACTCGAAGGGGTTCGCGGGGATCGCTCCGCCGGCGGGGCGCGGGGCGGGCGCCGGGGCCGCGGCGGGACGAGGGGCCGGAGCCGCCGCGGGCGCTGCCGCGGG